>CANQVN010000007.1 GCA_947627315.1 uncultured Clostridia bacterium | reverse complement strand
CCGCTTTTTCTCACCGCGAGCAGGATAACTCCCCTGCCGTGACTCACGGCGATGCCGGTGGTGATATTGGTGTTGAAAAACAGCTCCTCCACCGCGGCGGCGTCCGGCTTATACTTTTGACAAAGCTCGCTCACCCCGTCGTACACAACCGCAAGCCTGTCGGCAAACGGCATACCCGCGGGCGACGTGACAGCGCCGTAATCGACTGTTTTGAACCGCACCCCGTCCGTCTCAATCACGCCGTAGCCGACAGTGGCGTAGCCGGGGTCTATCCCCAAAACAAGCATTTTCCACCTATCCTTACAATCAAATATGTTTATTATAACATACATCCGAAAATAAATAAATAGTTTTTACAATTTATTTTCATATTGACAGGCTTTGTCTTTTTTTATATGATTTAAAAGACGGTATTTACGGAGGAAATATGATAAAAGAAATCGAAAAGACGGCAAGGCTTGCCGGAAAGCTGATTATTGAGTCCGCCGAGCGCGGCTTTACCGAAAAGGGCAAGGGCAATTTTGTTACAAAGTGCGACCTTGCGGTACAGAATTTTATAATGGAAAGGCTGTCCGCCCTGCTGCCGGACGCGGCTTTTATGGGCGAGGAAAACGGATATGACAGCGTGACCGGCGGAAAGCTTTTTATAGTCGACCCGATAGACGGCACGACCAACTTTATACACGGCTGCAATCACAGCTGCGTTTCAATCGCATATGCGGAAAATGGCGAGCCGATTATCGGCGTTGTGTACGACCCGTACAGAGACGAGATGTTTTCCGCCGTCCGCGGGAGCGGCGCGTTTTTGAACGGAAAGAAAATACAGGTGACAAAAAGCGGGCTTGAAAACTCGCTCGTTCTGTTCGGCTCGTCGCCCTACTACCCGGAGCTGTCCCAAAAGACGTTTGATACGCTGAAAGCGATATTTCCGTTTATCGCGGACGTGCGCCGCACAGGCTCCGCCGCGCTTGACATCTGCTATATCGCGGCGGGCAGGTGCGATTTGTTTTTCGAGCATATTCTGTCGCCCTGGGACTTTGCGGCGGGAGCGGTGATACTCACCGAGGCGGGCGGCGTTATAAAAGCGGAAAAAGGGCGGAGTATAAGCATCTCCCACACAAGCGCCATCGCCGCCGGCAACGATAAAATCTACGCGGAATTTGCAGATATGACAAATTTCTGATAAAAAACGTTCACTTCCCCACTCTTATAAATCAGGGAGGGATAGCCCATGAAAAAGCGGGTCGCCGAGGATATTTTCAATAAGCTGTACGACGACACATACGACAACGCGCTTGCCTATGTGCTGGAATGTACGGGAAAATTTTCGCAGGCGGAGGATATTCTGTCGGACACCTACACGTCGGTATACAGGCGGCTTTTAAAAAGCGGAGAGAACGACATCGAGAATATCCGCGGCTACTTTTTCACCTGCCTTAAAAATTCTGTAAAAAGGTATTACGTCAAAAAGCCGCAGGACGAGCTGCTGTACGAGGACATCGCGGCGGCGACCGACACGGATGCCGAAGCGATGATAAACTCGCTGCTTCAAACGGAAATCAACCTGACGGAGCGGCAGGCGGCGTCCAGAATGCTTATTGACAGGATACTCCGTTACGTCGAAGGCAAGGACGAGCTAAGCCGCAGAGCTTTTATCATGCGATTTTACCTCGGCTATCCCCTATCGGACATTTCAAAGCGTCTTACGGCGCCGCAAAGCACGCTTAACAACTGTATTTACAGGCTGCTTTACGAGATACGCGAAAAGTTTACGAGCGAATACACGGGAAGGTGACAATTATGAAATTTAATCGGTTTTTACAGTCCGCGTTTGAAAAAAACAAGCCGAACAAAGAAAAAATACGCGCGCGGGCTTTGAGAGCGGGAAACAACGTTATGATAAAAATCGTCGCGGGGGTGACGGCGGCGGTACTTCTGATAGGCGTCGTCGCGACCGGCGCATATTTCGGCATAATGAATATGCCGACGGCGACCGCGTGCGACCTGCCGCAGGAGCTTATCGGCATAAGCCCGATAAACGCCGTTCGTGCCGACGGGGTGAGCGGCGGGCGGATTTCGGACGGCTCGTCGTTTGAGGTGACGACCGAAAACGCGATGAGCGAGGAGCAGTTTCGCAGCGTTTTTGAGATTACGCCGAACGTCGATTACAGCGTTAAAAAACTGTCCGGCAACAAATTCGAGGTGACCCCCATGCAGGCGGAAAAAGGCGCCGTTTACACCGTCGGCGCGGTGGTCGGCGGCAGGACGGTATACTCCTGGGCGTTTCAGACAGACGACAGCTTTCGCGTCCTGTCCCGCACGCCGAATTATGAGAGATTGGACGCAGACACGGGCGCTGTTACAATTGAATTTTCACACGCCGACGTGGAAAATTTTGAAAGTCATTTTAAGATTTATCCCGAAATTCCGGGCAAATTCAATCACTACGGCAGAAAATGGAGCTTTACGCCAACCGAGCCGTTTGAAAAAAATACGCTTTACACCGTGACGGTGGACGGCGGGCTTTCCTGTAAAAGCGGCGAGACGCTGGGCGAGGACTACACGTTTTCCTTCTATGCTATGGACTACGAGCAAAGCGCGTACGTCGTTTACGGCAGGGGTCTTACAAGCAACTGCTTTTCGCCGGACAAGGTTCCGTATGCCGCAATCAGAGCCAGATATGCGGAGACAGACAATTACGATTCCATCAACGTGGACGTATACAAAATAAAGGACGCTGAGACCTTCCTTGAGCTTCAGGACGAATATTTCGGTTACCCCATAGTCTCAGGGATGCTCGCCGGCAGGCTCAAAGAAAGTGACAAGGTCGAAAGCTTTACAGGCAATGCTGATAACACATCGAGCGGTTTATCTTACAAATATGTGGCATATCCGCACACCTATGAAAAGGGGTATTACATCTCCGCGATAGATTACAACGGAAAAACGCTTTACCACGCTTTTCAGGTAAACGATATTTCGGTATACACCGTCTGGTCGATAGACGATTGCACGGTGTGGGCGACAAGCTCCGCCACGGGCGCGCCCGTTTCGGGAACGACCGTGACTTTGAACAAAAACAAGGGAAAAACCGATAAAGACGGAGTAGTTACAATAAGCGGGAACGAATACTCGGAAAAGCGCGCGGCGCTCACCGTGGAAAACGGCGGCACTCCTTACGTCGCGATGCTCAATCCCCCGTATTCCAAGGAAAACGCGCAGCTTGACATCGACTATTACAGCTACCTTCAAACAAACAGTGAAATTTACCGCCCGGGAGACACTGTAAAGATATTTGGCTTTACACTTCCGCGCAACACCGACGCCGCGCCGCTTGACAATCTCAGAATATACACGAGCTGGGACGACAGGTATTATAACGTTGAAAAAGACGGCAGAGGCGCGTTCACATGCGAAATAGAGCTGTCACGGCACCTGCTTGCCGATTTTCCGAACATTTCTCTTATGAGCGGAAACGACGTGCTTTACACCGAGTCGATATCAATTTACGACTATGTGCTTCCCGCCTACGATATGACGGTAACGACCGACAAAAAGCTTTACCGCGACGGCGAACAGATAACCTACAATGCAAAGGTGTTCACCTTTGACGGTATGCCCGCCGCCGGCGTTACGGTGAATTTCAACAGCCGGCAGACGGCGACCACCGACAAGGACGGAAAAGTCACATTCACGCAGACGGCGCGCTATAACCCCTACAACGAATACGGCGTCAACATCGGCGGAGGGTTCATACAAGCCGACTTTACGGTAACTCAGCCGGACGGAACGTCGCTTGAGGAGTATGCAAGCGTGTGGGTATTCCCCACGGACATCACGGCGATTACCGATATCGGCGACAGCGGAATAAAGGCGACCCTTTACAAGATAAACTTCGACACGAAATATGAGAATGAATACGACTATCCGACGGCAGAATCTTATAAGGGCGAGATTTACGACGCCGAGGTGACAGTCGAGCTGTGGCGCACCGTTACGGAAAAGGAGCAGTCAAACTCATGGTACAACCCTATAACAATGGAAACGGAGCGCAGCTATACCTACCACTCCTATGAGGAAAAATGCAGCAGCTACACGCAAAAAACCGAAAACGGCACGCTGACGCTTGAGAAAAAAGAAAGCGACGACCCCATGATAAGATATTACTACCTGCTGTTTGCCGACGGCGGCACCGGCAGGCTGGGGTTCAGCGCGGACGCGAGCGGCGAAAGGCTTTTCGATTACATCGGCGAAGACCCCTACACGATTGAAACGGACAAGGACGAATATGCCGCGGGCGACAGCGTCAAGGTAAATATACTCTGCACCGACTATGACGGAAACGGCAAATATTTAAATTCGGGAAAGCTGCTGCTCACCGTTGCAAACGGCGACATCGTCAAAAACGAGGTCTTCGACCTGTCAAGCGGCGCGTCCTTTGAATTTACAAAGGAATTTGCGCCCGACTGCGTGCTTGTCGGCGCGTACTTTGACGGCGACAAAACAGTCCCTATAGAAACGCTTACGATAAGCGAAAAGAGGCAAATGCTCGATATAAAAATAACCGCCGACAAGCAAAAATACAGTCCGAAAGACAATGTGACGCTTGACATTGAAGCGACCGACCCGAACGGTAAGCCGGCAGACGCCGTCCTTTCGGTAAACGCGATTGACAGCGCGCTTGAAAAGCTGGCGGGAAACCGCGGGAACATATACGACAGCGTCTACTGTTCGCGCACCTATCTTGGCAGCATCGCCCGCACCAGTTCGAGCTACTTTAAGCTGACAGAGGATACTTATGATATGGCTGAAGATGCGATTGAAGGCGGAATGGGAGGCGCCGGCGGAAGCGACGACTATGTAAGAGACGACTTTGAGGACACGCCTTATTTTGAAAAAGTCGAAACGGGAAAGGACGGAAAAGCCACCGTCTCCTTTACCCTGCCGGACAGCATCACAAGCTGGATAGTTTCGGTCGAGGGCTATGACAGCGACGTGACGGTCGGCGAGGGCAGTGTAAAGCTGCCGTCGACAAAAGAGTTTTATATCAGCACCGGCTCGGAATGCAAAATTAAAGAGACGGACGACGCGACCTTCCCGATAAAGACTTCCGCCATCGGGAAAATCGGAGACTGCGCGCTCACAATAGAGCTTGCAAAGGACGGCAAAATCATATCGACAGAGACGCGCACGGCGCAGGTGAACACAACGCAGTTTTGCAGCTTCGGCAAGCTTGAAAAGGGCGAGTATACGCTGACAGTATCGGGAACATTCGGCACGCAGCGCGACGCGGTGCGGCGCACCATTACCGTCGCGGAGGGGTACAACGGTGTCAGAGTGAACGAGAGCGTAGTTATCGGGCAAAGCACCGAGCTTTCCAACCGCTATCTCACCGACCTTAATATCAACATCCACGATGAGGAGCAGGAGTTTTTCATGTCGGTCGCAACATCGATGCTGACGGACGACAGCACGCGACTGGAAAACGTCATAGCGTCCGCCGCGGCGAAAGCCTTCTTTGAAAACGACGGGGAGTTTACCCAATACGACAAAAGCAGGGTGCTAAGCTTTATCGCGGACGACGGGTTCAGCATTTTTTCCGACAAGGACGTCGCTTCTGTCGAAAACGCGGCATGGATTGCGTCTGTCGCATCGGAGCTTGTGGAAAGCTACACTCTTATCTCCTACTTCAACGACGTGTTGGCGACCCCGCCGACAACGGAGCAGATGCTGTATATCTACTGGGCGATGGCGGCGATGGGAGAGCCGGTGCTCGCCGAGCTTCCCGAAATCGAAAAGCAGGTCGCAAACGGCACGGACGAACAGCTTATCTGCCTTGCGCTGGCTTACGCCTACTCGGGCGACAGAACGCACGCTTTGAATATCTACGACAAATATGTAAAGGGTAAGTTCAAAAGCGAAAACGGCGTGACCCGGCTTACCTCCGACACGCCCTACAACACGGAGAAAATGACAGAGCTTGCCGCCATGCTCGCGCTGAAATTGGGCGCGCCGGAGGCAAAGGAGCTTGTTAAGACGGTAAACTCCGCCGAAAATGTCACAGGCGAAAAAGGCATTGTTTTAACCTCGTTTGTAAAGGACTATTTCCCGATTCTTTCAGGTGAAAACAGCGTGAAAATCACTCATGCGGACGGCAGCACCGAGAGCGTCTCATACCCGCGCATAGGCTATGCGACGATAATACTGCCCTACGACGAAATAGCTCAGACGCGCTTTGAAAGCGAAAAAGGCGCAAACGTGATGACGGTGACGGGCGACGCTTATATCAAAGACCTTGACAAGAGCAAAATGCTTGAGGGAGTTGAGTTTACCATGAGCGTTATCGGCGAGTTTGAAAGCGGAAAGTGCGCCGAAATTTCAATACACGCAAAGCAGCCCGCGCAAATGAACGGATGTGTCAAGGTAAAGCTTCCGTACAGCCTAAAGCCGATGGGCATACACTCGGACAATCTGCAAAGCGGGAGCGAGGTGACGCTCTACTTTGACAGCAGCGGACTCATCAACAAAAGCATAACCTGCTACGCCGCAGTCCCCGGCGAGTTTAAGGCGGAGCCGGCGATAATGTCTGACGGTGAGAGCTTTGCCGTTTCAAACGAGCTTACGATAAACGTAAAATAATATTAAACGCCGCCCGCAAACCTGCGGGCGGCGGATTTTATTTCAACAGCATATTTTCAAGGAAAATGGCATAGCCCTTTTGCGGGTCGGACACAAGGACGTGGGTGACGGCGCCCACAAGCTTTCCGTTTTGGATTATCGGACTGCCGCTCATACCCTGAACGATGCCGCCGGTGCGTTCCAAAAGCTTTTTGTCCGTTATTTTTATCACCATATTTTTGGTCTCATGCAGGTTGTTATTTATCTTGACTATCTCTATATCGTAGCGCTCGCTGGTATCTCCGTCGACACAGCAGATTATCTCGGCGGCGCCTGTCGTTATCTCGTTTTTAAGTGCGATTTCACAGTCGTCCATCCCCGAAAACCTGTCGGTAACACACGCCGCTTTCAGCCCCGTTTCGGAATTGTCGGTCAAAATTCCCAGCACGGAATTTTGTTCAAAAGAACCCAAAAGCTCTCCAGGCGTACCCGCCGTTCCTTTGACCACGCCCTCTATTTTCGCGCTGACTATCTCGCCGCTTGAAACAGGCATTATAAGCCCCGTGTCGCTGTCCGATATCGAGTGTCCGAGCCCCGCAAGCGTCGTGGCTTCGGGGTCGTAATAGGTGAGCATACCAATCCCTGCGGTGCTGTCTCGCACCCAAAGACCGATGCGGTAGCCGCCGCCGCTGTCGTCGGTCACGGGGGTTATATCCGTTTCAAAGCGCAGGTTGTTGCGAATCACTACCGCCTTTTGCGGCGCGCCTTCGCTCTTTTTGACCTGCTCTATCAGCTCCTCGTTTGATTTTATCTCAACTCCGTTATAGCTGAGTATTATATCCCCTTCTCTTATGCCTGCGGCATAGGCGGGGTTATACACATTGCCGCCGTGGACAAAATCGGTAATGTCCACCACTATCACGCCCTCTGTATACAGCTTAACGCCAAATGGCACGCCGAGCGGCACCAGCCGCTTTTTTTCTATCACGCTTATCTCCGCCGTTTTTATCGGCAGCATACCGAAAAGCTTGATTTTCGCCTTGTATCTGCCCTGGCTGAGTCCGCCCGTTTCGGTCGCCGCAGCCGCCGTCTCGGCGCTGCCGAGGTCAAGCGACAGCATCGGGTCGGAAAGCTGTATTTGCTCATCGGTATAAAACGAATATTCATCCGGCTGAAGACCGATATATAATCCGGCGCATAGCGCGAATACTAAAATTATCGCAACTGCTTTTTTCATCGTCATCACCTTCTTACTGTTTATTTTTTGAATAAGGCGGCGATTTATTCAGGCTTAAAAATGCTCTATTGTCAAAAAAAGCTTGTAAATCGGTGAAAATTCTATTATATTATTATTAGAATAAAAAAAGGAGCGTCGCTTTGAACGAATTTGGTATTGCCGTAATCGTTGTTTTTGCCGTGCTGCTTATGATTATTTTCAGCACGTTTTTTTCGGCGCGTCTTGCACAGCTTAAGCGGCGCAGCAGAGCATGGGGCGTTCTCGGTCTGTTTTTAGGCGTCGTCGGGCTTGTTATCGTCTGCTTTTTACCGTCGAAGCGAAAGGACAATATGCAGACAAACCCCATTATTTACGCGCTGTCACGGCTTCCCTCCCCCTCAAGAAAGACAATCGGGATGCTTGTGGGGCTTGTTATAGCCGTGGTGATGACAATTATTGCATATGACAACATTCCGGTTATTATTCAAAACTATAAATACTCGCACAGCGGAATAAATGAAACGGGCGCGCAGGACCAGCCGAAAATCATAGACGCCGCTGTAAAAAGCGTTTTTGCGGGCGATGATTGCAGCTTTGTTGTCGCCGAAAACGGCGACCTTTACTGCTGGGGCAGACAGCTTGTCCCGCAGCTTGAAAACGAGCCGCGCGGCGTTATATACAAAAACGTGAAAAAAGCTCTCTCCACCAAAGACGCGCTGCTTATTCTGACAAACGACGGCGAGCTTTACGGCACGGGCGGCGCGCCGCTTCCGCAAAACGACGCGCAGGAAGGGCAGCTTCGGCTCATCGCGAGCGACGTTTCCGACTTTTCGATGTCAGAAACGACAATGGGATATATCGGCGGCGACAACAAGCTGTATATGTGCGGGGCTGGCGCGTTCGGTCAGCTCGGCGCATACGACAACGAAGACAAAAGCGAGCCTGTCGCCGTTCTCGGCAACGTCTCAAAAGTGTGCTGTGAGGCGACCTTTACCATAGCTTTACAGCGCGACGGGGAGGCGGTCGGTTTCGGGTGCTGCACCTCAGGTCAGCTTGAGGGTGAGGAAAAATCGGTAAATTCTCCCATTTCGCTGTCAAAAGGAGTAAAGGACATCGCCGCAGGCGACGAGTTTACAATGCTGCTTTTCGAGGACGGCACACTGAGCCTTCGCGGGGCAAACGATTACGGTCAGCTTGGCGGGACGGTCGGGCAGGACAGGGCGGAGGTTCATCCCGCGCTTTCAGGGATAAGCCGCGTCTTTGCGGCAAAATGCTCGGCATACGCCATAAACGAAGGCGGCGAGCTTTACGCCTGGGGGCAAAACAACGTCGGTCAGTTGGGCGACGGCGACACAAAATCCACGTCTGCGCCGAAAAAGGTGGCAAGCGACGTTGCCGATATCGCCGTTTCCGGACTTCACACCATTTTACTCAAAACAGACGGAAAGGTCAGCGCGTGCGGCTATGACGACTCCATGCAGCTCGGTCGCGGCGGCGGCAGAAACAGCTTTGACACGCTCGTATCGGTAAAAGGAGGATAATGTGCTGTACGCATCTGTTATTTTTTTAATCGCCGCACTGTTGTTTTTGCTTTTCTACATCACGGCGGCGCGAAGGAAAAAACGCAAAAAAGCCGGAAAGGGCAAAAAGCTTTTGGGCTTTTTAACCGCCGTATGCTTTATCGCGTCCGCTGTATTTGCCATTATTTTTATAAAACAGCAGGATATCAAGATATTCGACAGGGTGAAAAAATACGACCTGCCTGAAAAATATGTGAGCGAGCTTGAAAAAACCGACTCGGTAAAGGCATATCCTCTGCTGCCCGACAGGCTGTTTTCACAGGGAGAGGACGTATATTTTGCAAACGGGAAAAACGACGCGTTTATACTCCGAAAAGAAGAGGGAAGCGCGCCGGAATTTGTCACATTTGCAAACGACGCCGCGTTTATCGGCGGTGAAAAAACGCTGAGGGCGGAGCTTTTTAACGATGGGAGGCTGACGCTTGACGGATACCTGCTCTATTCCAAATACGACGGTAAAACGGTGAGCTTCAACTCAAAAACGATTGCCAAAAACGTGCGCTCCTGCGCGCTTACGTCAAACTCGCTTTTCTACGTGACGGAAAACGACGAGCTTTATGCAATGGGCTTTAACGAATACGGGCAGCTTTGCGACACCACGACCAAAAACAAGCAGGAGCCTGTATTTATAATGGACAACGTCGCCGCGGCGGATATTTCGGACACACACGCGATGATAATTGACAAATTCGGCACGCTCTACGCCTGCGGGGATAATTCCTATTCGCAGCTTGCAAACAAAAACGCCATGTCCACAACCGAGATAACCCGGGTTATGCAGGGGGTCAAGGATGTGAAAACAGGCAACTACTTTACGCTGGTGCTGGCTGTAAACGGAGAGCTTTACACGGCGGGGACAAACGCAAAAGGGCAGCTTGGCAACGGCGGAGACGAGTTTAAGGCGGAGCTTGTGCCGATAATGAGCGGGGTCGATAAAATCGAAATAAACGGCGGCACCTGCGCCGCGCTGACATACTCGGGCGAGCTTTACGTCTGGGGCGACAACACGGGACATAAGGCGGCAGGCACAGAGGGTGAAACGCTTGCAAAGCCTGTTAAAATACGCGAAAATGTGTACGATTTTACGCTGACAAGCAAGGCGGTCGCGGTTCTCAACAAAGACAGGGACATATTTATCTCAAACGCCGAGGGTGTTTTTTATCCGTATATCTCATTCGGCGCGATGGTCCCGCAGGCACTTCGCGACAAATACCCCGCCGACACGCCCGATACCGCCGACGAGGTGTAAAAATATAATAAAAAATAAAAAAACTCTTGCATTCGCAAATGGAGTATGCTATTATTTATTGGTAAATTAACGATTATCGGCAAAGAAGGTGAAACAAATGAAGGAAGGTATCCACCCCAATTACGATAAAGCCATTGTGAAATGCGCCTGCGGCGAGACCTTTGAGACAAGGTCGACCAAGAGCGAAATCAGGGTTGAAATCTGTTCTAAATGCCACCCGTTTTTCACCGGGAGGCAGAAGCTGGTTGACTCCGGCGGTCGCGTAGACAAGTTTAAGAAAAGATACAATCTGGACTGATTTGTCATACGACCTGCCACGGCATATTATCCGGCAAAGCGGATACTACGGCACCGATTCATCGGTGCCTTTTTACTTAAATACGGAGAAATTACATGACAACTCACATTGTTTGGGACTATAACGGCACGGTGCTTGACGACGCGAGGCTTTCGGTTTTTGCCGTTAATAAAATGCTGCAAAAGCGCGCGCTTTTGCCGACAGACTTTGAAAGCTATATCGAGACTGTCGCCCTGCCGCTTGAAAGCTACTACGCCTCAATCGGCATAACTGACGCCGATATGCAGCGGCTTTCAGACGAGTTTCGCGCCTTTTGCGAGCAAAACGCGGGTATGTGCTCGATTTTCCCTGACTTTCGTGAGACCGCCGAGTATTTCAGAATGCACGGGATACGCAGCATACTTATGTCGTCGCTGCATGAGGATTATCTCTTTGAGGAAATAAAAAAATATGAAATTGACGATTGCTTTGATGAGGTTTACGGGCTTTCCGACAAAAGCGTCGGTTCTAAAACGGAGATTGCAAAGAAATTTATAAAAAGCTCGGGCGCACAGCCCGAAAATCTGCTGTTTGTGGGCGACCTTATAAACGACGCGCGGCTTGCAAAAGAGCTTGGCGCGCGGTGCGTGCTGATACCGCGCGGACACAATTCAAGGCGCAGATGCGAGAATGAGGGGGTAGTGGTGCTTGACAGTATTGAAAAGCTTAAAGAATACATTCAAAGAGCATAAGGCACTGTATACCGCGGGTCTGATTTTAATCGCGCTTTACATACTAAAGCCGCTGCTGCCGCACCTTTCGTTTTTGCTCCTCTTTTCAGCGTTTTGCGGCGCATGCTGTATAATTTACGGGTTTTTGCTCCACTTTGAAAAAGCAGAAAATCGGGCGGCGGCGGTCACGGCAAAAGCGCTGAAATACACCGCGCTTTCGCTTATCGCGGCGTTTATCCTGTCGTTTGTCGTAATAGAGGCGCGGATTATAGGCGGCAGCCGCGAAAATGAGCGCCCCTGCGGCTATGTGATAGTGCTGGGCGGCGGGGTGAACGGCAAAGAGCCGTCGCTTGCGCTTGTAAAGCGGCTGGAAAGGGCTGTGGAATATCTTTCGGACAATCCGGACTGCCGCGCAATTCTTTGCGGAGGCAAGGGTCGCGGCGAACAGATAACAGAGGCGCTTGCCATGAAAAACTATCTTGTAAATAAAAACGTCGACCCTGACAGACTTATTCTTGAACAAAACTCGCGCGACACGCGGGAAAACATAATGTACGCTTATGAAATAATAAAAGAGCGGGGCGGCGCCGAAAGCGTTGCCGTTGTGACAAGCGATTTTCACCTTTACAGAACAAAGCTTATTATGAAAAAAAGGGGCTTTGAAAATGTGTGCGCGCTCAGCGCCGAAACGCCCAACGTCCCCTTTTTACACACAAGCTTGTACCTTCGCGAATATTTTTCGGTAATACTGGAATATCTCAACATTTAACTTTACAAATCGGCGTCTTTATATTATAATGAAATCAAACAGGAGGGTTAAATTGGCTGAAAAAGCTTACAAGCATTTTGAAACGATTTACGGCAATACTGCCGAGCCTGTTATAGTGGTTGACAGCTCGCTTGACATTGTCTTTATGACCGCCTCGGTGCAGTTGATATTCGGCATTGAAGCGTCTGCCGCAAATATCGGCTGCGTGATAAATCACAAGTATTTTCGCACCCTTCACACAGCTATAAGCGAACACAGGTACGAAACGCTGACCTTCAAAGCGTTTACAGGGCAATTTATGCGCTGTGAGATAATCCCGCACAAATACGGGAGCGACAGCTTTGTCGCTGTAATATTCACCCACACCGACGAAAAGCTGGTTGAAAACCTGCAAAAGCATGAGCTTGTAACCGCCATCAAAACCGCCGGAAAAAGCATTGCGGACAGCTCCGTCGACATTGTGTCGGCACTGCGGGTTTTAGGCAAAAAGGCAGAAAGCTATGAGCTTTCCGAAATGGCGCTGCGGAATATGCTCAGCATACGCAGGAATATGAATGTGCTGAATATGCTCGCCGCGGTATCTGTAAAATCCAAGCACAAGCATGTAATCGAGCTTAACAGCCACATATCCTATCTCACAGAGCTTGCGGCAAAAAAGCTTAAAAAGAACACGGTTGAATTTACGCTTGATTTATGCTCGGATATACTTCTCGCCGAAATCAAGCCGGATATTTTTGAAATACTGTTTTTCAACATAATTTCAAATTCGCTTGCCGCGTCGCTTGCTCCGGCTAAGATATGCATACAGACCTCGTCGCAGAATCAGCGCAGTCTTGTTCTCATATCGGACAGAGGAAGAGGCTTTCCGAACATTGACAGGATGTTCAAGGACTCGCCGAGCGGTATCGCTGAAAATACAGGGCTCGGCGTTCCCATCATACGCCGCATTGTGACAGAACACGGCGGCTCGATTTTCGCAGGCGAGAACAAAACGGGCGGCGTGTCGCTCGGCTTTTCGCTTCCGCGCGCCGAAAACAGAGGCACGATTTTCAAATCTCCGGCGGAGCTCGGCGCGGAAAGAAGCGATTTCTTCTCTACGGTTAACATGGAGCTTGCCAAATTTCTGGCGGCTGAAATATTAAACATCAAAGGAGACACTCTATGAAAGTATTAGTCAGCGGAGGAACTGGTTACATCGGCTCGCACACGATTGTCGAGCTTCTGAACAACGGTCACGAAGTTATTGCTTTTGACAACTTTTACAACAGCAAGCCCGAGGTATTAAACAGGATTAAAACGATAACAGGCAAGGACATCAAGTTTTACAAGGCGGATATGCTGAAAAAAGATGAGCTTGAGGTCATTTTTAACGAAAATGAGATAGACGCCGTGATTCATTTTGCGGGGCTGAAAGCCGTCGGCGAGAGCTGCCGCAAGCCGATACTGTATTATACAAACAATATTTGCGGCACGCTTAATCTTATAAGCGTGATGGATAAGCACAACGTCCGCAATATCGTTTTCTCCTCGTCGGCGACAGTCTACGGAGAAACGGATACCGTCCCCGTCGACGAGACGATGCCGGTTGGGCATGCGACAAATCCTTACGGCGAAACCAAAATTATGCAGGAATTTATTCTCAGCGACCTGTATAAGGCAAACAACAACTGGACGGTAACGCTTTTGCGCTACTTCAACCCTGTCGGCGCGCACGAAAGCGGGCTTATCGGAGAAGATCCGCAGAACGTTCCCAACAATCTGACGCCGTATATTTCTCAGGTCGCCATCGGCAGACTGCCGCATCTCAACGTGTTCGGAAACGATTACCCCACGCCGGACGGCACGGGCGTGCGCGACTATATTCACGTCGTCGACCTTGCGATAGGGCATATCAAGGCGCTTGATGCAAGCTGCGGCAAAAAGGGCGTTTTCATCTACAACCTCGGCACCGGCAAGGGCTACAGCGTTTTGGAGATGGTTCACGCTTTTGAAAAGGCGACGGGCATCAAAATAAACTACAAAATCACCGACCGCCGCGCGGGCGATATCGCCATCCTCTACGCCGATACAGAAAAGGCGAAACGGGAAATCGGATTTGTCGCACAGCGCGGGATTGACGAGATGTGCAGAGATTTGTGGAACTGGCAAAAGAAAAATCCGCACGGTTTTGAGTAATTTTTAAGAAAAGCGAGACCCGCCGGGGTCTCGCTTTTTAGAAAGGAATCTTATGGAAATTCTTGCGCCTGCCGGCGGAAAGGAACAGCTTACAGCCGCAGTCAGAAGCGGCGCGGACGCGGTGTATCTCGGCGCGGGCAATTTTAACGCGCGCAGAAACGCGGAAAACTTTGACCGTGACGGGCTGCGGCAGGCGTTAATATATTGCCACGCGCGCGGGGTCAAGGTATACGTCGCTCTCAACACCGTGATAACGGACGCCGAGCTGGAGGCGGCAAGGGCGGAGGTTGAAAACGCGGCACTGCTCGGCGCGGACGGCGTTATCGTGCAGGATCTTGCAATGGCGCGGCTTGTAAAGAGCATATCGCCAGATATGCCGCTGCACGCGTCGACACAGATGACGGTACACAACGCTTCCGGCGCGGCGGCGCTGGAGCGGCTGGGCTTTACCCGCGTCGTACCGGCAAGGGAGCTGTCAATTTCCGAGCTGAAAAAGATAAGGGAAAGCACGTCTCTCGAGCTGGAGGTGTTTGTCCACGGCGCGCTGTGCATGTGCGTTTCGGGGCAGTGTTATCTTTCAAGCGTGCTCGGGCAGAGAAGCGCTAACAGAGGGCTGTGCGCACAGCCATGCAGGCTGGATTTTCGCTCAAAAAACGGCGGCAGCGCGCTGTCGCTTAAAGATCTGTCGGCGGTGGAAATGCTGCCGGAGCTTGAAAAGTCAGGCGTAACATCGGCAAAGATAGAAGGCAGAATGAAACGTCCCGAATACGTCGCGGAGGCGACCCGCGCCTGCGTGCGCACGCTTGCGGGGCAGTCATATGACAAGGCGCGTCTTCAGGCGGTTTTTTCCCGAGGCGGGTTTACAAACGGCTATCTTATGGCAAAGCGTGACAGAGATATGTTCGGTCACAGGACAAAGCAGGACGTGACCTCCGCCGTGCCCGTGTTGAAAGCGATAGCGGCGGACTACCGCGCGGAATTACAGCGCGTACCCGTCTCAATGACGCTTACGGTAAAGGCGGGCGCGCCCGCCCTGCTTTCGGTTTTTGACGGCAAAAACAAGGTGACGGTGAGCGGTGAAATACCGCAGGACGCGCAAAAGCGCGCGCTGAGCGAAAAGGACGCCGAAAACGCGATTAAAAAGTGCGGCGGCACTCCGTTTTATGCCAAAAAGACGGATATTTCGATTGAAGACGGGTTGTTTTTGTCCGTTTCCGCGTTAAACTCGCTGAGAAAAGAGGGACTTTCCCGCATGCTTGACGTCCGCGGCAAAATAACGCCGCGAAAAACGATGGAATACTCCCCTGCCCTTTATGATATCGGCGGCGGGAAGCTGCGGATTTACGCGCGGTTTGAAAGTAAGGAAAGCATGTGTGACGGCGCGGATAAAATAATTTTCGACTATGAAAAGCTATATAACGACATATCGCTTTGCAATGAATTTAAGGAAAAGCTGATAGCGGAGCTGCCCGCGCTCATGTTTTCGGAAGTTGGCGCGCGGGAAAGGCTGATGGAGCTTAAGCGACGCGGGATAAATGCGGTTTATGCGCCGAATTTATACGCGACGGAGCTTGCCCGCGGGCTGGGATTTAAGCTTATCGGCGGGTTTCGGCTTAACATAAACAACAGCCTTGCGCTTGCGGAATATGCGAAAACGGGGCTGAGCGAGGCGGAAATTTCGTTTGAATGCTCCCTTTCACGGTTTGAAAGACTGAAAAAGCCTATTCCGTGCGGGATTGCGGCATACGGGAAAATGCCGCTTATGACCTTTCGCAACTGCCCGATAAAGGGAGAGCGCGGCTGTGACAGGTGTATTGGGCGCGGCAAAATCACCGACAGGTTTAATAACGAATTTACGGTCGTTTGCCACAGCAAACGGTATTCGACTCTGCTAAACCCAAAGCCGATTTATATGTGCGACAAACGTGAGCTTTTGAAAAGCGCCGATTTTCTGACGCTGCATTTTACCGACGAGAGCAAAAGCGAGTGTGAGAGAATAATCGAATGTGCAAGACGCGGCACGGCGCCCGAAGGCGAGTTTACCCGCGCGCTGTACTTCAAAACGCTGAAATGATACGGTAACACCCCGCGCGGTATGCGCGGGGTGTGTACTTATGCAAAAAAGGCAGGAAAATCCCGCCGATTTTTACAGTGTCCCGTTTACAAGGGCGACGGTATCGCGCGCTATCACAAGCTCCTCGTTTGTGGGAATGACGTAAGCTGCGACCTTTGAACTATCCGTTGTTATGCGCGTGTTTTTCTTTATATGCTCGGTACTGTTTGCCTCAACGTCAAGCTCCACGCCGAGAAAAGACAGGTTTTCCAGCACGCAGCGACGCAAAAGCGGGTCGTTCTCCCCTATCCCGGCGGTGAAAACAATACCGTCTACTCCGTTCATCGCGGCGGCATAAGAGCCGATATATTTTATTATCTGATAGTGCTGCATTTCTATTGCAAGCTGTGAGCGCGCCCTGCCTGCCGCCGCCTCGTCGTTTACAACGCGGCTGTCGCTTGAGTCGCCGGTGATGCCGAGAAAGCCGGATTTTTTATTACACATTTCATCGACCTGCTCCGCTGTCATATGCTCCTGCTCGGCAATGTAGGTAAGCACCGACGGATCCATACTGCCCGAGCGGGTACCCATAAGTATCCCGTCGACAGGGGTAAGCCCCATGGAGGTGTCGATACACTTGCCGCGATCTACAGCGGAGATGGACGCTCCGTTGCCAATATGGCAGGTGACAAGCTTCAGCTCCGATATGTCGCGCCCCATAAGCCGCGCGCATTCGTTTGCCACAAACCTGTGAGAAGTGCCGTGCGCGCCGTAGCGGCGGACCTGATACTTTTCATAATATTCATAGGGAATCGCAAACATATACGCCTTTGGCGGCATCGTCTGATGAAACGCGGTATCGAACACCGCGACCTGCGGAACCTTGTCCCCCAGCACGTCGATACAAGCCAAAATCCCCGTTACGTTTGCTTTGTTATGAAGCGGGGCAAGCGCCGCAAGCTCGCTTATCTGTTCTATGACCTTATTGTCAACAATCACAGACTGAGAAAACACCGAGCCGCCCTGTACCACTCTGTGACCGACGGCGTTTATCTCGTCCGGCGATTGAACGACCTTATTTTCGCTGTAAACGAGCGCGTCTATCACCATTTTGAAAGCCGCCGTATGGTCGGGTACGTCGGTTTTTACATCTATAACCGTCTTTTGCTCTTCCCCGACCTTATAGGTAAACCTGCTTTTCTGCATACCGCTTATCTCGCAGTTACCCTTGGCTATAAGCCGCTCGCCGTCCATATCTATAAGCTGATATTTAAGAGACGAGCTTCCGGCGTTTATCACAAGTACCTTCATCGTTATTCCCCCTTTTGTTTAGACAATGCAATCAGACTACAACGTATTTTGCGGAAAACGCCCGCCGCGGCGCATTGTAGTCTGATTGCATTGTCTTACCGTATTTATTATAGACGAAAGAAAATCAAAGTTCAACCATTTTATCCAAAATACTGTTCAAGCGACCTTACGATATTGTCGCACAGCTTGTTTTTATAATCATCCGTGAGCAGCGTCTCGTACTCGGACGGGTTGCAAACAAACCCGCATTCGAGCAGAACGCAGGGATATCGGTAGTCGCGGCAGACGTTGAGGCTCTGCGCCTTACAGCCGTTATTGGGAATATCCAGCCCGTCCGTTATATATTCGGACAGCGACTTTGCAAGCGGCAGCGACGTTTCGCGGGAATACAAAACCACAACGCCGCTTGCCTTATTGAAGTCCGAGCCGATATCGACCGAGTTGTGATGGAGCGAAATGCTGATATCGGGGTGATTTTCGCGGATAAGCCCCGCGCGGGTCGCAAGCGGCACCGCGTCTTCCGTTTCGCGGGTAAAACAGACCTGCGCTCCCGCCGCCTTCAGCTTTTTCGCAAGCAGGTATGAAAGGCTCAGGTTGAGATCGTCCTCGCACGCGCCCGACTTTCCCGCAGGACCGAGCGCGCCCGTATCGTCGCCGCCGTGACCCGCGTCAAGCGCTATCACCTTGCCGGCAATACCCCTTCCCTGCTTTTTATATACCCATACCGTCAGCGTGTTTTCCGTCTCGCTTTTGACATAATACCCCTCTATCCCGCCGACAGCATCCGTAAACACGATGCTTGAGCCGACAAGGGTCGCATCGACCTGCGCCGAGGACGCCGTGATTTCCGGCGTTACAGCACATCCAAAAAGCTGCATGACAAGCGTGCCGCCCGCCGTGACACGGCACTGGTAGGAGGGCAGATTATCAAAGGCAATATCGACACGGGTGTATTTTTTGTCGTCAATATCAAGCTCTGTCTGATAAGGCGGCTGCGGCGCGACGTTGTCCGCATTTATCCACTTGCCGCTTTCAAGCTTATACATTCCGTTCATAAAAGCCACGGCACGGACTTTAGCTCCGGCGGGCTGCTGGTAGTTATCCATCATCGAGCCGCCGTAAACGCTGTCATACACATAGCATTCGTTTTGGGTATAAAGGGTTATAGACGCGGTTATGACTTTAAGCGCGCCGCCGCCAAAGGCGGAAACGCCCGAGCTTGTCTCGGCATAAAAACAAACGCTGCCGTAATCCGCCTCGCCGTTAAAAATCACCGGCGCGGAGACGGTGGCGGAATAGGTGCAAACGCCGTTTTCACCATCATTCTCGGCGGAAAGCCCGATTTTCTTTCCCGCAAACTCAGCGGATATTTTACTGCCCGATACGGCGGCAACGGACAGCTTTACAAGCGAGCCGCTGTAAAGGGTGATATCTCCGCTCGGGTAGGCGCTGTCCTTTACAAACACGCCGTTTACAAGCTCCGGCGCGGGGGTATCGGCGGCGGCGCGGGTTATCGTGACGGTTTTCCGCGCGCCGCCGCTCACAAAATCAAACCTGTTTTCGCCTGTCTTTAAGCCGACGTAGACGGAAAAATAACCATGCTCGGTGAGCGGCACCGGATTTCCGCTTACCGTAAGCGGGCTTGAAGCGTCCGCCATACCTGTTATAGACAGCGCGGGGAGAGCTGTCGTATACCCGTCCTCGGGCGAGGTTATCTCGACACTGCCGCTCGTGACGGACGCGGTGGCGCCGTATTTTTCGGCGTTTTGAGCAAACGTGATATCTTGTATATCCTGCCTGCCGGTCGCTATGACCTGACGGCAGCCCAACAGGTTGTTTTTAACGGTGCTGTAGCTGAAAAAGACGCTGCCGTCCGCCTTTGACCTGCAAAGCTCTATCTGCCGTTCGATTTGCCGCGCGCTGTCAAAGCCTTCCTCGCCCGAGCCGAGCTTATACAGCGCGTGACCGATATAGAGCCTGACCCCGCTTTTGGAGCAGATACCGTTCCACCAGTTGACAAGCGTGTCAAACGGCGCTGCGGGCGTTTCAAAAGCCCAATAGACCTGCGGGCAGATATAATCGACCCAGCCGCTCTCGACCCACTTTTTAGAGTCGGCGTATATCTCGCGGTAGGACGACATTCCCGTCGTGTCGGAGCCGAGCGGATTGTCGCGTTTATTGTCCCATATCCCAAACGGGCTTATGCCAAAGCTGACCTTCGGATTGATTTTATGTATTTTTTCGGACACCTGTTTAACAAGCATATTGACGTTGTTTCGCCGAAAATCCGCAATATCGGCAAAGCCCGCGCCGTATTTTTCATAGTCCTCCGCATCGGGATAGTCGGTGACGCCGTAAGGGTAAAAATAGTCGTCAAAATGTATTCCGTCCACGTCATAATTTTCAACTATCTCTGCAACGCCGCTTGTTATAAGCGCGCGCACCTCCTCAAGCGCGGGGTTGTAGTAGACGCCGCCATCGGAACACTCAACGCGGTATTCGGGGTGCTTTGCCGCGGGGTTATCCTCCGACAGCGCGGCTATTCCCTTTTCCGCGCCGTCGCTTGTCATACATATCCTGTACGGATTTATCCAGGCGTGAAGCTCTATTCCGTTTTTATGCGCCGCGGTTATTATGTAATCAAGCGGATCAAACCCGCCGTCGGGAGATACGCCCTGCGTACCCGAAAGCACCGCGCTCCACGGAAAAACAGATGATTTATAAAGCGCGTCGGAACAGGGGCGCACCTGAAAGAAAATGGCGTTTATGCCAACGCTTTTACATGTGGAAATAACGTCGTCAAGCTCACCTTTAAGCTCATTTTCGGAAAGACCTGTGTCGGACGGAAAATCGAGGTTTTTAACAGTGGACAGCCACACACCCTTAAAATAGCCGTCTTTTTCCGCGTGGGAGCTTGAAATTCCCGCAAAAGCGCCCAAAAGCAGCACAATCGTTATAAGCACAGACAGCTTTTTCATAACTGTTTTCTCCTTAGAAAAAATGCAGCCGAAAGCTGCATTTTAAGCGACTATTTCATAAGATCGAGCTGAGTTTGCTGTTCGGGATAGTTTAAAAGATTATATTTTTCGGAAACTGCGCCGCGCTGCGTCTCGTTTTCAAATGTGTAGGCGGTGCGGTCATATATAATATACTCGTTCATAAATATCGCCGTGTGTTCCTTTGCACCGTTTAGCACGATGACGTATTCCACCTGCTCGACAGGAACTTCAATCGCATCCTGCTTTACAAGCCGCAGTGACTCAAGCCATGCCGAAAGCTCATCTATATCCTCCCGCTCGGTAAGCTTTTTAACCGAATATGTACGCGAGCCTTCGCCTTCGGGAAAATACGTCTTTTTAAAATCGATGCTTGTAACCGAATCGCTTTTAATTACAATCTCCGGGCGGTATTTTACCGCACAGCCGCAGATAAGCAGGGCTATCAGCGGCAAAATAATCAGTCTTTTCATATTATTTACAGCTCCTCCACAGTCGCTTCAATCACATCCCCCGTGCCGGCGTCGACCGTGCTGCGGTAGACGCAGTCGTTTACAAGAGAAACGTGTCCGATATCATACAAAAACATACCGTTTTTGTAGCTTAAAACAAGCTCTATATAGTTGTAGATAAAGCTGTCGCCCGCGTGGGACAAGGCAGCGTTTTTTATCGCCGTGTCGGAGTCGACTTCAAGCTTCACCGGGTCAAGCGGCATAGCGGAGCTTATAAGCTCGTACGGCTCGGTGCCGTACTGCGCGTAGTCGGGCGCGGAGCATTTTTCTATCTTTCCCGAGCGGTTGTTCACCTCGACTATCAGAATGTCCGAATACTGCATATTGTCCGGTCGCTTATCGGTATAGACATAGGTGTACGTTCCGACGTTTTCGCTGTTCACAAGCATTTTCACACCGTACAGAACGTAGTCCTCCATGCCGCGCTCGGCAAGGTTGTCGTTAAGGGCGGAATATACGCTTTTAACGGTGTTGTCCGACTTGCCTATATTATTGCTCGCCCTTGAAAACATACCGCAGCCGGACAGCAGGACGGTAAGGCAGGCAAGAAATATGCAAACGAGCTTTTTCACATCTTTTCCCTCACAGGCTTTTCAAATATTCTACTTCCCTTTCGGTAAGTCGGCGGTACTTTCCGGCGCTCAGCGTCCCTATCGACAGCTTGCCTATCCGCTCACGCTTCAGCCGCAAAAGCTCCAGCCCCACAGCGTCGCACATACGGCGTATCTGGCGGTTTTTGCCCTCGTACAGCGTGATTAAAAGCACCGTTCTGTCCGCTTTTACCTCTTTCACCTCAATATCGGCGTGGGAGGTGGTATAATCAAGCTCGGGCAGGTAGACGCCGTTTGAAAGCGTGCTTAATACCTGACCGCTCACCGCGCCCTTTACTATCGCGCGGTAGGTTTTCGGGATGTGGTTTTTCGGGTGGGTGAGTTTATTTGTAAGCTCACCGTCGTTTGTCATTATAAGCATACCCTCGCTGTCTCTATCCAGCCTGCCGACAGGATAGAGGCGGGCGTGCCGGTCTTGGACAAGGTCGCACACGCTCTTTCTGCCAAGCTCGTCCTTTGCGGTGGTGACGTATCCCCGAGGCTTATAGAGCATAATATATGTAAACCTATCCTTTTTCGCGGGGTAAATCTGCCTGCCGTCTATCCGAACGGTCATGGCGTCGCTTTCCACCTTCTGACCAATCGCTACGGGCTTGCCCGATACCGTTACCCTGCCCTGTTCTATCAGCTTTTCAGCCGCGCGGCGAGAACAGACGCCGCTGTCCGCAATGTATTTTTGTACTCGTACAAGCTCACTCATGTATAAAAAAACCTTTTATCCTTTTGATAATCCTTGTTATAAGCAGTTCCTTTTTTGGCGGAGGCGGGAGTAAGTCGCTTTCAAGCAACAGCTCGTCGGTCGCTGCAAGCTTTCCGTCTACGTAAAACAGCACCTGCCCCACCTTATCGCCCGCGGATTTGGGCGAGTAGACAAACGGCTCCGCCTTTATAACGGACGACACCGAAACGTCGCCGAAAACGACCGTTTCAAGCGTGTTTGCGTTATGAGCGGTGACAGTCGCCCCGTCCGGCGTTGAAAGAGTGACGCACACCTCGCCAGCCCCTGCAAGCGGCAGCGTTTTTGCGACCGAAAAGCCGTAATCAAACGCCGCTATATGGTCGTTCCAATCATCGCCGTCGTTAAGCGTGACGCAGATGAGGGTGACCCCATCCCTGCGCGCCGCGCCGACAAGGCACCTGCCCGCCTTTTTGGTAAAGCCGGTTTTGACCCCGATGGCGTCGTCGTAAAGATGCAGCAGTTTATTATGATTTTTAAGCGTTCTGCCGTCGGGATTGTTTTTATACGGCACGCGCGCCGTGTCGGTCGACACGATGCTTGCAAAGGTCTCATTTGCAAGCGCCGCGGCGGTGATTTTTGCAAGCTCGGCGGCGGTTGTATAATGCTCGTCGTCGGGCAGACCCGACGGATTTTTAAAATTAGTGTCGGTCAGCCCCAAAGACTGCGCCCGCTCGTTCATCATATCGACAAAGCGCTGTTCATCCCCGCCGACATGGAGCGCAAGCGCCGTCGCCGCGTCGTTGCCGGAGGTGAGCATAAGTCCGTACAGCAGGTCGGACACCGTAAGCGTCTCCCCCGCGGCAAGGTACATGGACGAGCCCTCAATCCCCGCCGCCTGCGCCGGTATCACGACAGGCTCGGTCAAATCGGCATTTTCAAGAGTGACAAGCGCCGTCATTATCTTTGTGGTGCTTGCCATCGGCATTCGCTTTGAACTGTCAACATCGACAAGAACGGTACCCGTCGACTGCTCGATAAGCACCATCGAGCGCGCGCTGTACGCGCGTGCGGCATAGGGAAAACAAAGCAGCATCACCGCCGCCGCAAGTATCGACACACATCTTTTCATTCAAACCACCTGCCAATTTCATCTTATTGGCAGGTGAGAAAATATATTCGTCTCAGTCCTCGTTTTGCTGTCTCTTTTTGGATATGAGCGAGCTTATCTGATCGATAAGCTCCGGTATTTTGGTAAACAGCGTATCCATCTCGCTCGGTGTGTCGCTGACGCTGACAAGCCGCACGTTGTCGCCGGTCACCACAAGGAAAGCGACAGGTGAAATTTTTATTCCGCCGCCGGCTCCACCGCCGAAATTATCGCTTGCCGCGGCTTTACCGAAGCTCGATCCGCCCGATACAAAGCCCATCGAGACCTTAGAGACGGGGATGACCGTCGTCGTGTCCGAAACCTTTACGGGGTTGCCGACGACGCTGTCCACGTCTATCATTTTTTTAAGCCCGTCTATCGCTTTGTTCAAAACATTTTCAACATGCTCAGCCATTTCTACTCTCCTTTTTCTAATCCTTAGATTTCAGCTTTAGGATTTTTCGGAATTTATTTTTATTGTACCATCATTTAAGACTAATATCAAGCCGATAAGCAATTTATAAAGAAAAGTTCTCATTACAATGTCAATATACACGCTTGTTTTTTCCGCGCTATAGTCAGCCGTGATATTGATATCACGCTTATCGACGGTAATAAGACCGTCCGCCGCCGATACTATTGTAAATACCGCCGCGTTTACGGCGCCGTACAGCAGCGCGGTGTCGCACGGGTCGCCGGTCGCCACGGTAATCTCGCTTTTAAGCCGCTTTATCCTAAACGCCTTTAACAGATGCGCGCGCACGGAAGTAACGATTGTCTTTATCCTTTCAAGCTGGGACAAAAACGATTTCCCGTCCGTTGTCACCCGGCGCGGTTTTTTCCCTTTCTTTTTTTTGGGCTTGCCGCGCTTTTTCCCGCCCGTAAGCGGGATATTGAATTTTACCCCGAAAATTCGCGCGGATATGCGAAACTCGCCGTCGTAATACGCATACAGGTATACCGGCAAAACGAGCAAAAGGAAAATGAGAGAAACGGGAATTATTAAAATCAGCCACAGTAAATTCATAGCGGCAGCACCTGCTGCTCCGCCGGCTTGCCCTGCTCTGCCTGTTCGTCGAAAATTTCAAGCTTATCAAGCTTCGGCAGCTCGTCTAACGAGCTTATGCCAAAGCAGCGCAGAAAGTCCGCCGTCGTACCGTAAAGCCGCGGACGACCGGGCGCGTCGAGCCTGCCGCGCTCCTCTATAAGACCCTTTTCAACAAGTGAGTTTATGCCGTAAAAGCAGTCCACCCCGCGTATCTGCTCAATATATCCCTTTGTGACAGGCTGATTGTACGCAACAATAGCCAAAATCTCCATAGCCGCGTTTGAAAGCGGCGTGTTGCGCCGATGGTCAAGCGCGCGGCGGGTTATTTCGCCGTAAAACGCGCGGCTTGTCATCTGATAGCTGTTTTCAAGCTTTAATATTTCAAACCCGCGCTGATTTTCGGCGTAGTCGTCGTTCAGCCCGTCTACAAGCTCCGAAAGCGATTTTTCATCAATTTCCAGCGTCTGTGCAAGCTTTGCCCCCTCGATAGGCTCGCCGCTTGCAAACAAAACCGCCTCTATCGCGCCCGTTAAAAAGTTAAGCTCCATTTTTCTTTTTCCTCTCCGCAACGTCGATGTAAATTTCGTCCTCGGCGTCGTTTATGACAATGCGCTCGTTTTTTGAAAGCTCCAGCACCGCAAGGAAGGTCGCCACAATGTCGGAGCGGGAGCGCGCCTTTTCAAAAAGCGATTTGAAGCGGACGTGCCTTGCGCGCACAAGCGTGCGAAGTACGGTGAAAATTTTGCTTTTGACAGAGGCTATCTGTCTGCCGACGATGCCCTTAAAGCTGCCTATCGGCGAGCTTGTTGCATATTCGTACCTGCGCGACGCGTTTTTATAAGCCTCGCTCAGCTTTGAAACGTCGTAAACACGGGTGTGGCGCTTGTCAAACTCTATCTGCTGCATAAGCCGTGTATATTTTATCCCCGCGTTCTTTTCAAGCTCAAAAAGCTCGGGAAGCTTGTCCTTATACCGCTTATATTCCGCAATGGAATAGGCAAGCTGAAGGCGCGGGTCTTCCTCCTCCTCGGCGGGCTTTGGCAGCAGCATTTTGGACTTGATATACATCAGGTTTGCCGCCATCTCTATAAACTCGCTTGAAACCTCCATATTCATATCGCGCAGCGTTCCGATATATTCCATATACTGCTCCAGTATCACGGAAATCGGTATGTCAAAAATATCCACCTTATTTTTTGAAATCAGGTGAAGCAGCAGCTCCAAAGGACCGTCGAATATTTCCAGTTTGAATACGGGACGCTCCATTTTCCCTCCGTCATTAAAAAAGCTTGAAAATAAAGCTCACGGGTATACTCCAAAAGCGCAGAAGCAGGCTCGTCAAAGATATCTGCACGGTCGATATGGCTTTACCCACGACGTTTGTCATTATGACAAGCACGAAAAAGACAATATAGATATAGCTGCCGTACCGTCTTATAAAATCGTTGAATTTTTCCGGCATAAAAAAGGCGAAAATGCGCGACCCGTCAAGCGGGTAGACAGGTATAAGGTTAAACACCGCAAGACCGATGTTTATCATTATCATAAACAGGAAAAAGGTGCAGATATAACTCAAAAATCCCAGCCGGAACACAATGTACGCGTAATACAGTACCGTGTAAATCAGCGAGCTTACAGCGGCAAGCGCCAAGTTTGACAGCGGTCCCGCGACCGCCGTATACATCATTCCCTTTTTAGGATTTTTAAAATACATCGGGTTTACCGGCACCGGCTTTGCCCAGCCGAAGCGGACAAGAAACATCATTATAAACCCGAACGGG
>CANQVN010000006.1 GCA_947627315.1 uncultured Clostridia bacterium | reverse complement strand
AGTTGGGCTTCCGCGAGCGCAAGGCCATCCGCAAGGACATCGGCAGAGAGTTTTCGGGCGGGATATCCCGGCAGGCTCTCCACTCGGCGGTAGTCGAGTTTGACCACCCGGTGACGGGGGAGCATATGCGCTTTGAGCTGCCGCTGCCGGACGATATGAAAAAGCTTATGGAGGAAAACGAATGAAGCTTCTTGTCTTTGACGGAAACTCGGTTATAAACCGCGCGTTTTACGCGATAAAGGGGCTGACTACCCGCAGGGGCGAGCCGACAGGCGCGCTTTTCGGGTTTTTAAGGCTGTATTTTAAGTATCTGGAAATGTCAAAGCCGGATATGGTCGCCGTCGCCTTCGATGTGCATGCGAAGACCTTTCGACACAAGATGTACGACGCGTACAAGGCGACCCGCCGTCCGCAGCCGGAGGAGCTTACCTTTCAGATAGAGGCGTTAAAGGAGCTGCTGTCCGCCATGAACGTGAAGCGGTTTGAGCTTGAGGGCTACGAGGCGGACGACGTAATCGGCACGCTTTCGGCATACTGCGAAGCCCGCGGCTGCGAGTGCGACATAGTCTCGGGCGACAGGGACGACTTTCAGCTGATAAGCGAGCGCACCCGCGTGATAATGCCGGTGACGCGCGGCGGTATGTCGGAGGTGGAGATATGCGACAAAGCCTATTTTCTGCAAAACTACGGGTTTGAGCCGAAAAGGCTTATAGACCTCAAGGCGATAATGGGGGACAGCTCGGACAACATAAAGGGAGTGCCGGGAATCGGTGAAAAGGGCGCGCTGGAGCTTATACGCAGGTTTGGCAGTCTGGACGGGGTCTACGCCGCGCTGGACGATATAAAGCCCGCGACCGCCAAAAAGCTTGCGGAGGGAAAAGAGAGCGCGTATAAATCATATAAGCTTGCAACGATTCTGCGCGACCTGCCGCTTGAAATAAACGACGACGATTTGAAAATAAAAGAGTGCGACGGCAGCCGTTTGACCCCTCTTTTGGAACGATACGAGCTTACAAGCATCGCCGAGCGGCTGGGAATGCCCGCCGCCGCGGAAAAGCGAAAGACCGCCGAGCCGCAGGTGACGGAAAAAACGGCGGAGGAGCTTTTGCCGGAGCTTATGAAAAACGGGCTGTATTTTCTGCCGGACGGCGGCGCGATTTTGGCGGACACGGGCTTTGGCGTGTGCAGGGTTGAAAATTACCTTTCGCTTTTTGAAAACCCCGATATTGAAAAATTCACCTTTGAGGCGAAAAGCTTATACAAATCGCTGCCGGAGGGGATAGAGCCGTTTTACGATATCGCGGTGGCGCAGTATGTGATAGATCCGTCCGCCGCAAAATACGAGCTTGCCGACATATTTTACGAATATACCGGCATGCGCGCGTCGTCTCCCGCCGCGCTTGCGACGGGACTGCGGGAGATCGTGAAAAAGCAGCGCGGGATTCTGGAGCGGCGGGGGCAGAAAGAGCTTCTTTACAACATAGAGCTGCCGCTGACCGTCGTTTTATCCGATATGGAAAAGCAGGGCTTTACGGTTGACCGCGAGGCGCTTTTACGCTATTCCGAAAAGCTTGCGAAAATGGCGGCGGAGGCGGAGCGGAGAATCTACGAGCTTGCGGGGGAGGAGTTTAACATAAACTCCCCGAAGCAGCTCGGCGTGATTTTATTTGAAAAGCTGGGACTGCCGCACGGCAAAAAGACGAAAAAGGGCTACTCGACAAACGCCGAGATACTGTCAAAGCTTGAAAACAGGCACGAGATTGTCGGCAGGGTTTTGGAATACCGCAGATACGTCAAGCTCAAAAGCACCTACTGCGACGGGCTTTTGGGGCTTATAGGGCAGGACGGCAGGATACACACCAGCTTCAACCAGACGGTGACGCTGACGGGCAGGATTTCGTCCGCCGAGCCGAATTTGCAGAATATCCCGGTGCGAACGGAGCTGGGGCGCGAGCTTCGCGCGATGTTTGCCGCGGCGGACGGATGCGTTTTGGTGGACGCGGACTACTCGCAGATAGAGCTTCGCGTTTTGGCGCATATGGCAAACGACCGCGCGATGCTGGAGGCTTTCGAGCGGGGCGAGGACATACACGCCGTCACCGCGGCAAGCGTATTCGGCGTGACGCGGGAGATGGTGACCCCCGAAATGCGGCGGTTTGCAAAGGCGGTGAATTTCGGCATAGTCTACGGCATTTCCGACTTTTCGCTGGCGCAGGACATCGGCGTTTCGCGAAAGCAGGCGCGGGAGTATATCGAGGGCTACCTTGCCCATTACAGCGGCGTTAAAGAGTATATGAAAAATATCGTGCAAAAGGCAAGGGAGGACGGGTTTGTCGTGACCCTTTCGGGCAGGCGCAGAGAGCTTCCCGAGCTTAAAAGCCAAAACTTCAATATCCGTTCGTTCGGCGAGCGCGCCGCGCTCAACACGCCTATACAGGGTACGGCGGCGGACATTATAAAAACGGCGATGGTGAACACCCACCGCGCCCTGCAAAGAGAGGGGCTTTCGGCGCGGCTCATCCTACAGGTACACGACGAGCTTATAATCGAGGCGCCCGAAAACGAACGGGAACAGGTGGAACGCCTGCTTGTCCGCGAGATGGAAAACGCGATGAAGCTGAACGTAAAGCTTACGGTGGACGTGAAGTGGGGAAGGACATGGTACGAATGCAAATAGAGCCGCTTTCCGCTTTCGACGAAGACGCCGCAAGGCTTTTGTCGCTCTGCGTCAGGGACGGCAAAAGGGAGCTTAAAGAATATCTTGAAAACCCGGCGGCGGAGCTTTTTTGCGTTAAAAAAGAGCGCGTCTGCGCCATTTTGATACTTATTTTCGGCGGCGATACGGCGGATATTGCGGATATCGCCGTTTGCGGGAATATGCGCCGGCAGGGCGTGGGAACGGCGCTTTTAAGCTATGCCGCAGACCTTTGCAAAAGCCGCGGGATTTCGCGCCTGATGCTGGAGGTGCGGGCGTCGAACAAAGCCGCGATTTCGCTTTATGAGCGCGCGGGTTTTGAAAAAATAGCGACCCGCCGCCGCTACTACAGCAATCCCGCCGAGGACGCGGCGGTGTTTTGGAGGAACTTATGAACATACTTGCAATTGAAAGCTCCTGCGACGAGACGGCGGCAGCCGTCGTGCGGGACGGGCGGAAGATACTGTCAAACGCCGTTTTTTCGCAGATAGACCTGCACAGCGTCTACGGCGGGGTGGTGCCGGAGATAGCCTCGCGCTGTCACATCGAGAAAATCGCGCCGCTCACCCGCGCGGCGATAGAGCAAAGCGGGCTTTCGGAAAAGGATATCGACGCTGTCGCCGTGACGTCCGCGCCCGGGCTTATCGGCGCGCTGCTGGTGGGGTTAAACTACGCCAAGGGCTTTGCCTATTCAAACGGGCTGCCGCTTGTACCCGTCCACCACCTGCGCTCCCACATCGCGGCAAACTACCTGTGCCACGGCGACCTGACCCCGCCGTTTCTGGCGATGGTGGTATCGGGCGGGCATTCCCACATCGTGCGGGTGCGCGGGTACACCGATTACGAGCTTATCGGTATGACGCGGGACGACGCGGCGGGCGAGGCTTTTGACAAGGGCGCGCGCACGCTTGGTCTGTCATACCCGGGCGGCGTCGCGATGGACGCGCTGTCAAAAAAAGGCGACCCGAAAGCGTTCGCGTTTCCGCGGGTAAGCTTTAAGGACGCGCCATACGACTTTTCATTTTCCGGCGTCAAAACCGCGCTTATCAACCTTGTTCACACCATGCGTCAGCGCGGTCAGGACTTTAATGCCGCCGACGTCGCCGCGTCGTACAGCGACGCTGTGACGGGCGCGCTTTGCGACAAGTTTTACGCCGCGGCGCGCGATTTTAACGAAAAAAAGCTTGTCGTCGCGGGCGGCGTTTGCGCAAACTCGATGCTGCGGCAAAAGCTGTACGACAACCTGCCGCAGGGGCGCTCCCTTTACCTTCCCGATATCTCTCTTTGCGGCGACAACGCCGCTATGGTCGGCGCGCAGGGCTTTTACGAGTACCGCGCCGGCTTTGTCGCACCTCTCGACCAAAACGCGTTTGCCACGGCGGACATAAGAGACGCATTATGTAAACCAAAAGCCTGAAAAGTTTTTAACAGAATTTCATTTCCCGAGGTTTGATTTTTTTGCCCGAAACACCCGATTGAGTAGTTAACAACAGGGGTTGAGATATGTTCAAAACTCTGTTCAAAATGTTGATAACTGTTTTTTCCATAATATTATTTTTAAAATTATGTAAAGTAAGGCGCGGACATATATATAATATGTAGATTTTTGTTAAAAAATCTCCTGCCCGTCTTTTAGCACCCGGGCAAGGTACCTGTCGTGAAGAATTCGCGCGTAGTCGCCTGTGCAGTAGCCGCCCATATGCGCGGCGACCCCGTCCCATTTGAGCCCCTGTATGTAGCGCAGGTCGAATATCCCGCGCAGCATCGCGTCGTCGATTGAATATATAAACCGCTTTGTTTTCAAAAGCTGCGCGCTGCATTTCATACGGTTGTTTTCCACAAGCTCGTAAAGCTCGCCGTCCTGCTCGCCCCGCGCCGCCATCGCCGAAAGCCTCTCGCTTTCCCGCTCCAGCTCCCTTTTCAAGCTGAGGTACTGCCTCAGCTGTTTTTTTGTCGCGCGCAGCCGCTCGACCTTGTCAATCTGCCCGCAGCCGCAGCGCGGGCAGTCGCGCTCATCATCAAAGTCGTTTCCGCAATGCAGACATCTGTAACCCAAGGTTATCATCTCCCTTCTGTTGTATATAGTTTACACCTGTCAGACGGATATGTCAACTATAAACAACAAATTTTTGCCCGAAAACGAAAAATAAACTTGACAAGCTGTTGTTTTGAGCTTACAATGTAATCAGAACGGAGTGAAACGTTATGGATAATAAATTAGGAGAATACGTCAGAGCGCGCAGGCAGGAGATGGGTATGTCGCTGCGGGAGTTTGCCGCGGTGTGCGGCATAAGCCACACGCATATCGACAGCATCGAAAAGGGCTATGACGTGCGTTCGGGCAGGGCGGTCAACCTGACGGGCGCGACAATCCGCAAGCTCGCGGGGGCGCTGGGGCTTCCCGAAAGCGAGCTTGTTGACATTGAGCTCGGACGGGGAAGGCGCGAGCCGACGGACGATGAGGCGCTCAAATTTGCGCTTTTCGGGCAGGGCGATATCTCGGACGAGATGCTGGACGAGGTGAAAAAATTTGCGAGATTTATCAAATCAAGAGACAATTCCTGAGCTGGACGGGCTGTATAAGCTGGCAAGCGACATGGACGTGCGGGTGTGCGACTTTCCGCTGCCGGAGTGCGGCGCGGTGTCGGTGATGGACAGCGGCGGGAGGTGTACCATCGGGCTGGATTGCAGCAAGCGTCACAGCCTGGCGGAGCAAAAGACGATGCTGGCGCACGAGCTGGGGCATTGCAGCACCGGCGCGTTTTACAACGAGTATTCCCCTTTTTCGCTGCGCTCGCGGTGCGAGCGGCGGGCGGAGGAGTGGGCGATAAGAAAGTGCGTGCCGTACGGGCGGCTTATCGCGGCATACCGCGCCGGGTTTTACGGAAACGGCGAGCTTGCGGAGCTTTTCGGCGTCAGCGAGAGCTTTATGCACCGCGCCGTTGAGTATTACAGCGAGACGAAAGGAGTAATAAATGAATCTGATTGAAAAAAGGCTGTCAAGAAATCAGGCGTTTGACGGCAGGGTGCTTAACATCGTGCGTGACGAGGTGGAGCTGCCGGACGGCAGCCGCACCGCGCGCGAGCTTATAATCCACCCGGGCGGCGCGGGCATTTTGCCGATAGACGATGACGGAAACGTGACGCTGGTGCGTCAGTACCGCCCCGGCGCGGACGGCGTTTTGACGGAGATTTGCGCCGGCAGGATTGAAAAGGGGGAGACCCCCGCCGAGGGCGCCGCGCGTGAGCTTTCGGAGGAGCTGGGTCTGCGCGCCCGCGAGCTTATTCCGCTCGGCTTTTTTTACGTATCCGCCGCCTACAACACCGCGAAAACCTATATTTTTCTTGCCCGCGGGCTTTCGGAAACGGAGAGGAGCCTTGACGACGACGAGTTTTTGGAGGCGGTGAAAATCCCCTTTGAAAGTGCGCTGGAGGACGTTATGAACGGAAAAATCACCGACTGCAAGACGCAGATCGCGATTTTGAAAGCGTACAGGCTGCTTTATGGAAAAAATTGATATAATCTGTGTCGGCACGCTCAAGGAGAGCGCGCTGCGCGAGCTGGCGCGTGAGTATGAAAAGCGGCTTTCCCGCTTTTGCAGGCTGAAAATAACAGAGCTGGACGAGGCGCGTCTGCCCCGCGACCCGCGGCAGGCGGACGTCGAGCGCGCGCTTGAAAAGGAGGGGGAGGCGATGATAAGCGCCGCGCCCGCCGGGGCATACGCCGTCGCGCTTTGCGTCGAGGGCAAAAGGCAAAGCTCGGAAAATTTTGCCGCCCTGCTGGAAAATGCCGCGCTTAGGCGAGGCGGGACGGCGTTTTTTATCGGCTCGTCTTACGGGCTGAGTAAAAAGGTCAAGGATTTCTGCGACCTGCGCCTTTCGCTGTCCGATATGACCTTTCCGCATCAGCTTTTCCGCGTTATACTGCTCGAACAGCTCTACCGCGCCCATAAAATCCGCGCGGGCGAGACCTATCACAAGTAAGTTCCGTTATTTTGCATAAATTCCATCCGTGCTTTTTGTTATATTAAACAAAAATAAATTTTTTATAAAATTTTGCAACGTTTTGGGTGATTTAAAACATATATAGTTGAAAACGACGGACGGAAAGGAGGATTTACTCAAATGGTAATGTAATGGCGGAGATTTCCGCCGCTATGACTTTACGAAGTTGTAAATTGTGAAAAATTTATAAAATAATTATTGACAACTCTCGGCAAAGTTATGTATAATCATAATTAACAGGTCTTTATTTACGGTAAAGACAACAACAAGTGGAGGAAAGTCTATGAAAAAAGTAAGCAGAATTATAGCCTTGCTGCTTATTGTGCTCATGCTTGCTTCGCTTGCCGTCTCCTGTAAAAAGGCGCCGTCCGATGACGAGGGCGCGGCTATTGAGGGCGAGGACGGCAGCAGCACCGAGGGCAACGGCGACGGCGACGATGGTGCGTCTACCGACGGCACCACCGGCAATACCGGCAGCACCTCGAACGGCAAAACGCCGAGCGGCGGCACAAGCACAAGCGGCAAAAACCCGAGCGGCGGCGGCACCAACGGCAACGCCGGAGGCAACACCAGTTCTACCGGCGGCGGCGAACAGGTCGAGGGTACCGGTACCGTTGTCGACGAGGATCGTAACGTCACTCATACCGACTCTGACAAGCAGGTCAACGAGGACGGCGTTTTCCAAGAGGCGATAACGAACACGGTCGACTTTGTTCCTGATGAGCTTCAGGGTCTTGAAAAGTCCGAGCGTCGTGCGACCGAGGCGTCAAAGTACAACTTTGACCAGAACCCGCTCATCAACCGCGACAGACAGCAGAATAAAAAGGCGATGCCTTCGTTTGATATCAACGACACGGGCTTTGTCCGCGCCGGTACAAAGGTATCTGACCTCAAGGGCAAAACGCTCACTTTCTGCACGTCCGATAACTTTGCGGCGTGGTCTTACCGCAACGAAAAGGGCGAGACTATCGACGAGTGGACGTGGTTCAAGCAGCTCAAGAGCGAAATCGGTCTTAACATCAAGTACACCGTAAAACAGCATATGTCAAACCTCGAGTGGGTTATGCAGAATATGAACGCGGGCAAGCCCTGCGACCTTATCTACACCAACCACTACGTTTGGCCTTCCGTTTTGTGTCTGTCCCGTTCGATTACGGACAAGACGAACATAAACAACCTCGGCTCGTCCCCCGGCATCTGCAAGAACACGATGGACACCTGCAAATGGGGCAACACGCTGCGTCTTATCGCGCCTATCGGTCTTGTCGACGTACTGTGGTACAACCAGACGCTCAACCAGGAGATGGGCTATTCCGATCCCCATTATCTGTGGGAGAACGGCAAGTGGAACTGGGATTCCTTCAAAAAATATATGCTCAACATGGACAAGACCAATAAGAACGGCGAAAAGCTGCTCGCATGGTGCTCGTTCCGCGGCAACAACCGCTTCACATGGCCGATAACCAACGGCGTCGAGTCGGTAGCAATCGACCCGGATGCGAGTGTGCCTACAGTTATAGACAGCTGGGAGGATGCCCGCGTTCTTGAAGCGTGGGAGTTCTACTGCGACGTTGCAAAGCAGGTACAGGCAGGCTGGGATGAGAAATCGCACATCGGTCTCTATCAGGGTACTACAATGATGTCCGCGACCATGTATACTCAGGTATACCGCGACACCGAGTATTCCAAGAAGATCCGTATTATGTGGGTGCCTTATCCGAAGTCGACCAACGAGAGCGGCAGAGACGGCTGCTGGTACTACGGTTTCGGTATGCTGCTTCCCAAGAAGACATCAAACGAGAAGAACGTCGACTATGCTCTGAAGTTTATGGAGCTGTGGGCTACAAGATTTACAGAGACGCTGTTTGACAACCTGTTCACCTTTGAGTACTACAAGTACGACTACCTGAGGAGAAAGCAGTACTTCGACTTTGTCACGAAGAACGTCACGTTCGACCAGAACGTGTGTAACTTCGACGGTATGGATCCGTGGATTGACGACTTTACCAAGGCTTTGCAGGGCAACGCGGCTTACAACGTAAGAACCGAGGCTCTCAAGTGTGCCAACCGTGTCCACGCCTATATCAAGAACAGCGTTAAGTTCGGTCAGTAATCCGAAAGCTTTCTGACGTTTTTTGAAACCTCAGTTTGCGGAACAAATTAAAAGCGCCCCGCAAAGCCGCATGGCTTTGCGGGGCGTAGTTTTAAGGTAACAAATGTAAATGAGTGAAAATCAGTTTGAAAATATTATAGACCGCACGCTGGAGAGGATAGACGACCTTAACGTAAACGGCTGGCGCATTTACCAAAACAGCGGGCTGTTCCGGTTTGGGATAGACGCGGTGCTGCTCTCGGGCTACGCCGCGCCGCGTGAGGGGGAGGCGGTGATAGATTTATGCAGCGGTACGGGGGTTATTCCCTTTATCCTGCTTGCAAAAAACAGAGTGAAAGAGATTACCGCCCTTGAATATTTTGAGTATTTTTGCTCGCTTATTGAAAAAACGGCGCGGCTCAACAGCTGTGCCGACAGGATAAAGCCGGTCTGCGAGGACGTGCGTAACGTCGGGCGGATTTTTGTAAAAAACAGCTTTGACGTTGTGACAGTCAACCCGCCATATGAGAAAAACGGGCACGGGATTGACAGCAAAAACGGCATTATAAACGCGGCGCGGCGGGAGACGCTGTGCGACATCGGCGACATTGCGCGCGCGGCGGCGCACCTTCTGCGCCCCGCCGGCAGGCTGTATATGATACACCGCCCTTCAAGGCTGTGCGACGTTTTCTGCGCGCTGCGGCAAAACGGGCTGGAGCCGCGCAGGTACAGGCTTGTTCAGTCCTATGCGGACAGCGCGCCGTCGATGGTGCTGCTTTGGGCGGTCAAGGGCGGCGCGCCTTATCTTGAAGCGGAAAAGAACCTTGTGATATACGATAAAAACGGCGGGCTTACCGCCGAGTGCGCCGCCTTTTACGGCAGGGAGGCATATGAGAGAGTTTGATTTTTACATAGTCGGCACGCCGATAGGCAACCTTGGCGATATGTCGCCCCGCGCGGTCGAGGTGCTGAAATCGGTCGATTTCATCGCGGCGGAGGACACCCGCCGCGCGATGATTCTGTTAAACCGCTTTGAAATCAAAAAGCCGCTTATCTGCTACTTTGAGCATAACAGGGAAAAGCGGGGCGGACAGATTATAGCGGAGCTTGAAAAGGGCAGGCGGGGCGCGCTTGTGACAGACGCGGGTATGCCCGCCGTCTCCGACCCCGGCGCGGAGCTTGTGCGGCTTTTACACGATAACGGGTTTTCGGTGACCGCCGTACCCGGTCCCACCGCCTTTTCGACGGCGCTCGTGCTCAGCGGGCTGGACACGGCGCGCTTTACCTTCGAGGGATTTTTGCCGACGCAGAAAAAAGAGCGGAAAGCCCGCCTTTTGAAACTGCGCGGGCAGGACTGCACGCTTATTTTTTACGAGGGCGTGTCAAAGCTTGTCGGCACACTTCGGGACGTTATGGATGAGCTTGGCGACAGGCGCGCCGCCGTCTGCCGCGAGCTTACAAAGCTGTATGAGCAGACGGTGCGTGGAAGGTTGAGCGAGATAATCGACTACTTTTTGCAAAACGAGCCGCGCGGCGAGTTTGTGATAGTGGTGGAGGGCGCGCGTGAGTGTGATACTGACAAGTTTTGGCAAAAGCTGAGCCTTTCGGATCACGTCGGCTACTATGTAAACACCGGCTGCGACAGAAAAGAGGCGATAAAGCGCACAGCTCTTGACCGCAAAATGTCCAAAAGCGAGGTATATAACGCCGTGATGAAAAAAGAAGGTTAAGTTTTTGCAAAAAATAATTTCCCACGCAATAAGCTGCGTGGGAAATATCTTTAATGCTTTTAAGCTTGTACGAGCTTACAGAGACTGCTCGCCCTTTTCTATGAGCTTTCTGACCATGTTGCCGCCCACAGAACCGGCCTGAGCAGAGGTAAGATTACCGTTGTAGCCCTCTTTCAGGTCAACGCCGATCTCGCGCGCTACCTCATACTTCATCTTGTCGAGAGCGCTTTTTGCGTTCTTTTTGGTTTCGTTGTTCATTATTTTCACCTCCCCTTATCGGTTTCAGTAGTAGTGTTGCCGTAAGGGGAGCATAAATACCATGTAAAATGTGTCAATCGACGCCGTATGCCGAAAACAGCGCGGAAACGGCGCTTTCAAGAGGCGGGAACCGGGAAATCCCGCCCTCTTTTTTGAGTATGGCGCGGGCGCAGTCGGCGGCGTTTTTGAAAATCTCCATATCCCGCCCCCTGTCCGCGATGCGCATTTTCACAAGCCCGTGCTGTTCTATCCCGAAAAAGTTGCCCGGTCCGCGAAGCTCCAGATCCCGACGCGCTATTTCAAAGCCGTCCGTCGTTTTGCAAAAATAGCGCATACGCTCCAGCGCCTGTTTTCCGGTACTGTCGCTTATCAGCACGCAAAAGCTCTCCGCGCTTCCCCGCCCCACTCTGCCGCGGAGCTGGTGGAGCTGGGACAGCCCGAACCGCTCGGCGTTTTCGATTATCATCAGCGTCGCCTCCGGGACGTTTACCCCCACCTCGATTACGGTGGTGGACACCAAAACCTGGATATCGCCCGCGGCAAAGGCGGTCATCGCCCTGTCCTTGAGCGCGGGCTTCAGCCTTCCGTGGACGACGCCGACGTTGTTTTCCCCGGCAAGCGCGGCAAGCTCTTTAACGCGGGTGTTGACGTCCGCCATATCGCCCTCGTCGTCCTCCTCCACCGCGGGACAGACGTAGTATACCCTGCCGCCCTCCGCTATCTGCTTTTGTATAAAGGCGTAAAGCCGCTTTTTGTACGCGCTTGTCACAAGAAAGCTTTTCACCCGCTGTCTTCCCGCGGGCAGGCTGTCTATAACGGACAAATCAAGGTCGCCCCACAGCATCAGCGCCAGCGTGCGCGGTATCGGCGTCGCGCTCATAACAAGCACATGCGCGCCCTCGCCCTTTTTTGAAAGCTGTGCGCGCTGGGACACGCCGAAACGGTGCTGTTCGTCGGTGACGACCAGCCCCAGCTTTGCAAACTCAACGTCGCTCGACAGCACCGCGTGCGTGCCGATTACAAGGTCGACAGTCCCCTCTTTTAGTCCGCGCTTTATTTTCTGCTTGTCGGAGGCTTTGACGGACGAGGTGAGCAGCGCCGTGCTTATGCCGAGCGGGGACAGCATTTTTTCAAAATAACGGTAGTGCTGGTTTGCAAGCACCTCGGTCGGCGCCATCACCGCCGCCTGCCCGCCCGCGCGGATGACGCAGAACGCCGCCTGACCCGCGACAAGCGTCTTGCCGCTGCCGACGTCCCCCTGCAAAAGCCGATGCATGGCAAAGCCGCCCGACAGGTCGGAATATATATCCTGCATCGTTTTTTTCTGCGCCTTTGTCGGCTCAAAGTCGTGCGCCGATATAAAATCGGACGGAAAATCCTTAACAACGACCGCCGCGCGCTGCCGCTGACCCGACCGCATCATCGCAAGCCCGAGACTGAAGCAGAGCAGCTCCTCAAACACAAGCCGCCGCCGCGCCGTTTGTATCTCCAGCTCGGTTTTGGGCGCGTGTACGCCGTGCAGCGCCTCAGCCAGCCCGCACAGCTTGTAATACCCGCGTATCTGCTCCGGCAGCGGGTCTTGAAGGCTGTCGACCGTGCGCAGCGCTTCGGCTACCGTCTTTCGCACCACCTTTTGAGACAGCCCCGAGACCAGCGGGTAGACCGGAAGCAGCCGCGCGGACTCGTCTATTTTATAAAAAAGCTCGGGGTTATAGAGCGTCGGTCTGCCCGATTCCGCCACCTTGCCGTAAAAATAAAGCGTTTCGGCGCGGGACAGCGCGGATTTTATAAACCTGTTGTTAAAGTAGCTTATAACCGTCGCTCCGCTGTCGTCGCCGACCGGGATATTTGTAAGCATCCTGCTCCCCGAAAGCCGCTTTTCGCTGACCGCGCCGCAGACTGTAACCCGCAGCGTCACCTTCTGCCCGCGGTATGCGGCAAGCGAGGATATCTCGACGATATTGCCGATATCCTCGTACCTGTGCGGATACAGCCGCAAAAGCTCCTCCGCCGTGCCGATATTCAGTTTTTCAAACGCCGCCGCCCGCGCGGGACCGACGCCGGAAAGCTTTGTTATATCCATATTATTTCCCCTTGTCGGCTCTTTTCTTCATTATAATAAAAACAGGGAGAAATTTCAATAACTCTTGAATTTTTGATTTCTTTCAAATAAAATGGATGAAAGGAGTGATAATATGCTTGCTGTAATAACGGGAGCGTCGGGCGGCATCGGCTCGATGTGCGCATACGAGGCGGCGCGGCTGGGGTACGACCTGCTGCTCTGCTTCAACAGTTCAAAAGCGCGCGCCGAGGACACGGCGGATATGCTTTCCGGCTTTGACGTTAAAATCGGGCTTTGCGGCGCGGACATAACGGACGCTGCCGGCAGGGAGAGGATAGCGGACGCCGCAAAAAAGGCGGGCGGCTGCGCCCTGCTTATAAATAACGCGGGGGTCGCGGACATTTGCGCGTTTTTGGATACCGACGAGCAGAAAACGCGGGATATGCTAAACGCAAACCTTATGTCGCACATTGATTTGACGCGGCTTATAATCCCGCAGATGCTGAGGGCGCGGCAGGGCGCGATAGTCAATATCTCATCCGTCTGGGGGATTTCGGGCGCGTCGTGCGAGGTGCTTTACAGCAGCGCGAAGGCGGGGCTTATCGGCTTTACCAAGTCGCTTGCAAAGGAGCTTGCGCCGAGCGGGATTACGGTAAACTGCGTCGCCCCCGGCTGTATCAAAACGGATATGCTGCGCGGGCTTGACGAAAAGGAGATGTGCGGCAAAATCCCGATGGGAAGGCCGGGGGACGCGCTGGAGGTCGCAAAGGCGGCGCTTTTCCTTGCGCGGCACGGCTACGTCACGGGGCAGACGCTGGCGGTGGACGGCGGCATGGTGTAAAAAAACCGATTTCGTTCATACTGTTAGTATGAACGAAATTTTTTCTTTTAAAAAAGGTTGGATTATAAAACGTTACCCCGCTTTCAAAAACGGCGGGTTTGTCAAAATGCTTATATCCCAGCTTTTGTCCCAGACGGGCGGGTATATCCAAAACGTCGCGCTGAGCGCGCTTATAACCGAAAAAACGGGCAGTCGTATGTCGCTCGGGCTGTTTCTGTGCGTCGCCTACGCGCCCGTTTTTCTGCTGTCATACCCCGCGGCGAAGCTGTCGGCGCGAGTTTCGGTAAAGCGGCTGCTTATTTTAAGCGAGTGCCTGCTTTTTATTCTGTCGGCGGGACTGCTTGTTTTTTACAATATGCCGTTTTGGGGGTATCTGGCTTTCGGCGCGGTGTGGGGCGCCGCACGCGCGTTTCAGGCTCCCGCCGCCGCCGCGGCGCCGCGGCTTTTGTGTGAAAAAGACGAGCTTAATTCGAGCGTCGCGCTTTTGAGCCTTGTTCTCGCGCTCTCCCGTGCGGCAGGTCCGGCGGCGGCGGGGGCGCTATACGCCGCTTTCGACTACCGCGCGGCTTTTGCCTGCAACGCTTTAAGCTACCTGCCCTCCGTCTTTTTTCTGTCAAAAATAGATTTCAAGGCAAAGCGGGAGCAAAGGGAAAAACGGGGCAGGGTGAAGCTTTCCGTCCCGCTTTTGAGCCTTGTTTTCATCGTGTCGCTTGTCGGCACGGCGTATAACGTTGTTTTCACCGGCGTGTCGGAAAAGCTGGGACTTTCGCGGGTGTGGTTTTCGGTTTTTATGGCGATGGTGGGCGCGGGCGCCGCTGTCGGCGCGGCAGCGTTTGCAGGGCGGCGAAGGTCGAAAAACCAGGCGTATGCCGCTTTGGGGCTGTCGCTTTGCGCGCTGACGCTCGCGTTTGTAAAAAGCGCCGCGCTTGTCTGCGCCGCCGCCGTCGCCTACGGGCTTTGCGACTACCTCTTTTTCACGTTCGCGCTGTCTGTCATACAGGCGGAAAACGACAGAAAAGCTATAACCCGCGCGATGGGAATTTACACTATGGTGACGACCGGCGCGCTGCCGGCGGGCTTTGCTCTGCTCGGATTTTTAAGCTCGCGCTTTTCGATAACGACGGTTTTAATCGCCGTTTTTTTCGTTATCGCCGCGGGATTTGCTCTGCTTTATAAAAAGCTGCCGCATAAGGGCGATTTTAGCGAATAACGGCTTGACTTTTGACATAATTATGATAAACTATATAATGACAAAAAATTGGATTTTGAGGAGATGAAATTTTGATGAAAGTAAATTTCACCGAAACGGTTCTGCGGGACGCCAACCAGTCGCTCATCGCAACGCGGCTCCCGTTTGAAAAATTCGCTCCGATACTTTCGGATATGAACAAGGCGGGTTACTACTCGGTCGAGTGCTGGGGCGGCGCGACCTTCGACAGCTGCCTGCGGTTTTTGAACGAGGACCCGTGGGAGAGGCTGAGGAAAATCCGTGAGGCTATGCCGGACACAAAGCTGCAAATGCTGCTTCGCGGGCAAAACCTGCTCGGCTACAAGCATTATCCGGACGACGTTGTCAGAAAGTTCGTGGAGCTGTCCGTTAAAAACGGCATTGATATAATCAGGATTTTCGATGCGCTCAACGACGTTCGCAACATCCGCGTTGCGGTGGAGGAGACGGTAAAGCAGGGCGCGCACGCGTCCGGTGCGATTTCCTACACGACAAGCCCCGTCCACAACCTTGAAAGCTACGTAAAGCTCGCAAAGGAAATGCGGGAGCTGGGTGTGTCGTCCATCTGCATCAAGGATATGGCGGGCGTTATGTCGCCGCGGGAGGCTTACGAGCTTGTAAAGGCGCTCAAGGAAAACGTCGATTTGCCGATAGTCGTTCACACCCACTGCACGGCGGGGCTTGCCTTTATGACCTATCTCAAGGCGATTGAGGCGGGCGCGGACGTTATCGACACCGCGACAAGCTGTTTTTCGGGCGGCACCTCCCAGCCCGCGACAGAGACGCTCTGCTACGCTCTGCGCGACCTTGGGTATGAAGTCGACCTTGACGACAAGCAGCTTTCAAAGATAAATTCATTTTTCGCGCCGATACGCAACGAGTATCTGCAAAACGGCACGCTCGACCCGCTGATGATGGCGACCGACACCGCCTGTCTTGACTACAAGGTGCCGGGCGGTATGCTTTCAAACCTTGTGTCGCAGCTTAAAATGCAAAACGCGATGGATAAATTCGACGAGGTGCTTACCGAAGTCCCGCGCGTGCGCGCGGAGCTGGGCTATCCGCCGCTTGTCACGCCGATGAGCCAGATGGTGGGCGTTCAGGCGGCGCAGAACGTGCTGCTGGGCGAGCGGTATAAGAGCATAGGCAAGGAGGTCAAGGCCTACGTTCGCGGAGAATACGGCAAAGCCCCCGGCAAGATAGATGAAAAGCTTGCCGAAAAGGTGCTGGAGGGCGAAAAGCCGATAACCTACCGCCCTGCCGACGACCTTGAAGACGAGTTTGAAAAGACAAAGGCGGAGCTGGGCGACAGAGCGCGGTGCGACGAGGACGTTTTGTCCTACATCGCTTTCCCGCAGGTCGCGGAGAAGTTTTTTGCCGAGCGTAAAAAGCGCGAGGAGAACACCGTCGCCTACACCATAAGGCGGATAGATTAAGGAGGCGCAGTATGCAAAACCCCACGATAGCGGAAACGCTGCTTATTTCTCTTGTCGGCTTTCTCACCGTTTTCGCGGTGCTGATACTGTTAATGGCGATAATTAAGCTTATCTCCCTTACTTTCGGCGGTAAAAAAGAGACCGCGCCGCAGCCCGCGCCCGCGCCGGCAGCACCCGCGCCCGCGCCGGAAAAGGACGGCTACACGGGAGTTAAGCTGAACGGCGTTGACGACAAGACCGCCGCAACTTTAATGGCGATAGTCGCAAGCGAGCTTGAAATGCCGCTTGACAACCTTAGATTTATTTCGATAAAAGAGGTAAAGTGATATGAAATATGAAGTAACGCTTAACGGCAAGACATACGAAATTGAGGTTGAAAAGGGAAGCGCGATTGTGCTGGACGAGCGCGCGGCGACACCAGCGCCCGCAGCTCCCGCGCCCGCCCCGGCGGCAGCTCCCGCCCCTGCGGCGGCAGCGCCCGCTCCCGCCGGCTCCGGCACGCCTGTAAACGCGCCGCTGCCGGGTACGGTACTTAACGTGAAGGTTTCCGCCGGGCAGGCGGTAAAGGCGGGCGACGTGCTTGTCATAATAGAGGCGATGAAGATGGAAAACGAGATAGCCGCCCCGACGGACGGCACCGTTTCATCCGTTGCCGTCTCAAACGGGCAGACGGTCGAGAGCGGCGACGCGCTTGTTTATCTTGCATAGGGAGGCGCGTTTGTGAATATTGTTGTTGAAACGTTAAAAGGCATATGGGAAAGCTCCGGCTTTTCGTCGATGACCTGGCAGTCAGCCGTGATGATTGTTGTCGCCTGCCTTTTGCTATACCTCGGCATTGTCAAAAAGTTTGAGCCGCTGCTGCTTGTCGGCATCGCTTTCGGTATGCTGCTTACAAATCTGCCCACCCCGCAGGGCGCGACCGCCATCTACAACCCGGCGCTGTGGGACGAGTTTATGAAAGAGGGCGGCGAGTTTTACCACAGCTACGGGCATATTCTTGCAAACGGCGGGCTTTTGGACATACTGTATATCGGCGTTAAAAGCGGGCTGTACCCGTCGCTCATTTTCCTCGGCGTCGGCGCGATGACAGACTTCGGTCCTATGCTTTCAAACCCGAAATCGTTTCTTTTGGGTGCGGCGGCGCAGTTTGGCGTCTACTGCGCGCTGATAATGGCGATTCTGCTCGGCTTTTCCGGTCCGGAGGGCGCGTCCATCGCGATAATCGGCGGCGCGGACGGTCCTACCGCCATATTCTTAACGACAAAGCTCGCGCCGCAGCTTTTGGGCGCGATAGCCATCGCGGCGTACAGCTATATGGCGCTTATCCCGCTGATTCAGCCGCCTATAATGCGGCTTATCACCACAAAAGAGGAGCGGGAGATTAAAATGGAGCAGCTTCGCCCCGTCTCCAAGCGCGAAAAGATAATTTTCCCGATAGTCGTCACCATTTTCACCGTGCTGCTTTTGCCGTCGGTCGCCCCGCTGCTCGGCTGTCTTATGCTTGGCAACCTGTTCCGCGAGTGCGGCGTGTGTGACAGGCTCTCCGACACGGCGCAGAACGCGCTGATGAACATCGTCACCATTTTCCTCGGCATTTCTGTCGGCGCGACGACGGTCGGCAGCAACTTTATCACTAAGGAGACGCTGTACATCGTTCTGCTCGGACTTATCGCGTTTGCGTTTTCCACCGTCGGCGGTCTGCTGCTCGGCAAGCTGATGTGCAAGCTTTCGGGCGGCAAGATAAACCCGCTTATCGGCTCTGCCGGCGTTTCCGCCGTGCCTATGGCGGCGCGCGTTTCGCAGGTTGAAGGGCAAAAGGCAAACCCGTCCAACTTCCTGCTTATGCACGCGATGGGACCAAACGTCGCGGGCGTTATCGGCTCTGCCGTCGCGGCGGGCTTTCTGCTCACCATTTTCGGATAATTGTTAAATATAAAAAACACCCCGAGGGGTGTTTTTTTATTTTGTCATATCTCCGCCGATAAGCTCGCCCGTCGTGCCGTCGACGTAGAAAAATTCGCTGAAGTCCTGCCCGTCCGCTTTCATCTCGACAAGCCAGATGTTGCGCACCGTCCCGTCGCCTCTGTACTCCTGACCCTCGGGGCTTGGGTTTTCGCTCTGATACAGATAGTAGTTTATCTCACGGATATCCTTTTTGACAGAGACCGTTTTATAGCCCCTGTCGGCGTATCTGCCAAGCACGATGCTTTCCGCCTGCTCTTTTGTTATCTCATACGGGTTGTTTTCAAACTCATAGTCAAAAAGCCGGAGCATTACAAGCTTTTGGGTACTCGCGTTAAAGGTGATTCTCACGCACTGGTAGGGGTTGAAGACCTCGCCGTATTTTTGGCAGAAATCGGCGCGCCACAGCCCGTTTCCGATATTTTCAAGGGCGGACGGCATATAGTCTTTGTCTTTGTAGCCCAGCTCGGCGCAAAGCTTATCCGCCGCTTCCCGCGCCTCGCTCTCATCTACGCTGCTGTCGTCGCCGCAAAGCCCGCTTTTGTCGGTGTAGCTTATAAACGCGCCCGTTTTCGCGTCTATTGTCACCTGCACGCTTCCCGTGTCGATATTCCACACTATTTTTCCATCCTGCGGGAACTTTTCAAGAAAGCTTTTTTCAAGCCCTTTTGTTTCGACACCCAGCTTTTCAAGCGTCTTTTTGCCGATTTCCCGCGCTTTGTCTTCGGTAAGCGCAATATCTACGTCGCTTTGAGTTATTTCGCTTTCCGTTTCGGGGTCATATGCCTGCGGCTTTTTGAAAATATACCCGCCGGTGACTGCCGCGGCGCCCGACGCTATCAGCGCTGCCGCCGCTATCGCCGTCACCCATATGCGGCGGCGTTTTTTTGCCGCCGCCGCGTTTTGCGTCAGCCCGTCACGGACGGCTTCCAGCGTCTTTTGATAAAGCCCGCCGTCGGGGGTGATTTTACTGTTAAATTCATTGTAGGTCATCTTTTTGCTCCTTTTCAAGGAATGTTTTCATCTTTGCCCGGGCGCGGCGCAGATGGGATTTTACCGTGTTTTCGCCGCACCGCATTATCCCCGCGACGCCGCGCAGCGGGATTTGCTCGAAGTAGTACAGGTGCATCGCAAGCCGCTGGTCGGGGGAAAGCTCGCAAAGCGCGCGGGCAAGGTCTATGTGCGCGTCGCTTTCGCTCTCGAAATCGGCGGCGGCGGCGCTGTCCGGCAGCTCGACCGTGCGGGCTTTTGCACGCAGCAGGTTTTTGCAGCGGTTTGCCGTCACCTTCAAAAGCCACGCCTTTTGATGCTCGTCGTCCTTAAAGCTCACCGCTTTGGTAAACAGCGTCACAAACACGTCCTGAACCACGTCCTCCGCGTCGGCGCGGCTTTGCAGGCAGCCGTATGCCGCGCGGTATATCATGGCGGAGTATCGGTTGTAAAGCGTATCGAACCGCTCCTTGTCAAAGTCTTTTGTTTTCACGCCTGCCTCCTTTTTGAAACATGTTTCATATATAAAACACATCAGGGGACAAAAAAGTTGCGCCCGCGCATAAAAAAATTCCCACGAAGCGGTGCTTCGTGGGAATGAAAGCCTGAGCTTATTTGCGGTATTTATTTACAATCTCCCGCATTTTGTCATAGCTTTGCTCCATCTCGTACACCAGCTTAAACTGGGTGTGCGCGCGGACAAGGTTATGGTCGGCATACTGGGTTTTGAAATAGGTGTCGCCCTCTAAATAGTCTGTCAAAAACCGCATCCCGCACTCGTAGGTCATCATAACCGCGCCGTGGGGCAGAAGGTCTATCTCCTGCTCGGTCAGCGCGTCGCCCACGCCGTCGAAATAGCCGCGGGTGTACGCCTCGAAAAGCTCGAGCGAAAAATGCACCTTGTCAAGGTCGCGCTCGTCCTCCTTGGCGGTGGACGCGCCAAAGCGGATAGAGTCGCCGAAGTCGTTTATGGAAAGCCCCGGCATCACCGTGTCAAGGTCGATAACGCAGGCGCCCTTGCCGGTTTTCTCGTCCAAAAGGACGTTGTTGAGCTTGGTGTCGTTGTGGGTGACCCGCAGCGGCAGCGTTACCCCCGTCTCGATTTTGCCCGCTCTTGCAAGGCAGAAGTCGACTTCCTTCAGTACGTTTTTCAGCCTGCCGCAGACGTCTTTTCTCACCGCGGTTTTGAGGTTTTGCAGCCGCCACGCGGTGTTGTGAAAGTCCTTTATCGTCTCATGCAGCGTATCCGCCGGAAAGCCGCTGAGCTTGCGCTGAAAGTTGCCGAAGGTGACGGCGCTCTCATAAAAATCATCCGCGCTGCGCGCGTTATCCAGCGAGATAACCTCGTCTATGTATACCGACAGGCGGTAGCAGCCGCTGTCACAGGTGAGATAGTTTTTCCCGTCCAGCGTTTTGACGTAGTTTATCGTCTTGTCGTTCGGATAATTCGCTTTGAGGTACTCGGTCACGGCGACCAGGTTTTCCATCAGCTCCTCGGGGTTTTTGAAAACGTCTGTATTTATGCGCTGAAAGGTGTACTTTTCGCGGTCTGTCGTCACAAGCCGCGTGTCGTTTATATGCCCGTGTCCGAGCGGGGCGACGCTGATAACGTCTCCCTTTATCTTAAACTGTTTTAAAATATCTTTTATTTCCATAGCTTTTCCGGATACAGCCCCTTTTCTTTAAGTGATTTTATGCCTGCCTGCACCGCGGGCTTATCCTCGGCGTAGGTGACGCCGTACCACTTGTCGGGAGTGGTGAGCACGTCTACCGACGCTATTTTGTCGCGCAGCATATCGTCCACCGTAATCGGCAGGAAAAACTCGCTCTTGAGCGGGTTTTGAACGGCGGTTGTATCCAAAAACCTCGGGAAGCGCGCCTCCAGCTCGTCGATAAACGCGCGCTCATAGCCCCACATATTCATCGAGGCTATGCTGTCGCCCGGCAGGAAATGGTATGTCTTGCCGCCGTCCTCGGTGTACTTGGCGTTTTCCCCGTCCATCTCTATCTGGGTGCGCTCGTCGATACCCAAAAGCTTGCCGTTTTCGACGCGGCAGATGCCGCGGGCGACGCTGCCCTTGTCGGTAAGCGTGTTATGGAGCTTGTAGCCGACAAGCGCGATGCCGTATTTATCCGCCTTTTCGGCGTGCATCATATGGTCGTACAGCACCTTGTACGCGTTAGGTCCGTAATAATCGTCTGAATTTATGACGGCAAACGGTCCGTCGATAACGTCCTTGCAGCAGAGAATGGCGTGAGCGGTACCCCACGGCTTTACCCTGCCCTCGGGAACCGAGTAGCCGGCGGGCAGCTTATCCAGCTCCTGATAGACATACTCGACGTCGGCGATTTTGGACATTCTGTCGCCGATGGACGCCTTAAATTCCGCCTCTATCTGATGCTTTATAACAAACACGATTTTCTCAAATCCGGCACGCAGCGCGTCGTAAATAGAGAAATCTATTATAAGATTCCCGTGTTCATCAATAGGATCTATCTGCTTGAGTCCGCCGTATCGACTGCCCATTCCCGCAGCCATAACGACGATTGTGCCTTTTGCCATGGTTTATGCTCCTTTCAGCATTTTAGTGTACCAATTATATCACACCCGTTTTTTAATTACAACTGTATTTTAACAAATTTCCGCAGCGGTTGACATAAGGCGGCGGCGGATATATAATTATATTGATTTCGGAGGTGATAGAGTGGCGATAATCGGCGGGCTTAACAGCGTGCCTGACGTTAAGGTGCTGGTTCTTTACATACTCAGCTACGCGGGCGGGGAGCTTTCCCGAGGTGAGCTTATCCGCATAGCGCTTGACGGCGGCACTGCCGAATACATAGACATAACGGAAGCTTTAGACGGGCTTATGAACTCGGGGCTTATCGACTTTACCTCGCAGCACACGCCGGACAGGCTGTATATCACAGAGCTTGGCAGGCAGACGTTGTCTGTTTTCGAGCGGGAGCTGCCCTACAACGTGCGGCGCAGGAATCAGGCGGCGCTCATTCGCCTGCTCGCGGAGACGGAGCGGCAAAGGGAGATACATAGCGACGTTGTGAAAAAGGAAAAGGGGTACGAGGCGGTCTGCGCGCTGCTGGACGGCGACGATACCATGCTGGAATACCGCGTTTTCGTGCCGATGCAGATTCAGGCACAGATGATAACCGAGCAGTTTAAAAAAGAGCCTATCGGGCAGTATAAGCGCATTTTGCAGCTTTTGATAGACGAAAAGCTGTTTGAGGAGAGCGACAGGTGAACAGGATAAGAAACATCGGCATAGCGGCGGGGGTTCTGCTGCTTGTCATTGTGATATTTTTCACGCTGCGCGCCGTGACGAAAAAGCCGCAAAAGGCGCACGATTTTACCGTCGGCACACAGTCGGGGAAGGTCATTTCGCTGTCGGACAATTTCAAAAAGCGGGGTACGGTCGTGATTTTTATCGACCCCGAAGTCGAGGGGTCGACGCTGCTGCTGTCCCGGATTATAAAGGCAAACGGCGGCGCGGACGTTATCGCCCTGTCGGTAAGCTCGCTTTCGGAAAGCGAGCAGCGGCAAAAGCTCACAGACGATATTTTGGAGCTTGACGGGCTTTGCTTTGAATGTACGGACGCGATTGAAAAATACAACATAGGCGCGGCGCCCGTCACCTATTTTGTAGACGCGGACGGGTATGTAAAGGACGCTTTTATCGGCGCGATGTCCGATAAGTCGATTGAAAAATCACTGAAAAAGATTGAGTGAAAAAGTTACGGTGGTTTTGTGCAGGCTGATCGTATTGCCTAATCAAACCCACAAGGAAACCCATAGAAAGACACCCTGCGGATTATTCCGCAGGGTGTCGGTTTTTTTATGCTACATAGTCTCTGTGAAATACGGTAAGTATTTTAGACGCCTCGGCGCGGGTGGCGGTGCCTTTGGGCTTGAACAGGGGGTTACGCCGTTTTCCACGCTGCCGTTTACTATGCCCGCCTTTTGATACGCGGCTATTGCATCGCGCGCGTAATTGCTTATCTGCGCGTCGTCCGCAAAGGTCATCGCGGGAACGCTCTTAGCAAGCGTTACTTTCATATAATCCGCGAAACGGACTATCATGGTGCATAATTGCTCGCGCGTGATGTCATTTTTAACGCCGAACGTCATTTCGTCGACGCCGTTGACAATGCCGTTTTCGCTTGCCCACTTGACAGCTCCGGTGTAGTATCTGCCGCTTTCAACGTCGGCGAATTTGGTGGTGACGTCGTTGCTTTCCTCAATTCCCGCGATTCGCGACAGAACGGTCACAAACATCGCGCGGTTGACGTTTGCCTGGGGCCGGAAGTCGGTTTCGGACACGCCCTTGAAAAATCCGTATGTGTAGGCGTAGTTTACAAACTCTGTGTACCATCTCCCCTCCGCGACGTCGGAGAATATCTTTGTGGTGTCCACGATTTCGGGGGTATCGGGTTCGGTGTAGTTAAAATGGAAATTCGCATTTTTAAGCGGGGCGTTAAACGCCTCGATCACAATCTCGTTCCACTGCTCTTCGGTGCCGGAATAATACACGTCGGTCAGCGACTCGCATTCGTAAAAGACGCGCTCCCCTATCTTGCCGAGCTTGTCACAGCCGGTAAGGTCGATGCTTTCAAGAGCGGTGCAGCCGTAAAACGCGGCGGTGATAGACAATTACAGAAAAATGTTCGAGCGGGACAGGGCTCTCACAAAATCGCTTGCCGAGCGGCTTTCGGACATAAAATGAAACATCGCGGTGTAAGTCACGGTGTTTTTATTTGTCCGACGGCGAATTTTTGAATTTCCCAAAAACCGTTGACAAGCAGGATTTTACACTGTAGGGTGGAAGATATAATATTATATAAAGAAGACATATAAAAATCACGCCGCTTTTGCGGCGTGATTTTTTGCCCCATATACAATAAGCCGATTGAAAAAGGCTGAGAAAAAGACACCCCGCGCGGCAAACGCCGCGCGGGGAACGTTTATTTAATCAAATCAAGCGTGGCGCTTTCAAGCACGGTATGCTCTCCGTCGGTAAATTCCACCTTCATTTTATCTCCCGACAGGGTGAAAGCCGTGCCGACGTGATCGCTGTGCCCGTCTACTTTTGTCGGCTTTGATGCGGAAATGACTGGGCATGGCTGACCCTTGCTGTCCCACTTTCCGCCTATCGGGCTTATGCCTGTCTGGTGGATATGCCCCACTATCATCGCCTGCGGCTTTACCGTCTCTTTGAGCATATCCGCCCACTTTTTATAAAGCGGCTGTTCTATGTCAAAGGGCGGGGAGAGGGTGAGGGTGAAGGGGTTATGTACGATGACAAGCCGGTACTGGACGCCGGGGGCGGCGTATTCCTTATCGGCGTTTTCTATGATTTTTTCAAGATAGCGCGTCTCCTCCAGCCTGAACTGGTGGCAGGCGTTGGTGTGACCGTATGCCTCGTGGTCGTCCGGCTTATCCTCGCCCGTGTCCATAACGATACCCCAGATTCGACCGAGGCGGAAGGTGAAATACGAATGTCCGTTTTCGGTCGGCGTGTAGTCTGCCAGCTTTTCGGCGAATATGCCGCGCGTGTCGTGGTTGCCGCGGGAGAAAACTATCGGGCGCTCTCCTCCCGTTATCGCCTCGCACAGCCTATATATAAGGTCGAAATTACGGACGTTGCCGCTGTGGTCGGGAATGTCGCCGTTGAGTATCAAAAGGTCGATATTATCCCCGAAAAACTCGCCCGCCTGCGCCGGCATGGTAAAGTGACCGTGCGTGTCGGACAGGTGGTAGATTTTAATGTCGCCCTCTTTCGGCAGGGGCTTAAACTTATAGGTCTGGCTCACCGGCTCCTCCGTCGTCGAAAAATAGGGAAGCCTGTCTATAATCCTGCGGTAGCTTACGGTATACTCGCCCGCGGCGTCAAGCTCGCTCATCGGAACAGACACGCGGTGGGCGTACATGGCGGAGCGGATGATGCCGTTTGTATGGTCGTAATAGTCCACTCCGTTTACCGTGACGCAGAAAAGGATTTCAGACCGGGAAATCGCCATTATCTGATATTCGTCCTTTACCGCGAACACTGCGGGCGCGGTGCGAAGCTCGGGAAGATGTGACGTGTTTTTCATATTATACCTCCATGACGTCTATTATTTCGGTTTTTACCGCATTACGGTCTTTGTTTGTGATATCTATTCTGATTTTATCGCCGGCGAGCGTTACCGCCGCGCCGAGATAGTCTATTTTCTTGTTTTTCTCGTTTCTTATATATTCGCCGCTGATGACGGCAGGGCAGGGCTGACCCTTGCTGTCAAGCTCGCCGCCGACAGGGGCGATGACGGCGCGGCACAGCTGACCCGACAGCATCAGGTGCGGCTTTATATGCTTCTTTAACATCTCGCACCACTTTGTATAAAGCGGCTGTTCAATGTCATACGGCGCGTCCTGTGTGTAGAAAAACGGGCTGTGGATATGACAAGCCTGTATTTCACGCCCGGCGCGGCATACTCGTTTCGGGCGTTGTCGATAACGCTTTGCAGCCACCTTGTCTCCTGAAGCCGAAACTCGTGACAGCAGTTTGTAAACCCGTATTCGGGGCAGCTGTCGTCCTTATCCTCTGCCGCGTCAAGAACAAGTCCCCAGAGACTGCCAAGTCGGAAGGAATAGTAGCTTACCCCGCGGTCGGTCGGCGTGTAATACTCCATAAGCTCCGCCGCCGCGCCGCGCATATCGCGTTCGCCGCGGGAGAACACAATCGGAATGTTGCCGTGCGCCAGTCTGTCGCAGAACCTGTATATAAAGTCGAACTTGAAGGTCTGCTCGCTGTTGTTCTGTATGTTGCCGTTCAACACCAGAAGATCGAGATTTTCGCCGAAAAAGTCGCCCGCGTTCATGGGATTTGAAAGATTGTCGAACGTTTTTACCGCAAGCACGTCCGCCACCTGACAGAGCCTGATATCCCCGTTCGGGTCTACCGGCTTAAAGGGATAGGTCGCGCTTTGCACCTCCTCGGTCGTTGAAAAGGCGATAAGTCTGTCTACCATCCTGCGGTAGTGAACGGTGTATTCCCGCGCGGCGTCAAGCTCGCTCATCGGCACCGATACGCGGTGGGGCGAGCCGGCGGAGCGCAATACCCCGCTTGACCAGTCGTAATACTCCTTTCCGTTTACCGTGACCCAGAACACGATTTCCGCGCGGGCGAGAACTATTATCTGATACTCGTCCTTTACCGCAAACACGGCGGGCGTAAACCTTAGCTCGGGCAAAAGCTTCGGATTTTCCATGACGGCACCTCCCTTTTTAATTAACGCAAAAAGGCAGGGGTTATCCCTGCCTGTATCGGTTTTCGTTAAATGCGGTTTTCACGGCGATTACCTCTTTAGACGAATAGATTCATCTGCCTGTCAAAAAACGCAGTGCGCCTTACGGATAAAGCCTGCGCCTCATACCCCGCGCTTTTGAGCGCCGACACAAGGTAGGCGGGGCTTAAGGTCATATCCGCGGAGCAGCAAAGAGTCGCGTCTATGTGTATAATACCACAATTTGACGTAATGTCAAGAGTCTTTATAAATTTTGTTATATCGGTTTCGGTCTCGCTCCGTTTTGTCTTTTTAAGCAGTATCACCGGCTTTGAAAAAAGCGCGTCCGCCGCGTCTTTTTCACAGCTTGTTTCAACATCAAGCTCATAGCGGGCAAAGGCTATGTCTTTAAGCTTTGTCTCGGGCTCATACACGTCCAAAACGCGCAGCGCGGGCGGAAATGACGCGACAAACGCGGATTTATCAAACGGCGAGCCGAGCTTTAAGCGAAAGTCCATAAGCTCGCATACGCTCTCGCTGCCGAGCGGCAGGGGAGGCGTGAAAACAAGGTGCGGGCGGGGCGTAAAGCCCTCGCTGAACCACAAATCGAGCTTGGAGCGGCGCAGCGCGCGGGAGACGGCGCGGGTAAGGTCGAGATGTGAAAAATACTTCGCCGCGCCCGTTTTTTCAAACACGGCGCGCAGCTCGTAAAAGGGAACGTATTTATCCATGGCATTTTCCTTTCTCAAGCAGTAAGGATGCGCCGCAGCCGGCGCAGCCCTCGCGGCAGTTTTTGGTGGTGACGCCCTTTGCCGCGCGCTCCGCCTCCCTTTGCAAAAACGCCTTGGTCACCCCGACGTCTATAAAGTCCCAGGGCAGAAGCTCCGAAAACTCACGCTTGCGGTGGGCGTAAAAGTCTCTGTCCACCCCCGCTTTTTCAAAGGCGCGCTCCCAGCGCTCCCTGTCAAAAAACTCGTCCCACGCCGAAAGCTTGTCATGCTCCTTTGCAAGCTCGTATAAAACGGCGCCCAGCCGCCTGTCGCCGCGCGCCAGCACCGCCTCCATCTCGGACATATACGGCTCGTGGGTCGCAATCCCCGCGCGGACGCCGGAAAACCTCTCGCGGAGCAGCGCCTGCTTTTCAAGCGAGCGGGCGGGCGTGTCCTGCGCCTCCCACTGGAACGGAGTGAACGGCTTTGGCACGAAAATCGACGCGGACGAGGTGATGGACACCCGCCTGCTGCGTTTTGACTTATCGGTCGAGAAAAACAGGTCGACAACGTGCGCCGAAAGCTCCGCTATCGCGCAAATATCCTCATCCGTCTCGGTGGGAAGCCCCGTCATAAAATACAGCTTTACCGAGGTGTTGCCGTTTTCAAACGCCATCTTACAGCCCCGGTCGATATCCTGCGCCGTCACGTTTTTGTTTATAACGTCCCTCAGACGCTGACTTCCCGCCTCCGGCGCGAAGGTAAAGGTCGATTTTTTGACGCGGGTTATCTTTTCGGCAAGCTCCTTGGGGAAATTATCCACCCGCAGCGACGGCATCGAAAGATGTATCTTTTTCGGCTCGGTGAGAGCAAGCAGCCTGTCCGCAAGACACTCTATTTCGGGATAGTCGCTTGACGAGAGCGAGCAGAGCGAAAGCTGGTCGTGTCCCGTCGCCTCAAGCAGCGTGTCCGCCTGCCGCACCAGCGTGTCGACGCTCTTGTAGCGAAGCGGGCGGTTGAGCATACCCGCCTGACAGAAGCGGCAGCCGCGGATACAGCCGCGAAACAGCTCGATTGTCACCCGGTCGTGTACGACGTCGATATAAGGCACTATCTGCTTTTCGGGAAAATACATACTGTCAAGGTCCTGCTCTATCCGCTTTGTCACGCGGCGGGGCACGCCCTCCTCTACAGGCTCAAACGAGCGCAGCGTGCCGTCTTCGTTATATTCCGCACGGTAGAGCGCGGGCGCGTATATCCCGGTGATTTTTGTCGCCGCGACAAGAAAGGCGTGCTTGTCCCAGCCCTCGTTTTTTGCCTTTTCATAAAGCTCGCACAGCTCGACAAGCTGGCTTTCGCCCTCGCCTATGCAGAACAGGTCGATAAAGTCGCATAGCGGCTCGGGGTTGCAGGCGCACGGTCCGCCCGCGATAACAAGGTTATGAAGCCCTTTCCGCTCACGCGAAAAAAGCGGCACACCGCCGAGGCGCAGCATATTAAGGGCGGTGGTGTAGCACATCTCATACTGCAAGGTAAAGGCGATAATGTCAAAGTCGCAAAGCGGCGTTTTGCTCTCCAGCGAGTAAAGCGGGATTTTGTTCTGCGTGAGCGCCTGCTCAAAGTCGTCCCACGGCTGCATCACCCGCTCGCACCAGAACCTGTCGACGCTGTTTATCGCGCCGTAAAGTATCCTGTAACCGAGACAGGACATGGCAATGTCGTAAATATCGGGAAAGCAGAACGCAAAGCGGACGGTCACGTCCTTTTCGTCCTTGACGCACTCGTAAAGCTCGCCGCCGGTGTAGCGGGCGGGCTTTTGCACGGTCAAAAGCAGCCTGTGCAGGCTTTGCATATCAATTTTCATTTTTTACAGCTCCAGTCAACAGCACCGCAAGATAGATGCAGATAATAAGCAGCGACAGGTTGTAGCCCGTCTTTACAAGTATTATAACAGACAGCGTGCAAAGAGGCAACAAAAAAATAACCGATATCGCCTTTGATACCGCCATCGCCCGCCCGTAAGAAATGCGGGACAGCAGTATCGCGCGCAGCGCCCTGCCGCCGTCCAGCGGGAATATCGGCAGTATGTTAAGGCAGAAAAGAGCGAGGTTTGAAAAAAACAGAAACACCGTCGTTTCGTTAAAGCAAAAGCAGCGGGCTGTGACCATAAAAACGCCCGCCGCCAAAAGGCTTGCAAGCGGACCTGCGAGGGCGACGCCCGCCTCGGCGCGATAGCTCAGCGCGTCCGTTTTTATGCCCATGCCGAACCGCCGCACCGAAAAGGAGCGCAGCGCGCCGCCCGCGATTTTCACCGCCGCGATATGCGCCAGCTCGTGCCACAGCGCGCAGGCGGCGGTATACAGCGAAAACCAGCTCCCGTCAATAACGATAAACGCCGCGACAATCATAACTGTCAGCGGCGAAATGCTATATTTTTTCATATATGTATGGCATAGGGTCGACTCTTTCACCGTCATATCTCATCTCGAAATGCAGGTGAGTGCCTGTGCTTTTGCCGGTCGAACCGATAACGCCGATGCTGTCGCCCGCGGCGACGCTCTCGCCCTTTGACACTGTCACCTTTGACATATGACCGTAAAACGTATTCAGTCCGCCGCCGTGGTCGATAAGTACGTAGTTGCCGTAGATTTCGCTTTCTCCCGTCTCGGCGACAACGCCGTCGGCATAGGCAAAAATGTCGCTGCCGACCGGCGCCGCAAGGTCGACGCCGTGGTGTCCGGCGTCCGCCTCTCCTGTCACCGGGTCTGTTCTCGCGCCGAAGTCGGACGTCACCGTCGCGCCGACAACGGGCGGGGAGACGGCGGCTTTCCCGCCGCCTAAAAGGTCGCAGCGCACAGGCTCGGATATGTAGTTAAAGGTCAGGTTGTCTGCCGTCAGCAGCATATCTCCCGACTCGCCCGTCTTGTTTTCCGTCTCCGCCTGCTGTTGATTTTTTGCCTTTCCGAACAGCGCGCGGCTTATCGTTTCAAGACTTTTGCCGCCCGCCGCCGCGTCTTTTACATATGCCGCCGCCTTGTTCCACAGCGCGGGCTGCGCCGTCTTTACGTAAAACAGTCCCGCCGCCGCAAACAGGGCGATTATAAGCAGCGTTATCAAAATACTGCCCCGCCGCTGTCTGCGCGCGCGAAGCATCTCCTCCCGCAGCTCGCGAAAGCTGCCGTGCGTGTACTGCTCCATAAAATCACATCCTTGGCTTTTTTGAAAGTATATGCGTACACGCTTTTATATATGCCAAAACCCCGCAGACAAAGTCTGCGGGGCATGTAAGTTACTTTATCACAAGCTTGTAAAAATTCTTTTTCCCTTTTTTAAGAACCGCGCCGGAAAGCTGCTCTTTGGTAAAAGCGGCGGCAGGGTCTGTCACCTTGTCCTCGCCCAGCGTCACGCCGCCCTGTGTTACAAGCCGCCGCGCCTCCGACTTTGAGGGCGCGATTTTGCCCGATATCATAATATCAAGTATCGTCATACCGTCAAAAAACTCAATTTCCGCCTTCGGCATATCGGCGCTTTCCGCGCCGCCCGAAAAGAGGGTTTTCGCCGTTTTCTGCGCGCGCTCCGCCTCGTCCTTACCGTGGACGAGCGACGTCAGCTCGTAAGCCAGAATCTCCTTTGCCCGGTTGAGGTCGGCACCCTCCCATTTGTCCATCTCGTCTATCTGCTCCAGCGGCAGAAAGGTCAGCATCCGAATGCAGCGCATAACGTCGCTGTCCGCAACGTTGCGCCAGTACTGGTAAAACTCGTACGGGCTTGTTTTATCGGGGTCGAGCCACACCGCGCCGGAGGCGGTTTTGCCCATCTTTTTGCCCTCGGAGTTCAAAAGCAGAGTGATTGTCATAGCGTACGCGTCCCGCCCCAGCTTTTTGCGGATAAGCTCTGTGCCGCCCAGCATATTCGACCACTGGTCGTCGCCGCCGAACTGCATATTGCAGCCGTACTCGCGGAAAAGATGGTAAAAGTCGTAGCTCTGCATTATCATATAGTTGAACTCGAGAAACGAAAGCCCTTTTTCCATCCTCTGCCTGTAACACTCGGCGCGCAGCATATTGTTTACCGAAAAACAGGAGCCGACCTCCCGGAGCAGGTCGACGTAGTTTAGCCCCATCAGCCAGTCGGCGTTGTTTACCATCAGCGCCTTGCCCTCGCCAAAGTCGATAAACCGGCTCATCTGCACCTTGAACCGCTCGATATTGTGCGCGATATCCTCCGCCGTCAGCATCTTTCGCATATCGGTGCGCCCCGAGGGGTCGCCCACCATACCGGTGCCGCCGCCCAGAAGGGCTATCGGGCGGTTGCCCGCCGCCTGAAGCCGCTTCATAAGGCAGAGAGCCATAAAATGCCCGACGTGAAGCGAGTCCGCCGTCGGATCAAAGCCGATGTAAAAGGTGGCGCGCCCGTTGTCGATAAGCTCCCGTATCTCTTTTTCGTCGGTGACCTGCGCGATAAGCCCGCGCGCCACCAGCTCGTCGTAAATTTTCATATTTTTCCTCTATTTAATATATACGCTCACGCGTCGGTACGGCAGGCGGGGTGAACGCGCCTGTCCGGAACAAATGTGCTGCAAATCGTCTGAAGCTGTGAAATAACGCCGTCGCCGTCGTTAAGCTCCGCAAGGGAAAACAGCTTTTCAAGCTGACTTTCAAAGTCGGCGGGGATGTCGATATGGCTGCCGATGAATATCTTTTCGTTATAGGTCGGCATCACCTGCTCCTCGTCCAGCCGCAGCTCCTCAAACAGCTTTTCGCCCTCGCGCAGACCGATAAACTCTATCTTTATGTCCTTGCCCGGCGTCAGTCCGTGCATTTTAATCAGGTTTTCGGCAAGCGTTACGATTTTCACCGGCTTGCCCATATCCAGCACGAATATCTGCCCCGACTGCGCCCGCGTCTCCGCCTGGAGTACGAGCGACACCGCCTCCGGTATCGTCATAAAATACCGTGTGATGTCGGGGTGGGTGATGGTGATGGGTCCGCCGCTTTCAATCTGCTTTTCAAACAGCGGCACGACCGAGCCGTTTGAACCCAGCACGTTGCCGAACCGCACCGTCACGAAAACGGTGTCGGTGTCCTGCTCCGAAAGGAACTTTATCACCTTTTCACAGCAGCGCTTTGTCGCGCCCATCACGTTTGTCGGGTTTACCGCCTTGTCGGTCGAAATGAGCAGAAAGCGGGACACGCCGTGCTTTATCGCAAGCTTTGCCGCGTTATAAGTACCCGCGACGTTGTTTTTGACCGCTTCCTCCGCCGAGTATTCCATCAGCGGCACGTGCTTGTGCGCCGCGGCGTGGAAGACAAGCTGCGGCTTGTACCGCTCGAAAATCAAATCCAGCTTGTCAAAGTCGCGCACCGACGCTATCTCCACCCTGAGCGGCAGACCCGCGCCGTATTTCAGCTTTAGCTCCTGCTGAATGTCGTAGGCGTTGTTCTCGTAGATGTCGACAATGACCAAAAGCCGCGGGTGGTACTCCATTATCTGTCGGCACAGCTCCGAGCCTATCGAGCCGCCGCCGCCCGTCACAAGGCAGACCTTGTCCGTTATCATCTCCCGCACCGCGGTGGTATCCACCTGAATGGGCGCTCTGCCGAGCAGGTCTTCCATATTTATATTTTTCATCGACTGTAAAAATCCCGCGCCCCCGCTTATGATTTTGGATATCGACGGCAGGATTTTAACCGCGCAGTCGGTCTGCGTGCAGACGCCCGCGATGCGGGATATCTGCTCCGGCGAGGCGGAGGGTATCGCGATTATTATAGTGTCTATACCGCGCTCCGTTACAAGCCGCGGCACGTCGTCCGTCTTGCCCAAAACAGGTATTCCCCGAAGCATTGTTCCGACCTTCAGCGGATCGTCGTCCGCTATG
>CANQVN010000005.1 GCA_947627315.1 uncultured Clostridia bacterium | reverse complement strand
TTAAGCTCGACTTTGGCGCCGGCTTCCTCCAGCTTGGCTTTAATCGCCTCGGCATCGTCCTTGGACGCGCCCTCTTTAACAGCCTTCGGCGCGCTCTCAACAAGCTCCTTCGCCTCTTTAAGACCAAGACCTGTTATCTCGCGGACAACCTTGATAACGTTAATCTTCTTATCGCCGATTTCGGCAAGAACAACGTCAAACTCGGTCTTCTCAGCGGCAGCCTCGGGTGCGGGTCCTGCGGCGGCGACTGCAACTGGGGCAGCTGCGCTTACGCCAAACTCCTCCTCGATTGCCTTTACAAGGTCAGCAAGCTCCATGACATTGAGAGCTTTGATATCTTCGATAAATTTTGCTATATCAGCCATGATTTTTTCCTCCTGAAAATAATTTAATAAGTGTTACGCCGGAGTCGACTCGTTTTTAGAATCAACAACAGCCTGAAGTGCGCGTGCAAGACCGGAAATATTTCCGTTGAGCGCGTAGAGAAGCATGCAGAGCAGCTGCTCTTTTCCGGGCATCTTCGAGAGCTTTTCGACCTCAGCTATGCTGATGACCTTGCCCTCCATAAATCCGCCTTTGATTGTGAAGTTATCATTTTTCTCGGCATACTCGCCGATGATTTTTGCCGCGGCGACATGGTCGTTCGACAGGGCAAGAGCGGTGGTTCCGTTAAGTATATCGTCCAGCCCGTCTATACCCGCCTCCTTGGCGGCAAGCCTTGTGAGAGTGTTTTTAACAACGCTGTAATGAACGCCCGCTTCCCTCATCTTTTTACGAAGCGCGGTATCGTCCGCCACGGTGATGCCGCTGTAATCGACAAACACGCCTGTCGTCGCATCCTTGAGCTTTTGCGCAAGCTCGCTCACAGCCTGCTGCTTTACCTCCAAAATCTGTTTGCTTGGCAATGTATTCACCTCCCCGATTAAAAAATGCTCCCGACGCAGTAACGCGCGGGAGCACAAGCTTTAGCCAAAATAGTAAAACTCTCCTCGGCGGGCGTTTTAAGCGATAAATCGCACCTGCTGTCTTTGAAGTAATTTACCTTATTCTAACACACGAAAATGCGTGTGTCAACAGTTTATTGATATTTGCTGGTACTTATTTTGATGCCGGGTCCCATCGTGGACGAAACGACGCAGCTCTTGACATACTGACCCTTGGCGGCGGACGGACGCGCCTTTACAATGGCGCCGATAAGCGTGTCGAAGTTGTCGCACAGCTTTTCCTTGCCGAAAGACACCTTGCCCATCGGGCAGTGAATGATGTTTGTTTTATCGAGCCTGTACTCTATCTTACCGGCTTTAAGATCGGCGACCGCCTTGGCGACGTCCATCGTGACGGTACCCGCCTTGGGGTTCGGCATAAGTCCTTTCGGACCGAGAACACGACCCAGACGACCGACAACACCCATCATATCAGGGGTTGCGACGACCGCGTCGAACTCAAACCAGTTTTCGTTCTGTATTTTCGGGATAAGCTCCTCCGCGCCGACATAATCTGCGCCGGCGGCAGTTGCCTCGTCTGCCTTGTCGCCCTTGGCAAAAACCAAAACACGGACCGATTTACCCGTGCCGTGCGGCAGAACAACCGCGCCTCTGACCTGCTGGTCGGCATGGCGCGAGTCGACGCCCAGCTTCACATGCAGCTCGACAGTCTCGTCAAACTTGGCTTTCGCCGTCTTTATAACAAGGTCCATAGCGTCGGCGGACTCATACAGCTTTGCGGAGTCGACCAGCTTTTCGCTTTCGATATATTTTTTTCCTCTTTTCACCTATTCAATCCTCCATATAGTGGTTTTGCGGAAATTTCCTCCCACCTGCAAAAAGCGATTACTCCTCGACCGTAACGCCCATACTTCTTGCAGTGCCTGCAATCATACTCATCGCGGTTTCGATATTAGCCGCGTTAAGATCAGGCATCTTTGTCTCGGCTATCTGCTTTACCTGTTCCTTGGTGAGCTTTGCCACCTTGGTCTTGTTCGGTACGCCCGAGCCGCTTTCAATACCCGCCGCTTTCTTTATAAGAACTGCCGCAGGCGGAGTTTTTGTAACGAAAGTGAAGGAATGATCCTGATAAACGGTTATGACGACGGGAATGATGTAGCCGATGTCATTTTTCGTTCTCTCATTAAATTCCTTTGTAAACGCCATAATGTTGACGCCGTGCTGACCGAGCGCGGGACCTACCGGCGGCGCGGGGGTGGCTTTGCCCGCGGGAATTTGTAATTTGATGTAGCCTATAACCTTTTGTGCCAACTTAAATACCTCCTAAAAATGTGGTAAACTTGCGGAAAGAAATTCTCTCCTCCCACTTACGCGGCATACAGCCGCTATATAAACCGCACGCGGCGGCTTATACCCTTACTTAACGGGCGTCACCTGATTGAACGCCACCTCGACAGGCGTTTCCCTGCCGAACATCGAGACTATGACGGAAAGCCGCTTTTTGTCGTCGAATACCTTGTCGACAACGCCGACGCACCCGTTAAAGCCGCCCTCGATAATCTTGACGCTGTCGCCCTTTGCAAACTCGTCTGCATAGACTATCTGCTCGACGCCCAGCTTTTTGACCTCTTCATCCGACAGCGGAATAGGCTCGGTCGTCGCCCCGACAAAGCCGGTGACGCCGCGGGTGTTGCGGACGATAAACCAGGTGTCGTTTGTCATCACCATTTTCACGAGTATATAGCTCGGAAACAGCTTGCGCTCGTGAGATTTTTCACCCTTTTCCGTCTTTTCGACGACGGTCTCTGTCGGCACGCGGATATCCATAATCAAATCCTCGAGCTTTCTGTTCTCGATTATCTTTTCAAGATTTGCCGCGACCTTGTTTTCATATCCGGAGTAGGTATGCACAACATACCACTGCGCTTTATCAGACATGCTCATTTCTCCTTAAGGCTAAAGTCATCCCGTCAGAAGATGCTCGGCAGGTGACTTAACGCGAACTCAAGACCGTTGACAAAGACATAATCGAGCAGCCAAACGACAATACCGACAATAAACACCGTGACAATAACTATAATGGTGTTGTTCAAAACCTGCTTCGGCGACGGCCAGATGATGCGTTTGAACATCTCAATTCTGACTTCTTTGAAAAAAGCGCCTATCCTTTTGAAGATGTTGCCCTTTTTCTTTTTCGCTGTATCAGCCATTTTGTCTCCTCCCTAACAAGCCTTACTTTGTTTCCTTATGCAGCGTGTGTTTTCTGCAAAAGCGGCAATATTTGCTCATTTCAAGTCTGTCAGGATCGTTTTTCTTATTTTTGACAGTGTCGTAATTCCTCTGCTTACACTCTGAACACGCAAGCGTTATCTTTACGCGCATATTCGGCACCTCCTGTCTGCCTCCCTGCTCAGTATTATGGGGTGTTTTTCGTACAAAAAAATAAACCCCATTACAGGTATACGAATTATAACACAGTCGACACGGACAAGTCAATAGTTTTTTTATGAAAAATTTGACCGTATCCTTGCCCGCGCTTGACGGAACGGAAAATATATAATATAATCTATCGGGAAATAATATGAAACGGGTGGACTTATATGCATAAAAAGGTCGCAATACTGACAATGTCGCTCAACATCGGCGGCGCGGAAACTCACATATACGAGCTTGCAAACGCGCTGAAACGCCATGGCAACGACGTTACCGTTTTTTCAAGCGGCGGCGTTTACGCAAAAAAGCTCGCGGAAAACGGGATTACGCATGTCACAGCTCCGCTCAATAAAAAAGACCCTGTGAGCCTGTGGCGCGGTTACAGGGCGGTTGCAAAATACGTAAAGCAAAACCGCACCTGCGTCATTCATTCGCACACGCGGATATCAAACTTTACCGCAAGACTGATAAACAAGCGGTACCGCCGCCCGTTTGTCTCGACGGTACACTTCAATTTCAAAACAAGCCTGCTTTTTAAAATGTTCACCCGCTGGGGGGACAGAGCGCTTGCCGTGAGCGAGGATTTAAAGGACTACGCCGTGCGGGAATACGGCTATGAAAAGGACAAAATAACCGTCACCGTAAACGGCATAAATCTCGACACGTTTCGCAAAAACAGACTGCCCGATTTCAGAGAAAAGATGGGATTCACGCCCGAAAACCGCGTCATTCTCTGCGTTTCACGGCTGGACGAGGTGGCAGGCGACCATGTGGAGCGGATGCTTAATCTGGCAAAGCGGATTTACGCCGACACACCCGAAAGCCGCATCGTTATAGTCGGCGGCGGGACGCGATACGATGAATTTTGTAAAAAAGCCGAAAAGATAAACGCTGAGACCTGCGACGGGTTTATCCGCCTTACAGGTCCGCAGACGGACATCTACCGCTACTGCAACATAGCCGATCTGTTTGTCGGCATATCCCGCGCGGCTTTGGAGGCGATGGCGTGCGAGACGCCCGTCATACTGCTCGGAAACAGCGGCTACATCGGTCTGTTTTCAGACAAGACCGAAAAGCTGTGCGTCGACACCAACTTCACCTGCCGCGGCTGCCCCTACCCGCCCGACGCCGAGATTGCCGCACTTATAAAGGACATGCTGGCAAAGCCTCAAAAATACGCCGAAAACGTGCGCGCGGGGCTGGAAATTGTAAAATCCCGCTACTCGGTGGACAAGATGGCAAGCGACGCGGAGGCGGCATATTCCGCCGCGGAAAAGGATTTGCGTCCCGTCGACTTTATGCTGTGCGGCTACTACGGCAGGAACAATCTCGGCGACGATATCGCGCTCAAGGCGTTTTCGGATAATATAAACGCCGCCTGCGGCGGCGCGAACATGGTGCTGCTTTCCGCCGATACGAAAAACAGCGGCGGGGCGGATTTTTCGCGGGTGCTGCACCGCTTTAATCTGCCCGCGATTTACAGGGCGATGAAAAAGACAAACGTGTTTATGCTGGGAAGCGGCTCAATTTTACAGGACGCGACCTCCAGCCGCTCGGTATTCTACTACACGCATATAGCGAAAAAGGCGATAGGATACGGATGTAAGCTGATGCTTTACAGCAACGGCGTGGGACCGATAAACAGAGAAAAAAACCGCGTCCGGACACAAAAGCTTTTAAACCGCGCCGACGTTATCACGGTAAGAGACAGACGTTCCGCCGTTTATATGAACTCAATCGGGGTTAAAAACCCGAATGTGACGCTTACCGCCGACGAGACCTTTACCCTTAACGGCGCAGATATCAGAGAACACTGCGATATGCTGAATGACGGCAGATATCTCTGCGTAAACCTGCGCGAGGCGGGAACGGACGACAAATTCATAGAGAGATTTGCGGGGTTTATCGACAAAGCCGCCGAAAAGCACGGCTACACCACCGTTTTACTGCCGCTTCACTATGACAAGGACGCCGACGTTCTCAAAAAGCTGGCGGAACGGCTTAAAAGCGAGCATATACTTATCGACCGCGAGCTTCCCCACGCGCAGGTACTGGACGTTATCAGCAGGTGCGACACGGCTGTTATGGAGCGGCTGCACGCGGTGACCTTCAGCTGCATTTACTGCAAGCCGTTTCTGGCGTTGAACTACGACCCTAAGGTTATGTCGCTCTGTATAGAGATGGGTATGGAAGACTATATTATAGACTTTGCCGACGTCTCGGACGCCGAAACGGGCGCGAAATTCGACGGGCTTATCGCCGACAGAGAGAATATCGAGAATATGCTTAAAGAGCGCGTTGCAAAAAAGCGGGAGCTTGCGCAGATAAACTCAAAGCTTGCCTTTGAGCTTTTAAGGGAGATGTAAAGGCATGACGGTGCTTGGAATAGATTACGGCGACAGCCGCACGGGAGTCGCCGTATCGGACGGGACGGGGCTTATTTCCTGCGGGGTGGAAACGGTGCGCTCAAAAGACCCCGAAAAGACGGCGGCGCGCATAGCGGAAATTTACGCCGAGCGGCAGGCGAAAAAAATAGTTTTGGGGCTTCCGCGGAATATGGACGGCAGCGAGGGATTTCGCGCGGAGCGCACCCGTCTTTTCGGACAGACGCTGAAAGATATGCTGCCCGACGCCGAGATAATCTACTACGACGAGCGAATGACGACGATGGCGGCGTCACGTTATATGGACATAACGGACGTTTACGGAAAAAAGAGAAAGGAGAGCATAGACCTGCTTGCCGCAAAGATAATTTTGCAGGACTATCTTGACTCACTCCGATGAAAAGGGTCGTTTCCCTTATGCTTTCACTGCTGCTTATCTGCTGTTCCTGCGGCAAAACAAACGAAGCGACAGAACAGTTTTTTTCAATGGACACGGTTATGACAATGAAAGCCGACGGGCAAAACGCGGCGGACGCGCTTTTGCTTGCAAAACAGAAAATATATGAGCTTGAAGGTCTTTTTTCGGTAACGCGGGAGGACTCGGAAATATACGCGCTTAACAGAGACGGCAGAGCGGAGCTTTCATACGACACGCAGAAAATAATCGAGCGGGCGCTGGAGATGAAGGATATGACAGGCGGCGCGTTTGACATAATGCTGCGCCCCGTTTCAAAGCTGTGGGGATTTACCGAGGGTACGCCCCGTATTCCCGGAAAAGATGAGCTTTATGCCGCCGTGCAAAAGTACAAATCGAGCACGCTCACCGTTTCGGGAAGCGCCGCCATTTGCAGCGGAGAGATTGACCTTGGCGGCATTGCAAAAGGGTATGCCGCGAGCTGTGTGCGGGACATTTTAACGCAAAACGGCGTTGAAAGCGCCGTCGTATCGCTCGGCGGCAACGTTATGCTCCGCGGCGCGCGGAAGGACGGCAGCCCATGGCAGGTCGGAATAGCGCACCCGAAAAAGAAAGACGAGCTTATCGGCGTGTTGCAAGCCGAAGACTGCGCCGTTGTCACCTCCGGAGGATACGAGCGCTCGTTTGAGCAAAACGGCGTTACCTACCATCACATAATCGACCCCGAGACGGGATACCCCTCCCAAAGCGGTATAATTTCGGCAACTGTTGTAGCGGCGGACGACACTATGGCAGACGCGCTTTCAACCGCTCTCTTTGTAATGGGAAAAGAGCGCGCCGAAAGCCTGTGGCGCACCGTCGGCGGGTTTGAAATGATACTTATAACCGACAGCGAGATAATTGTAACGGACGGGCTGGATTTTTCGCCGCAGGATAACGCTTTTTCCGTCTGCAAATTGGAAAAATAACGGCACATATATAGACAACTCCACGCATATAGTTTAATAAAAGTATGCAAAGGTGGTTGTTTTATATGTACTATACCTGTGAAGAACGGGCGCGGGAGTTTGCACGTTACATAATCGACAACGGCGCTACTGTCAGAAAAACGGCGAGCGTATTCAAAATATCCAAGTCCACCGTACACAAGGACGTGAGCTACAAGCTGAAAACGATTGACAATGACCTTTACCGGCAGGTAAAATCCGTCCTTGACAAAAATCTTGAGGAGCGGCATATCCGCGGCGGAATTGCGACCAAAAACAAGTATAAGGCAATGAAAAGCGAAAATTAACGCCCAAAAATAAGAACCCCACCCGCCGGCGAAATCAAAGATTTCGGGCGGGTCCCGGGAACCTTGTTGCTTACACAATAAAAGCCCGAAAGGATTTCCTTTCGGGCTTTTTGATTAGTTTTTCTTAGCCTCGTCTATTATCTTCTGCGCCTCGGCGGCGGGGACTTCCTCATAGCGGACAAAGTTGAAATCAAACTTGCCCCTGCCCTGAGTCATCGCCCTCAATGCCACCGTGTAGTCCATCATCTCGGCATCCGGCGCCTCCGCCTCGACAAGAGTGTATCCGCGCCGGTTTTCATCCGGATTCATACCGAGAACCCTGCCGCGCCGTTTGTTAAGATCACCCATAACGTCGCCCACCATGCTCTCCGGCACCGACACTTTAAGACTTCCCACCGGCTCCAAAAGCGCGGGTGACGCCTTTGGCAGACCCTCTCTGTAAGCAAGCCGCGCCGCCAGCTTAAAGGAAATTTCATTGGAATCGACAGGATGGTAGGAGCCGTCGAACAGGTCTGCGGCAAGCGCCACCATAGGATAGCCCGCAAGCACGCCCTCCTGCATGGCCTCCAGAAGCCCCTTTTCAACGGCGGGATAGTAGCCCTTCGGCACACTGCCGCCCACGACGCTCTGCGTGAAGGTAAGCCCCTCGCCCTCGCCGGGAGAGAAGGTGATTTTAACGTGTCCGTACTGCCCCGAGCCGCCCGACTGCTTTTTATGCTTGCCTTCCGCCTGCACCGACTTGCGTATCGTCTCTCGGTAGGCTATCTTCGGCTCCGCCTGCTGTAAGGCTATGCCGTAGCGTGATTTGAGCTTGGACAGAATAAGGTCGATATGTATGTCGCCCATACCGGAAAGCAGCATCTGCTTCGTCTCGGCGTTGCTCTCAAACCTGATGGTCGGATCTTCGTCCAAAAGCTTCTGCATCGCCGTGGATATTTTATCCTCCTCGCCCTTGCTGGACGCGAAAACGCCGCGGCGCATATACGGATGCGGGAAGGCGGGCGGCGTGTATGACACCGGCGCGCCGGAATAGAGCGTGTCGCCCGTCGCGGCGGAGGCGACCTTTGTGATAACGCCGATATCTCCGCAGCAAAGACTGTCTACCTCGACCTGCTTTGAACCCTTTAAGGTGTAAATGTGCGCCATCTTTTCCGACGCGCCGCTGCGGGCGTTTTTAAGCGTCATATCTCGCTTGAGCGTGCCGTTCATCACCTTGAAAAGACTGAGCTTTCCGAACTGGTCGACGTACGTCTTGAAAATGAAAATCGAAGTGTCGCCGTCCGGCTGAATTTCCTTTTCACCGTCCGCCGTCTTTTCGGTCTTTTTGGCGGTATGGCGCGGGAAAGAGTCCGCGACGGTATCCATAAGTCCCTTTATGCCCCACAGCTTTGCCGACGCGCCGGAAAAGACAGGGACGATAGAACCCTCGATAATGCCCTCGTGCAGCGCCTCCACCATCTCGTCCAGCGTTATTTCATCGCCGTTAAAATACTTTTCCATAAGCTCGTCGCTTGTCATAGCGACAGCCTCGTGCAGCGGCTCGAGATACTGCTCGACCTGCGCCTTTTCGGCGTCGCTCACATCGTGCTCGGTGCGGGAGCCGTTTTTATCAAAGGTGTACGCCTTCATATAAATGAGGTTTACAAACCTCGTCTCCCCGTCGCTGCGCACCGGCACAAACGTCGGGCAGACGTTGCGCCCGAATTTGTCGCGAAGCTGCTCGAAAGTCTTTACAAAATCCGCCTCGCTGTCGTCAAACTTATTGATAAAAAAGGCGCGCGGGAGCGCGGCGCGCTCGACGTATTCCCAGGCAAGCTCGGTGCCGACCTCGACCCCCGCCTTGCCGTCCACCACGATAATCGCGGCGTCCGCCACGCGGACAGCCTCCGCTACCTCGCCCTCAAAATCAAGAAACCCGGGCGTGTCTATAATATTTATTTTTATATCCTTCCAGACAACGGGCGCCGTCGCAAGAGAGACGGAATATTTCCGCTTTTTCTCCTCCGCGTCGTAGTCCAAAACAGTGTTCCCGTCAGCTATCGTGCCGAGGCGTTCCGTCTGCCCCGCGCAAAACAGCATTGCCTCTGAAACGGAGGTCTTGCCGCTGCCGCCGTGTCCAAGCAGGCAAATGTTGCGAATGGTCTTGGTTGTCAACTCAGCCATAATCAATTACTCCTTTTATATAAATATCAGACGGTTATATTCAAAACCTTAATATATTATATAACATCGGTATTTGATATTCAATAGGTTACACCAAATTCGCGGCGTTTTATTTATTTTTTTGGCGATTTTCACTAATTTTGAGACCGTAATTTGGCAAATTCACCAATTAGCAGGATTTATATGCCCGCGCACTTCTGAAAAACGCCGAAAATATAAGCGGGTGCGGGAAAAATGCGAAAAAAACGACGCTCTGTTTCTTGATTTTTTCTACATTTTATATTATAATTTATAGGTAAGCAAGGAACCTCAGGCATAAGCGCCTTATTGTGAGCGTATGTCTTTGACGCGAGCGTTTTATGCGCGTCATTTCAGAAACGGAGTAGAAAGTGTTTAAGGTCGGCGACAAGGTGGTTTACCCCATGCACGGCGCGGGTGTTATTGAAGCCATCGAGTTTAAGGAAATCGGAGGTAAAACTGTAGAATATTTCAGGGTGCGGATTTACAGCGGAAACATCAAGCTGATGATACCTGTGAGCAACCCTTCGGGCGTACAGCTGCGTCCTGTCGTATCCAAAGAGGAAGCGGCGCGGATAATCGACAGCTTTGACAGCGACAGAACAAGCTCCAACATTCCCTGGAACAAGCGGTACAAGGAAAACATTGACAAGCTGAAATCGGGAACGGCGGACAACGTTGCGGGCGTACTCAACGACCTTATCCTTCGCGAGAAAAAGCACGGACTTTCAACAAGCGACAGAAAGATGTTCATACTGACAAAGAGCATTCTTTGCTCCGAGCTTAACACCGCGCTTGAAACGGACAACAACTCGGAGGTTTTGGAGCGGATACTCAGCAAATTTTAATTACTCCGTTCAAGGAGAAAATATGGATTATACGGTTACCGCAGTTGTAGTCTGCGCGGGCAGGTCTCACCGCATGGGCGGAGTTGACAAGCTGTTTGAAAATGTCGGCGGCGTGCCGGTTTTGGCACGCACGCTGCTTTTTTGCTGTAAAAGCGAGTGTATAAACGACATTGTGGCGGTGACCCGCCGCGAGAGCATCGAAAAAGTAAAAGAGCTTGCAAAGCGGTACGGCATATCAAAGCCGGTAAAGGTGATAGAGGGCGGCGACTGCCGCGCGAAATCCGCGCTTTTGGGGGCAAAATCCGCCGCGGGCGAATATATCGCGATATTGGACGGCGCAAGACCGCTCACCGACCCTGCGCAGGCGGACAAGGTCTGCCGCGCCGCCTTTGAATACGGCGCGGCGGCTCTCGGCGTGCCGATGACGGACACGGTAAAGCGGCTGGAGGACGGTATGATAGTCGGCACGATAGACAGAAGCCGGCTTATGCGGATACAGACCCCGCAGGCGTTTGAAAAAAAGCGGTATATCGAGCTTGCTCAGACGGCGGCGCGGGACGGCAGAGAGACTACCGACGACTGCTCGATATATGAAATGTACGGCTTACCGATAAAGGCCGTGGAGGGGAGCGTATCCAACATAAAGATTACAACACCGGAGGACATATCGCTCTGCTCGGCGCTCTGCGCGCCGAGGGAGACGCGGATAGGGCACGGGTACGACGTACACCGGCTGGAGGGCGGCAGAGACCTGTGGCTTTGCGGCGTGAAAATCGAGCATGACGCGGGGCTTGCCGGACATTCGGACGCGGACGTCGCCCTTCACGCGCTTATCGACGCGATGCTGGGCGCGGCGGGCTTAGGCGACATCGGCAAGATGTTTCCCGACACGGACGACAGCTTTAAGGGCATTTCAAGCGTGCTGCTGCTTGAGCGCGCGGCGGCGCGGGTGTATGAGCGCTTTGATTTCGGAAACTGCGACATTACGATTATCGCGCAAAAGCCGAAGCTTTTGCCTTACATTGAAAAGATGCGGGAAAACGTCGCCCGCGCGCTTGAAACGGACAAAAGCCGTGTAAATATCAAGGCAACCACCGAGGAGGGGCTTGGCTTTACCGGCAGAAAAGAGGGCGTTGCCGCCCACGCGGTCTGCCTGCTGTACAGACGATAAAAACAGCGCCTATACGGCGCTGTTTTTAATTAGATTTGAAATGGTTTCCTGCGCCGCTTTATATCTTGCGGCGTATTTTTCATCCTTTTCGGCGCGGGCGGCGTCATAAACGCGAAGGCAGAGAAAATAGTCCTGCCCGGCTATCGCAAAGGAGCCGTCATAGTCCAATATCCCGCAGGACGCGGCGTCGGCAAAGTCGCCGCTGCCGCCAAGCTCATTAAGGTCGGCAAGAAAGCCGCCCGCCTTAAGCTCGGTATAGTTTTGCCTGTCCATAAGGTATAAAAAGCTGTCTCCGGCGGCAAGGTTTGCCGAGCGCATAGCGTTTGCACTGTTTACCTCGTTTGCCGTCTTTCCGTAGTTTATCGCGACAATGCGCGCGTTTTTCACGCCGTCGCCGTTGTAATCCGTCACACACTCCCCTATTTTCTGCGCGAGCCCGTCCGTCCCGCGAAACCCGGTGTCATAGCCGTGCGTCATCAGCAAAACGCCCACATCATAGCTCTTTCGGGCGGCGCAGCTTTTCACGGCTATCACCGTCGCCGTAATCAAGAGCAGGGCGACCAGCATATGAAATTTATAATAATACCACAGGTTTACAAAAAACTTTTTCATAAGCTTTCACCGAACTTATAAAACGGCATCAGCTCCAGCTTGAATTTGTTAAGCTTATGCAGACGGTCGATTTTTTCCTTAATCTTTATATCCTCTATCTCGCCCGTGCGGATATACCGGTCGAGTACGGCGTAGGTAAAGCCGAGGTTGTCCTCGTCCGTCTTGCCGCAAAGCCCGTCCGACGGGACCTTGTCCACAAGCTCGCGCGGGAGACCGAGGAGCGCGCCTATCTCTTTAACCTCGGTCACGGTGAGATTTGCAAGCGGGCTGAAATCCCCCGCCGCGTCGCCGTAGCGGGTGGAATAACCCACCCAGTCCTCCGACAGGTTGCAGGTGTTTGCCACCCTGCCGTTGTTGCTCTGACTTATGGCGTACAGCGTTGCCATTCGTATGCGGGGCGGCAGGTTGGTGCGTGTCTGCGCCGTAATCTCCATACCGTCCGGCAGGGCGCGTATCAGTCCGTCCACCGCCGCTTTTATGTTTACGGTAAAGCTCTTTATCCCGAGATGGTCTACCAAAAGGCGGGCGCAGTCGATATCACTCTGCTCTCCGTTTGGCATAAGCACGCCTATCACGCGAGCGCGCCCCAATGCCGCGACGCAGAGCGCCGCCGTTACCGAGCTGTCTTTACCGCCCGATATGCCGACAACGGCGTTGCACCCTTTACCGTTTTTTTCGAAAAAATCGCGTATCCATTCCACCGCGCCGTCCTTTGCCTTTTGCGCGTCAAACACTTTTTACCGCCCCTTTTGTCTTTTTTCAAATGATACTCTTATTTGACCTGTTTGTCAAGCGCGTACCGGTCTTTTCTTTTTATCAAAAAAATGATTTTTGGTATTGACTTTTAATGTACGCTTCTGTATAATATTTCTTGTATCCGTGTACAAGCATGGAAGGTTTGTAAAAGCGGAGGGAGGGAAATTTACCGTGGCTGAAATCCGCATCAAAGAGAATGAGACGCTGGACAGCGCTCTTAGAAGATTTAAAAGACAGTGCGCCAAGTCGGGCGTGCTTTCTGAAATCAGAAAAAGAGAGCACTACGAAAAGCCCAGCGTTAAGAGAAAGAAAAAGTCCGAAGCCGCAAGAAAACGCAAGTATTGATGCCGGCTGCAAAGCAAAAGCGACTTTATGCGGCAAGCGCCGCTAATTCAAAAATTAAAGCCTTACAGTTGTAAGGCTTTTTTTGTTGCCTGTTCATATTCACCCGTGCGGCGGCTGCCGCACGGGTGACTTTTATACAGTTTCAGCTTAATGGATAGTCCACACCTATCATATCAACACCCCAACCCGTATTATTAAATACCTTGACAGATGCCGAAATGCAGTATCCGCCATTCTTGTTTTTATACACGCCTATACCGTCGCATTCATACTCCTTTTCGCCGTAGTTGTCTTTCACATATTCATCAACATAATCAAGTATCTGCTGTTCGGTTATGTTATCCATCAACGATATGTCAAAGTCATCATAATCGTGCATGCGGTAGGTATGCCAACTTGTTACGACGCCGTTTTTCAGCACGGAAATGTCGCAGCTCTCGCCCTTGGCAAACTTATAGTATTCACAAAATATTATATGATATGAATTTGTCTCCTCTCTGTAAACGATATTGTCAAGCTGATAATTGTTCACCCTGTCACCCATTACATCATATATAAATTTTCGGGCGATTTTTATAATTTCGTCTTGACTTAAAGCATCAATAAGCTGTGCTGACATGGCGACTGTGGAATATTCGCCGTTTCCGAAAAACCCTGTAAGACACCCTTTTTCATCATAGTAGTACACATTACCGTTCGCATCCTCATACTCGATCGAAATGTTATCGTCATATTGTTTGCAGACGGAATAGAGGGTATCCCCTTCGTTTGCAATCTCTGTCGTGTGGTAGCCGCATACCTCAAGCAGCTTTTCGTTGGAATATCCCTCGGAGGAATCGGACGCATACGGTGCGGTCTGTGTACTCTCAACATATTTTGACGCGGGTATATTTTTCTGCGCCGACATGTCAATCGGCTCGCTTTTTTCGGGAAGGTGAAATTTTATTGTTTTTGGCAAATTTTCAAACGTTATTTCCCCGCTCTCGTAATTAACACGATTTCTGTCGGCAATGATGGCAACGCCGAAAACTGCCGAAATCACAACCAGCGCAATCACAATCGGGATTGTTATTTTAAGTTTTCTATTCACTGTCTATCACCCTTTCTGTAATGTAATCTGTCAGATAACTACCGAGGCCGGTCTGCTTCCGCCGTAATACCTGTTTGTCATAATGAATAGACAATGCAATCAGACTACAACGTGTTTTGCGGAAAACGCCCGGTTGCGGCGCATTGTAGTCTGATTGCATTGTCTAAGACATAATACATAAATATAAAAAGAAATTTTTAATATATTTGTAGCTTTTGCTTTTCATTATAAATATACTATGTTTTGTAATTCTTGTCAATAATTTTAGCAAAATTTATATAATTTGTATATTTTGTCATATAAGTCATAGCCGGATAATATCAGAAATGCCACAGCAAATATGCCGTGGCATTTTTTAGAGTTTAATTTCAGAGTATGATTTACAGAGTATAATTTTTCAGCATCTAAACGATGCAATGCGGATGATTTTATGCGCTTACCTCTCCTCACGGAAATAAGACAATCCGAGGTGCGCGGGCGGCTGGTTTTCCCTGCGCTTTCTCGCGCTGATGACGACAAGCACGATAATGGTTACGACATAAGGCAGCATTTTTATAAGCTCCTTTGACGCGCTTGAAAGACCGGGGATATAGGTGCAGATGATATAAAGCCCGCCGAAAATAAACGAACAGAGAACAGACAGGTTGGGTCGCCAGAGTGCGAAAATGACAATGGCAATCGCAAGCCAGCCGCGGTCGCCGAACCCGTCGTTTGTCCACGCGCCCGCGATATAGTCCATAACAAAATACAGTCCGCCCAGCCCCGCTATCGCACCGCCGGCGCAGGTTGCAACGTACTTGTACTTTGTAACGTTTATGCCCGCCGCGTCCGCCGTGGCGGGGTTTTCGCCAACCGCGCGCAGGTTGAGCCCCACGCGGGTTTTATTTATCACAAGCGACGCGACTATCGCGATGATAATCGCAAGATACGCCAGAAAGCCGAAGGACAAAAAGGCGTCGCCGAACGCGCCGAGACTTCCCGCAAAGGGAAGCTTTGTCTTATAATAGTTTCCAGTCGTCAGCAGCGAAATGGAGCCGCTTTCTCCGAAAAAGCTTTTAAGACTGCCGCCGAAAAAGTTGCCCACGCCGACGCCGAACGTGGTGAGCGCAAGACCGGTCACATTCTGATTGGCGCGCAGGGTGACTGTAAGAAAGCTGTAAATCAGCGCCATAAACGCCGAGCAGACAAGGCAGCTTAAAAGCGGAATCAGTATACACAACGCGGCGTTTGGGCTGCTCGTGCTGTGTTCATAGATAAACCCGCCGACAATGCCGGAAATGCCGCCGATATACATAATCCCGGGTATTCCGAGGTTTAGATTCCCGCTCTTTTCGGTGATTATCTCGCCCACGGCGCCGTAAAGCAGCGGTATGCCCTGAATTATCGCCGCACTGATAAACGAGAGGATTGTAGACAGCATTATTTACCCTCCTTATGGCGAAGATTTATCTTATAATTTACGAAAAACTCGCACCCGATTATGAAAAACAGGATGATGCCGGTGAGTATGTCCGCGACGCTCTGGTTGAGATTGAATTTGGTCGCAATCTCCCCCGCCCCGCGCTGTAAAAACACGATGATAAAGGAGGTGAGTATCATAATCGCCGCGTTAAACTTGCCAAGCCATGACACCATAATGGCGGTAAAGCCCATGCCGCCCGCCGTGTTGGTCGTGACGGTGTGGTTGGTGCCGGACACGAGCAGAAAGCCCGCAAGTCCGCACACCGCGCCCGATATCGCCATAGTGCGAAGTATTACCTTTTTCACGTCGATGCCGATATAGCGGGCGGTGTTTTCGCTCTCGCCGACAACCGATATCTCATAGCCCTGCTTGCTGTATTTAAGATAGATAAACATTGCGGCGGTGACAATGGCGACGACGACTATGTTGATAAAATAGCGCTGTCCGAAAACGGAGGGCAGCCAGCCTGACCGGCTGTTCTGATTGATAACGCCCATAACGCCCGAGCCGCTGGGAACCCACAAGGCGATGAAAAATGAGACGAGCTGAATTGCGACGTAGTTCATCATCAGCGTGAACAGCGTCTCGTTTGTGTTCCATTTCGCCTTGAAATACGCCGGAATAAACGCCCACACGACGCCCGCCGCGAGAGCGCTCACAAGCATTATGGCTATCATAAGCGGCTGGGGCAGGCTGTCGCCTAAATAAAACATACACGCGGCGGTCGCCAGCGCGCCGACAAGCACCTGACCCTCCGCGCCGATGTTCCAAAACCGCATTTTGAAAGCCGGAGTGACGGCAAGCGAGATGCAGAGCAGCATCGCAAGATTTTGCAGCATCGTCCACAGCTTGCGGCTGGTGCCGAAGCTGCCGCGCACCATCGCCGAGTAGACCTGAAGCGGGTTGAAGCCGGTCAGCGCGATTATGATGACCGAACAGAGCACAAGCGCCAGCAACACGGCGACAATGCGGATAAGCCATGATTTATACCATATAAGTCCGTCCCGCTTTGTTATATAAACAGGCGGCGCGGAGTGTTTTTTGCCGCTCATTGTTCCACCTCCCCGTGTTTTGTCATAAGCAGACCTATCTGCTCCTTTTTCGCGGTGCGCGCATCGACGATTCCCGTGACCCTGCCGCCGCCCAGAACAAGTATTCTGTCGCAAAGCTCAAGCAAAACATCCAAATCCTCGCCAACAAAAATGACGGCGACGCCGCGCGCCTTCTGTTCATTTAACAGGTTATATATCGTATATGATGAATTTATATCAAGTCCGCGCACGGGATACGCCGCCATCAGCACCGTCGGCGCGGACGATATCTCACGCCCTACAAGCACCTTTTGCACGTTGCCGCCGGACAGCCGCCGGACGGGCGTTGTCGCGCTCGGCGTGACGACGGACAGCTGCTCGATTATCCTGTCCGCAAGCTCGCGCGGCTCCCGCCGCTCGACAAACACGCCGTTTCCGCGGCGGTAGCTGCGAAGCATCATATTATCTATTATGTCCATACTGCCGACAAGCCCCATGCCCAGCCTGTCCTCCGGCACAAACGAAAGCCGGACGCCGAGGTCGCGAATCTGAATCGGGGTTTTATTGCGCAGGTTTTCCGAATTTCCCGTTTTGAAATCGTTATAGACAAGCTCGCCGGAGCTTACGCTTTTGAGTCCCGCGATAGCCTCAAGCAGCTCCCGCTGACCGCTGCCCGCGATGCCCGCGATGCCCAGTATCTCGCCCGAGCGCGCCGTGAACGTCACGTCGTCCAAAAGCTTAACCCCGTCGCGGTTTGTAACGCAAAGGTTGTTTACCACAAGCCTGTCTTTGGGGTCTACCGGCTCGGCGCGCGAAATGTTCAGGCTCACCTTTCTGCCGACCATCATCTCGGTAAGCTCCATCTCGTTTGTATCCGCCGTTTTGAGCGTGCCGACGTATTCACCCCGTCTTAAAACCGACACTCTGTCCGAAAGCGCCAGCACCTCATGCAGCTTATGGGTGATTATGATGATAGCCTTGCCGTCGTCTCTCATCCGGCGCAGGACGGCAAACAGCTTTTGCGTCTCCTGAGGGGTGAGTACCGCCGTCGGCTCGTCAAGAATAAGTATATCCGCGCCGCGGTATAAAACCTTGATTATCTCGACCGTCTGTTTTTCGGAGACGGACATACGGTAGATTTTCTTGCGCGGGTCGATTTCAAAGCCGTATTTCGCGCTTATCTCGGCGACGCGGGAGGACACCTTGTCGATATCGAACCTGCCGCGCTCGTTTAGCCCCAAAACTATGTTTTCCGCCGCCGTAAACACGTCCACCAGCTTGAAGTGCTGATGTATCATACCGATTTTATAGTCAAAAGCGTCGTGCGGCGAGGATATGGCGACAGGACTGCCGTTTATGAAAATCTCACCCTCATCGGGGTGGTATATCCCCGATATCATATTCATAAGCGTTGTTTTTCCGCTGCCGTTTTCACCCAGCAGCGACAGTATCTCGCCCTTGTTTACAAACAGGCTTATGTTATTGTTTGCAACAACGCTGCCAAACCGCTTTGTTATTCCTCTAAGCTCAATAGCGGCACTTGCCATTCATCTGCCTCCTTAATGTTTGTCCCGCCGAAACGGGAAACGCTTTTTCCGCTTCGGACGAACAAACTAAGGCGGAGCGCTATGCCCCGCCTTAGCCGTTTTTCATTACTTCTCGGTTATACCGTCTATCGTTTTGATATCGAAATAAGGAGCGGAGCGCTTGGACGACTCGTTGAAGTATCCGTTTTCCACAACCTCGGTATCTGGCGTAAACGCATCGTCTGTATCAACGTCCGCCATATAGCTTGTGAGCTGCTCGCCCTTGTAGGTAAACTTGGACGTGTCAAACACATGCAGCGTACCCGCGATAAACTCGGCTTTCGCCTTGTCGATAGCTTCCTGCGTACCCTTTGCGGCAACGGCGGAGTTGAGCTCTGTCAGCTGAACCGCGTCCTCTTTAAGCCCGGGGCAGTAGTCGGCGGGAATTTCCGTACCCGACTGCGTGTTTTTGATTATCATTTCCATATAGGGCTGCCAGTTTATCTTTGAGGAGATAAGCGCGGTGTTGGGAGCCATGGAAATGGTGCTTATGTTGTAAGCGACGTTCGGTATTCCCGCTTCCTCGCACGCCTTGGGCGCGCCCTCTGAGTCGGCGTGCTGGCTTATGAGCTTGCAGCCGTCTTTGATAAGCGTGTTTGCAGCCTCTTTTTCAAGAGCTATGTCAAACCATGAGTTTGTATAAACGACTTCCATCGTGGCGGTGGGGCATACGCTGCGCGCGCCGAGGAAGAAGGAGGTGTAGCCCGAAACAACCTCAGCATAGTTGAACGCGCCGACATAGCCCATCTTCGCCTCATCGGCGGTGAACTTGCCCTGCTCTATCATCTCGTTGAGCTTCATACCGGCGGCGATACCCGCAAGATATCTGCCCTCATAGATGGACGCAAACGCATTGTGGAAGTTGGGAAGGTTTTCGGTGTGAGCCATAGTACCCGTGGCATGGCAGAACTGAACCTCCGGAAACTCCTTTGCCGCCTGTAAGATGTAGGTCTCGTGACCGAAGCTGTCGGCAAATACGAGGTCACAGCCCTCGTCAACAAGCTCCGCCGCGGCATTGTAGCACGCATCCGACTCATCGATACCGACCTTCTTTACCACCTGATCCGCGGAAAGTCCGCAGGCAGCTGCGGCGGCGTCCGCCGCATCCATGAAGTTTTTGTCGTACGTCGAGTTTTCGTCGTGCAGGAAGATAAAGCCGACCTTAAAATCGGCGTTACCGCCCGTGTTGTCATCCGCCGGATCAGAGGCAGGCGCGCAGCCAGCGATAATGCCAAGCAGCATCACGACGACAACAGCCATTGAGAAAAACTTTTTCATTGTGTTTTTTCCTCCGTAAAAATTTTATGTAAAAAATTACATACAAATCAGTCGCGGAAAATGATTTTTCCGTCTTCTATCCTGTCAATAACGGCAATCGACTCCACCCGGACGCCGCGCTCGCGCAGCATCCGCCCGCCGCTCTGAAAGCCCTTTTCTATCGCGACGGTGCAGCCGACAAGCGTCGCGCCCGCCTGCTCCACCAAGCTGCAAAGGCTGCAAAGCGCCTGCCCGTTTGCCAGAAAATCGTCCACCACAAGCACCCTGTCGCACGGCGAGAGGTAGCGCCGCTCAACTACCATATTATAATCGACATTGTGAGTGTAGGAGTGAGTCGGCGCATACAGCATCTGCCCCGAAAGATTGCTTGTCCCGTGCTTTTTGGCAAAGAGAACGGGAAGCCCCATCACCGCGCCGTAAGCGGTGGCGACGGCGATGCCCGACGCCTCGACCGTGAGCAGCTTTGTGATTTTCTCGCCCGCAAAAAGCCGCTTCACCTCCCTGCCCATTTCAAGCAGCAGTCCCACGTCTATCTGATGGTTCAAAAACCCGCCGACCTTGATAACGTTGCCGGAAAGCAGCTCGCCCTCCGAAAGTATACGCTGCTCTAATAGTTTCATCCTGCCTCCGTTACACGACGATTTCTCATTTTTTAACAAGTAAATATTATCACACCCAAAAAAAATAGTCAATAAACATTCCGCATTTTGTCGAAAGAGACAATTTGACGGTTTTTTAAAAGGATTTTGTAAACAATACTTACAAAGCAGTAAAAAGGAGGAGAGAAGTATGTGCAGATTTGCTTTTTTTGACGCGAAGCCATACGACAGAACGGGATTTGAAAAATACGGAGATATGCACAACGTAAGCTTTAAGTTTCTGGAAACAAGGCTGTCGGAGGACACAGTCGGGCTTGCCGAGGGCGCGGACGGCGTGTGCGCGTTTGTAAACGACGACGTAAACGCCTCGGTGATAGAGCGGCTTTACAAAATGGGGATACGGATAATCGCGCTGCGCTGCGCCGGCTTTAACAACGTCGACGTCAAGGCGGCATACGGGAAAATACACATTCTGAGAGTACCCGCCTATTCGCCGCATGCCGTGGCGGAGCATACGATGGCAATGCTGCTCACCTCGGTGCGCAGAATTCACAAGGCATACAACCGCACGCGGGAATTTAACTTTTCATTAAACGGGCTTATAGGGTTTGACCTGTACGGAAAAACCGTGGGGGTGGTCGGCACGGGCAAGATAGGCAGGATTTTTTACGACATATGCCGCGGCTTTGGTATGAACGCCATCGCCTGCGACCCCTACCCCGACGGCGCGGCAAATATAAAATACGTGACGCAGGACGAGCTGTTTTGCGGCAGCGACATAATATCGCTCCACTGCCCGCTGACCGCCGAGACCGACCACATAATAAACCGAGAGAGCATCGCGAAAATGAAAAAGGGAGTGATTATCGTCAACACCTCCCGCGGCGGGCTTATCGACAGCGACGCGCTTATCGACGGGATAAAGACAAAAAAGGTGAGCGCGGCGTGTCTTGACGTGTACGAGGAGGAATCCGACCTGTTTTTCGAGGACTTTTCGGGGCATATTTTACAGGACGACACGCTGGCGCGGCTGCTGTCCATGCCGAATGTGCTGATAACCTCACATCAGGCGTTTTTGACGGAGGACGCGCTGGACAGCATAGCGCAGGTCACGGTTAAAAACATTGTCGATTTCTTTGAAGGCGGCGACCTTGAAAACGAGGTCTGTTACCGCTGCGACAAGCAGCCGCAGTGCAAAAAGCAGCGCGCCGGCAGGTGCTTTTAACTTACACCCCGCACAACGCCCCGACTATGTCCCTCACAGCGTGCCAAAACAAAAACGAACGCTCAGCGTTCGTTTTTGTTTTCAATAAGGTCGGTGCGAAGTCTGCGGGTCAGCATTTTGCTTTGCTCCTCCCGCCACTTTTCAATGTTGGCGTGGTGTCCCGACAGCAGCACCTCCGGCACGGGATGATCGTGCCACACCTCGGGGCGGGTATACTGCGGGTACTCCAGCAGTCCGTTATAGTGGCTCTCGTTTATGTAACTGTCCTTTCCCGAAAGCACGCCGTCAATCATACGGCTTATACAGTCGATAAGCACGCAGGCGGGAAGCTCGCCGCCTGTCAGCACATAGTCGCCAATAGATATCTCCTCGTCCACTATCTCGTCCAGCACGCGCTGGTCGACGCCCTCGTAATGCCCGCACAGTATCACCGCGCGGGAAAGCTTTGAAAGCTCGCGGGCGCGCGCCTGCGTCAGAGGCTTACCCTTGGGCGACATATAAATCGTATGCGGCTTTTGCTCGGCGTCGCCCACGACAGCACGGTAACAGTCGTATACCGGCTGGCACTGCATCACCATACCGCTGCCGCCGCCATACGGATAGTCGTCGACATTATTGTGTTTATCTTCGGTGTAGTCGCGGATATTAACGGCGTTTATCTCCACTATCCCCCGCTCGCGCGCGCGACCCAGCACGCTGCTGGACGCCGCCGCCTCGATAAGCTCGGGAAAGAGCGTCATAACGTCAAATCTCATTCAAACAGCCCCTTTATCGGCGTGATTTCAATAATGCCGCCCTCTATATCTATTTTTTTGACCACGTCGTCAATCTTGGGTACAAGCAGCGTTTTGCCGTCCGGCGAACGCAGCTCGAACACGTCGTTCGCGCCCGTTTCAATCACGTTTACCACCCTGCCGTAGTCCCTGCCCGTTTCGGCGTCGCGCACCGAAAGACCTATTATATCCTCGATGAAATAGCGACCCTCCTCCAGCTCTATATCGTCCCTGTCGATATACAGCTCGCGTCCTACAAGCGCCTGCGCCTCGTCAATCGAATTTACGCCCTCAAACTTAATGAGCGCCTGATTTTTATGAACCCGCGCGCTTTCGACCGCAGTCGGCTTTCCGTCGATATAAAACATATCAAACTCGCAGAGAAAATATGCGCTGTCGCACAGCGGATATACCCTGACCTGCCCGTGCAGCGAATGTGTATTGACTATCTTGCCCGCTAAAAGAAATTTTTCCATAATTATCCTCAAAAATAAAGGAAGGTGTTTAAACCTTCCTCACAAAAATCGTTATTTTATTTCAACAACGACTTTTTTCGACAGCTTGTAGGACGCCGATTTGACAATAGAGCGTATCGCCTTGGCAATCTTGCCGTTTTTGCCTATAACCCTGCCCATATCGTCAGGCGCGACGCTGAGCGTGTAGACGACAGCGTCATCTGTCTCCTGCTCCTCGACCGTAACTGCCTCGGGCTCATCGACAAGCGACTTTGCAAGGTAGATTATAAGTTCTTTCATACCGTCTTACCAAACCCTTAATTTACAGAACGCCCTGCTTTTTAAGCAGCGCCTTGACTGTGTCGGTAGGCTGCGCGCCGTTTTTAATCCAGTTTTTCGCCTTTTCGACGTCAACTGTCAGCGTAGACGGCTCGGTGCAGGGATTGTATGTGCCAATCTCCTCGATAAATCTTCCGTCACGCGGGTATCTTGAATCCGCAACCACTATTCTGTATGTGGGAGCGGACTTGGCGCCCAGACGTCTCAGTCTGATTTTTACTGCCATTTTTGTTTTCTCCTCTCGTTTTTTATATACCAAATCCGCGAAGAAAGCTTTTGTTTTTCTTGTTGGAATTCAGCTGCTTGAATAGCTTGTTCATCTGCTCGAACTGGCGCAGAAGCCGGTTTACCTCCTCCACGCTCCTGCCGCTGCCCGCGGCAATGCGCCGCCTGCGCGACGCGTTTATAACCGACGGGTCCTCCCGCTCGGCGGGGGTCATTGAAAGGATGATAGCCTCAAAGTGCGCCATCGCCTTTTCGTCCACCGTCGCGCCTTTGAGCGCCTTACCCGCGCCGGGAATCATACCGACAAGGTTTTCCAGAGGTCCCATCTGCTTTAACTGCCGCATCTGTGTGAGATAGTCCGAAAGCGTGAACCTGTTTTTACGAAGCTTTTGTTCAAGCTCCGCCGCCTGCTTTTCATCAAACGCCGCCTGCGCCTTGTCAATCAGCGTCAGCACATCGCCCATGCCGAGTATTCTCGACGCCATACGGTCGGGATAAAACGGCTCGATATCCTCCATCTTTTCGCCGATACCGGCAAACTTTATCGGCTTGCCCGTTATATGCTTTACCGACAGCGCCGCGCCGCCGCGGGTATCGCCGTCCAGCTTTGTCAGCATAACGCCGTCGATATCAAGAAGCTCGTTGAATTTCTCCGCGACGTTGACCGCGTCCTGACCGGTCATCGCATCGACCGCGAGCATTATCTCGGTGGGGTTTATCGCCTTTTTGATACGCAAAAGCTCGTCCATCAGCTCGTCGTCGATATGCAGGCGTCCCGCCGTGTCGATAAACACCATATCGTTGCCGTGTTTTTTGGCATGCTCCACGCCGAGCTTTGCTATCTTTACCGCGTCCTTTTCGCCATCTATATTAAATACCGGAACGCCGACCGACTCGCCCACTATCGAAAGCTGGCTTACGGCGGCGGGACGGTAAACGTCGCACGCGACAAGCAGCGGACGCTTATTCTGTTTTTTGAAATACAAGGCAAGCTTGCCGCACTGCGTTGTCTTACCCGTTCCCTGAAGCCCGACCATCATAACAACGGTGGGCGGGGCGGAGGCAATGCGGATTTTGGACGCCTGCGCGCCCATAATCGCGGTGAGCTCCTCGTTTACTATTTTTATAACCTGCTGTGAAGGCGTTAAGCTTTCCAGCACCTCGCTGCCGACGCAGCGCGCCGACACCCTGTTTATAAACTCTTTTACGACCTTATATGAAACGTCCGCCTCCAGCAGCGCAAGCTTAATCTCCCGCATTGCCGTCTTGACGTCGCTCTCGCTGAGTCTGCCGTGCCGCTTTAGGTTCTTAAACGCGCGCGCAAGCTTATCGGATAGTCCCTCAAATGCCATTATTGCTCCTGCTCCGTGAGCGGACGAACAAGCCGCACGATATCCCCGCAAAACTCCGATATCTCAGCCGACTTGTTATGCCGCAGATTGATTTGTCTTATGTTTTCCGAAAGGTTAATCACATTTTCCGCGACGCCGCCGATATCGTGATACTTTTCGTAAAAGCCGAGCTTTTGCTCCAGCTCCCGCAGTATCGTCTCTCCGCGCTTTATGGAATCGCGCACACCCTGCCTTGTAATCCCCGTGTGCTGGGCAATCTCCGCAAGCGACAGGTCCTCGTTATAATACAGCTCCAGCGCGTCGCGCTGCTTGTCTGTAAGAACCTTCCCGTAAAAATCAAGAAGCAGAGAAACCGACAAGTCCTTCATGTGCCACCTCTTTCAGCGTGTAAAGCTTATCACTTTACACATTATACATTATCCGAATCCGTTTGTCAAGTAATTATAAAAAAATTGCGGGCAGCTTTTGCTGCCCGCCCGGGTTTTGCCGTCACGGCGTCGGCTGGAGAAAAACGGTTTCTATCACTTTGCCGCTGTTTTCGGGCGAATACCGCCAAAGCTCCAATCTCTGCCCGCTGTACATGTAACGTATCTGTTCCGGCTCGCTCTGCTCCGATATCACATCGACAATGGCAAGCTTCACCTTCATTTTTTCGGGGATTATGCTCTTGATATAGACGCTGACGCGGCTGCCCGAGCTCACGCCGCCCGTCAGCTCAGCAAGTCCGGCAAGGTTTGGCATAAGCTCGATGAATATGCCGTAGCTTTCGATACTGCGGACAATCCCGGGTACAGTCTCCCCCGCCCTGAAAAGCTCCGCGTTTTGCCGCCACGTCCCCAAAAGCTCTTTATGCGACAGACTTATTCTGCCCGCTGTATAGTCTATCGCCTTTACAACCGCCTTGATATCCATACCGGGGTAAAACCTGTTTTTGGGGTGTTCTATCCGAGAGACGGAAATGTTGTCTATTGATATCATCGAGATTATGCCGCAGCCCACGTCCGCAAACGCTCCGAACTGTTCGAGATGGGTTATGCGCGCGTCGATGACGTCGCCCACGCGCAGGTTGTCGAACATGTAACGCTCGCACTCCGCCTGAGCCTCCCTGCGGGAGAGGTATGCCACCGTTTCGCCGTCAAGCTGTGCTATGCGGGACACCTTGAAGCAGACCATTTTATTAACCCGTGTGATTATGGCGACGTCCTTTACGCTGTTTTCCTTAATTCCGAGCGCAGCCTCCTCACGCGGGATTATCGCCTTTATGCTGCCAAGACGGAGATGGAGGTTGTGTTCCGTGTCGCACATCAGACAGCGAGCCTGTAAAATGCGTCCCTCCGCCATGGCGCGGGTAAGCCCGCGTATTCCCGAAAGATATGCGCTGTCCTCCGCGCAGATTATCCCCTCGGGTCTGTATTCCTGCTTTTTCATGCTCAGCCCTCCGTTAATTTTCCTATAAAATTTATATGTGAGAGCGGAAAAGAAATACCCGATTTTTGATTTTTTGCCAAAATGCGAGGTCAAAAGGGAGGGAAAAATCAAAAAATGTATTGACAAGCGCCAATACTGCTGATATAATAATTTAGCACGTTTTGAAAAGGACCATTAGCTCAGTTGGTTAGAGCAACCGGCTCATAACCGGTTGGTCCGGGGTTCGAGTCCCTGATGGTCCACCAAAAATCGGCAAGACACAAGTCTTGCCGATTTTTACTTATTTGATTTAACTTATACCTTGCCGATTTTCAAAAAGTGACATATAATAATGTTACTGACTTGATTTTTCATACGTTTTGATTTGCCGGCAGCGCACCGTCACCCGCGCTCTGCCGCCGATGGTGCAGGAAAACAGGGTGAGATCCCAATCATCGCTTTTCATTTCCTCCACGGCGGCAGGAGAAAGCGTTTCTACAGCCGCCACCTCATACGAAAACGTATTGCCCGCCGCATCGGTAAAAAACACGCCGTCCCCCGCGGAAAGGTTTTTCAGCCGCCCGAAATGGGAGATATAGTTGTGGGCGCAGATGACAAAGCCGGGCAGATACGCCGTCCCGGCATACCGGCAAGGCGCAATTTTCATTCGCTTATAGTCCCAGCTGTCCATAACAGGCAGCTCCAGCTCCAGCGCCGGAATTGACACTTTTCCGATATAAAGATACCCATCGATTTCCTCGGTCGGCATTTCCATATAGGGGTTTAGCAGGTAATCGGGCGTCGCTTCTGCCGACTGCATCTGTAAGAGAATCCGGCTGACGGTCTGCCCCGCCCTGTAATCGTCCCAAAGATTATAGCCGCCTAAAGAGAGAGCGGCTATAATAAAGAGACAACCGATACTGATAAGCGCCGCCGCCCACCTGCGCCTACGCATCCGAGTCGTCCTTTTGCAGCAGCAGGTAAATCCCAAAAAAGAGCGCGACCGCGCCGATTCCGCCCAGTACAGGCGCAGGCCACCAGAGCATACCCGTTTTCGGCAGGGACGACGTACCCGGCGTACCCGACGACGGCGGCGTCTCCGGCGGCAGGTCGTCGTTTGTATTGGTAACGGTAAAGGTGATATCCTGCCGCGTGATTTGAACGGTGTAGTCCTCAGGCACTTGCCGCTCGGTCAGCTGCCAGTCGTGCACGGCGTCCAAGCTTTCCCAAGTGTAAGACCAGTTATTAGCCTCACTTAGCAACTGTTCGTCGTAGATTTTCCCATCGCAAAGCAGCTGCACGGTGACATCCTGCGGTCGGTCCTCATCGCCCTCGTCCTTCCAGATTTTCAAGGCGCGGCGGGTAACCGATTTCTCTGTGATTTTGCGGGAATCGTATTTCGGCTCGGCTACGATATCGTAATCTTTTTTTCCGTCTGTCGTCGTATATGGGACGGTCACAAGCATCGGCTGGGGAAATAACCGCGCGTCACCCGAGTCTACGGGGCTTCCCACCAGCAGATACAGCCCGTCCGAAAGCCCTTCAAAACAAATCTCGCCTTTTTCATCCGTGACGCCGGAGGCAAGGGGCGCAATTTCATCTCTTGCCGCGTAGGCGGAAAGGGTGGAGGCAATCGCTTTCCACCCTTCACTATTTTTATCGTCCGTCATTTTTACGGGATAACCGGAAAACGAGCCGGAAAGCAGATAGTCGCCGCCGTCCCACTGCGCCGCCTTGTAAATTTCAAACGCCGCGCCGACAACCGGCTGATTTTCATGCTCGAACAAAACGGTGACGGACGCCGTTTCGGCGGCAAAAACCGGCAGCGCGGCGGAAAGCAAGAGCAATATACAAAATACAATCGGCAAAATGCGTTTTTTCATAATCGAGTATCCTCCTCGCGGCGTTCCGCGCGCGGTTGTTTGTTCTTTTTCCTGCTTTTCCGGATTAAAATAATCGCGACAACGATTCCCGCAAACAGACCTGCGGGCAGAAATACAAACCGCCGATTCCATTTGGACGCGACAGCCTGTGCGATTGGCGTTTCATCCGGGCTTCCCTCAACCGGCGTTTCAATGCGGCGACCGGTGATTACCAGCCGATGCGTATTGACGCCATAGGGAGTACAGGTCATCAAGGTGCACAGCTCCTGCCCTTGCTCAATCCGCAGGTTTTTAAGCTCATCGGGCGCTACCCGCTCCATGCGCTCCACCCGGTAGGTCAGCGTTTCCCGCAGGATATGGACGGTAAAGGTATCGCCGATTCTAAGCCGGTCGAGGTCGGTGAACAGTCTTGCCGACGGCAGACCGCTGTGTCCGGAAAGCACCGTATGCACGCTCGCTCCCGGAACAGGCAGGCTGGACGATTCCAGATGTCCCGCGCCGGTTTGCAGCACCGCTTCATCGGTACTGTGATAAATCGCCAGATAAATTTTGGATTTGGGTACCTCAATATATCCCATCATACCGGAGCCGTCGATATCCAAAAGGCTTTCATATTCCATACGCTGCCCGGCGGTCAATGCGCCGATATACGGGTCGGAGCGGAACAGGCGGGCATTATAATCCTGCGCCGCCCGGAGCATTTTTTCATACTTGTCGTTATCCAGCGTCAGCAGCTGCTTTTGGTACTCCCCGATCGCCTTACGGTTGACGGCGTTGTTGATTTTATTCGCCGCCGTCGGGTACAGTATCAGCGCGATTCCCGCCAGCAGAATCAGAACGGCTGCAATACCGGAGACGGCTTGTGATGGTTTCCGTTTTCTCATAGCGTTTTCCCATTCCGCCGCTTTTTTCGCACAACGACAGCGATGATTACGGCGAGCAAAACAGGCAGACCGATGATAACCACCCACAAAACGGGAGGTATGGGCGCCGGTATCGTTTCGACTTGTTCGGCTGTATCCGGCAGCCGCTCCGGCGGCGTTTCGATGCGCGCGCCCGTCACCAGCAGGCGGTGGGAATTGACGCCATAGGGCGTGCAGGTCATAAGCGTGCAGATATCGCGCTGCGGGTCGATTTGCTGTTTTTCAGCCTGCTCCGGCAGCATGACGACGGCGGATTCCACCCGATAGGTCAGGATTTCGCCTAAAATGTGCAGCTCGAAGGTATCGCCCTTTTTCAGCCTGTCTATGTTGCTGAACAGCTTTGACGAGGGAAGTCCGGTATGCCCGGACAAAATCGCGTGCGTTCCCACGCCGCCGACCGGCAGAGACGAGCCCTCGATATGTCCGACCCCCGCCTGAAGCACGCTTTCATCGACGCCGTGGTAGACGGGCAGATAAATTCCGGCGCTTTTAATCTCGATATATCCCATCATCCCGTCGCCTGAGGGGTCAAGAAGCGCTTCGTATTCCGCCCGCTGCTGCGCGTTCAGCTCGCCGATGCGGGCGGAGCGTTCCAGCAGCGCGGCGTTGTATTCGTGCGCCGCCGCAAGCATTTCCTGCCGCGCGGTGTCGCCGAGCCTTTGCACCTCTTGCTGGTAATTTTCAATGTCCTTTTTATAGTCCAGTGAATTGATATAATCCGCTACCGTGGGATAAAGCAGCAGGGAAAGTCCTATGAGCAGAACGAGTGTCACAATAACGGCGGAAATGAGGCTGTGATTTTTTTGTTGTGACTTTTTCACCTGCTTCATAAGGCGCTCCCTGCCGCCCTATCCGGGAAGGGAAATCCCCTCCCGGAACGGACGTGTTAATTTTGCCGCTTTCGCGTTTTATTCGGCTTTTTTACGCTTTTTAGAGGAAATCACAAGATATGTGACAGCGCCCGCGATAAGCGCGATACCGAGAACGTAGAAAATCAGCGTGCCGATACCGCCGGTAAAGGGCAGAAGCGGCGCTTTCTGGTTGACGATGGTGTCGGGAAGCAGACCGGATTCAAAGTGCTTTACGCGCCCGGCGCGTTCATCTGCCGGTACGGTTTCGCCGACATACTCCGCCGCATCATAAGCCCCCTCCGTACCCAGATAGGTCGTGGTCTTGCCGCCGTGGGTATAGACTACCTTTTGCAGGGTGCCGTCCGTGTTGATGTCGGCTTCGATTCTGAGCTCGAAATCGTCCATCGAATTGTAGCCGTCGGGCACGATGACCTCTTTGAGTGTATAGTCGCCCTCGTCAAGTCCGGTTATATCGGGGATTTCACCCTTTACGCCGGATTCAAGCAAATAATCTTTCAGAGCATCTTTGGCTTTGGCAAGGGTGTCCGCCGCGTTCGTCTTTTCGGCTTCCTTTGTCTCGACCAACGCTTTCTTGGCGTCCTTGTAGTCTTGGATTAACTTATCCACATTGAACTCGCCTTCCGAAGCCGGCTCGGTGGCGCTTTGCTTGACCCAACCGGTCAGAACCTTTGAGCCGTCCTCTTTATCTGCGAATTTCGCGTAGTAAGTATTGCCCGCCGTGTCCTTTTTGCTCAAGACGAAGCCCGCGCCAGGCAGACCGTTACCTTCGCCATGCGCCGTGTCGCTGCCTATCTTGGTCAGGTCGAGACCGAAAGCGTAGACGTAAACTTTTTCCTCCTTGGTTTTGCCGGTGCCTTCGTCATGCGGGTCGTTGGAGTATTCGAGATAGACCTCATTCGGGTTGCCTTCCGAGCCGATAACGGCGTTTTCGTTAACCCGCGCATAGTAGGTGACGACGATGTAGGAAGCGGCGGTCGGCTCGGGCGTGATCTTCATCAGATCATCAAACTTGACTTCGAGGTTGCAGATCGGGGCTTCCGTTTCGCTGCCCTTTTCGGAAACGGTGTAATTCGCTTCCGGCACGGTACCTTGGGACAGAGCGGTATCCGCCTCCATTGCCGTCTTGTCGGCATAGACGTGAACGGTCAGCGGGTGGTCTTTGTCATTATTTACATAGGTCAAACCCGCGCTCAGGGTATCGTGGAATATGTATTCATAGGTTTCGAAATCCGCGAAGTTCTTGGGCAGGGTGCCGATCAGCTTAAACTGCACGTAGTCGCTGACGCCCGCAACGTCGCCCTCTGTGGTTCCGTTGGCGCCGCCCACAATCTGCTTGTCGACGGTCGGTATCGAGGCCTTCATGTCGATGTCCTGCGTACCCATTACGGCTACGATGTACTCCGAAACAGCGGTCACATCCTTCGGATTGTTCGTATCCTGGAATATATAATAGCCGGTGCCTTGCCCTGTCAGATCATAGGTCAGGATGTCGTCGTCCGTTGTTTCAGTATTCTTCTTATCCACCGTTCCGGTGATCTCGAGAGCGGTCAGGAAGCTATTGCCGCCCTCTTTCCCCTTCATCAGAAAGTCGGCAAAGCCCTGCATGAACTTGTTTTCCTTGTTGTTTTCGAGCACAGCGGCGAGATCGGCTGCCGTCGAGACCTTTTTGAACGGGTTGGACGCAGCGGCGTCAAGCCATGCGGTATTGGCGGGGACAAGCGCTTTCAGGGCGGTGATCAACGCGTCCTGTGCGTCTTTTTCTTTAATGCTCGCGCCCCACTGGATGTCGGCAAGCGACCAGTTGTTCCACTCACTGGCGTCCCAATCGGCGCCCGAGGGTATGCTGTCGCGGTTGGGAGTGCCGGAGAAAAGCTGGTAGACATTGAACTGGCTTTCTGTCATCTCCGGCAGACCTTTGTTGTTGTGGATGGTAATTTTCAGGTTTTCGGTGTTCGCGGGAGTGTTCGCCGCAAATACCGGCACAGCCGCGGTCAGCGCCAGCAGGAATACCAGCGCAAGGCTGAACAGACGCGGCAAAATGCGCTTGTTTGTTCTCATAAGTTGTTTCCTCCATTTTATTGATATGGTTTGTTACGGTACTTTCGCGGTGGGGACACAAATTCTGTATGTGTCCTTTCAATGCCTCTTTAGGGAGGCGGGATGTAAACCGTTGAATCTAAGGCGACCTTTCCCCCTCTCTGTGCAGAATCGAAAAGTGTTTGTATTTTCATAGCTCTGTTCTCCCGCCTGCGCGCGCCCTGCGGCGTCTGCGCATACGAATCCCGGCAAGCATCGCTGCCAGTCCTGTCAGCAAAACGCCGGTCAGCATAATCGCGCCGATTCCGATTCCTCCGACAAACGGTAAGAACGGAGCTTTTTCGTTTACAAAGAGCAGATACGCCTGCGCCTTTTCGGTAGTAATTCTGCCCGAAACGCCGTCGCCGTTGAGCGTCAGATAATTTCCTTCCTCATCTTCCGGTTTATCCTCCGGATTGCCTGCCACGTGCTGTAGGTTATAGCCGTCTCTTTGGGATTCCTCCACCGTGTAGGTCGCGTCCATCGGAATCCCTTCGATCCGCAGCTGTTCGCCGTGTTTTAGCGTGACTTCCGCCTTTCGGACATCGCCATCCGCCTTCCATTGGATTGTAAACTCGGAAGCGGCGTATGGCGTGCCGTCCGCCTTGTACTTCGTGGCTTCAAGGTTAGAAACGTCCGTATCGGATACGGGGTTCAGCGTAACGGTAAATTCGAATTCCTTTTTGGTGTCCCGGTCATCGTTTTCGATGCGTTTTTCCACCGTGAGTATGCCGGTTTTCAGCAGGTTTGTAAATTCCGCGCGGTTGGGCGTCGTCACCGGGTCGATAGCCTCCAGATCCTCGCTTGCGCGGCGAATTGTGCCGGTCTTGGTGTAGCTGCCTCCCGTCTCAATGGGGTAATTTTTGTTTTCCGTTTCGGTGACGGTGAATTTCGTTCCCGCAATCAGCCCGTAAAACACGATGGCTTCGTTTGCCTTGAGGGTGACTTTATAGGTGTGCGGATTATCCTCATCCACCGGATCGATGGCGGCTAACCGCTCCTTACCGGCTTCGCTCGTCAAATACTGCTCATAAGCGTCAAGCTTCGGCGCATTTTTCGGCATTTGATATTCGGCGCCGGCGCCGTCCTTCCATTTTAAGGTGCTTGTATAATCCTTGTTGCCCTTCCAATAGTGCAGCGTGCTGTCCGTATCGGTCATAGCGCCGTCGGTCGGATCAAAGGTTAAGGTAAAGGTAAATTCCTTATCGGGCGCGACGGGGACTTCATTGCCGTCCTTGTCCTCCATTTTCTTGACAAGCACGAACAGCTCGGGGTCAATCGTGTTGGTGTAATTTGCCTGCTCCGTGAAGTAACCGGTATCTCCGTAGGTGGAATACACGCCGGTGTAATCGTACTTGCCGCTTGTGGGATTTGTCGCCGTCTCGGTATTCGCGCTCTCCTGTGTTTCACCTTCCACGCCGAAGTGCGCCGTCGGGTTGAGTACGTAGCGGGACATCCCACTCTGTTCATTCTCGTAGTGGGGATCGACCAGCTTGCCGCCGTAGTAGAAGTAGTGGCGCGTCGAGCCGTCCGTCTGCACAATATCGCATCCTGTAACGCCCAAATTCGCTTCGCTTCCCGCATCAACACAGCTTGGGTTTTTCGCCACATCTCCGAAAGCTTCCGGCTGGTGGTGGTTGCCCAAAGCGCCTTTCGCCATGGTAGCGTAAGACTCCCATATTGTGGCGTTGGTGTGGGCAAAAGGCTCTGATTTTCCCTCGACCTGAATCTCCTGCACGCCGGGCATATAGACCGTATCCGAGTCGCGCTGCTGGATATGGCTGATTTGTTTCAAAAGATAGCCCTGCGCAATCTGCTCATCGGTCAGCTTTTCGGTAAAGCGGTAGGTGATGCGGTTGCCGAGACCGGTCAGCAGCAGACCCTCGCCGGAGCGGAGGGTATATGCCGCCGTGTTTTTTGCGATCTTTTCGGCAGTTTCGTTGTTCTTTGGCGGCGTTTCACCGATCTGCTCATTATTGAACAGAGTGGGGCGGTCGGTGGTGGGAATGATCTGGTCGTAAAGATCCCCTTTTCCCAACTCATATTTCTCCAACTCGCCGCAAGTCGCAAAGGTTTCGCCCGCGGCTTCAAGATGCTTTGCCAGCTCGGCGGTATAGCCGAAATAGAGCGGCACGGTCATATATTGGGTGCGGCTTCTGAAAGGCGAGTAAACCGTGGAATCGGTGCCCTCCGGGTCGGGAATGACGGTCACCAGCGTAAACTTTTCCGTCAACGCTTTATAAATACCGGTAAGTTTTCCGGACTCATACGCCCAATCCTCGTCCCCTGCGACTTCGCTGTAGGGAATCAGCACAGCCTGATTTGTCCAGTATTCCCGGCTGCCGGCAGGGCGGTTGTCCATTTCATTCGGTTTATCCGTAACCGCCGGGGCAAAGGTCTGGCTTTCGTTGTCGCCCGTGGGCAGCTTGCTTGTGTCCATATCTGCGGGATAATATGCCGTGGTGCCGACGCCGGCAAGCTCCTTCGTGCCGTCCTCATAAGTGGAGGCGAACAAGGGATAGTTCAGCTCGCTCGCGCTGCCGGGCAGATAGAGATAATAGAAATCCGTCTGCGGATGGGTGCAGGGCGTCGTTGTCGCCGCGCCTGTCGCATCGGCGTAATAATACTTCGGCTCTCCGTCCTCGTACACCTCGACGATCTGCCGCGGTACGCCGCTTTCATAGCAGAACAGAGCGCGGCTGCCGCTTGTGTCTACGAGCAGCGACGAGTTGTCGGTCAGGATATCCAAGCTTTCGACCCGCTTCTGCCACGACCGGGAGAACGGGTTGTATTTCAGCCTCTGCGCGAGGCGTTCGCCGGTCAGTCCCTGCACATATACCTGATAGTTAAAGGTTTGGTTTTGTTGTTTTTCGGTAAGGGTAAATCCGTCGGGCGCCACAAGGGTCTTTGTGACCATCAAGGTGGCGTTTGCGACTTCCAGCCGTCCGTTGTTGCCAAGGTAGTTGTTGATGACAAGCCCGTCTCCGGCGGTGGAGTCTTCC
>CANQVN010000004.1 GCA_947627315.1 uncultured Clostridia bacterium | reverse complement strand
CCCTACTGCCGACGTTGAGAGAGCCGCGCAGCTTTTCCGTCTCCTGCGGCGATATTCTGTTTTCTGAAAATCTTGAAATATCTATCCCGACCCCGGGTATGTAATGCACATGTTTTGAGTGCATATGCTTTTTTGCAAGCGCGTAATCCTCTTGATTTATGGTAATCAGGGCGTCTGTCCAATGTGCGCAAATCCATTCGACGGGATAGTAAACAAGCCAGTTTATCAGCGGGGCGCCTTTATAAAAATGAAAACCGTGGGCGGTATATACAACCCTGGTTCCTTTTTTACGCGCGCCGCGGCAGGCAATCCGAGTACACATCGCCGCTATCGGCGTGTGACAATGCACAATATCATAGTTATTGGAATCAACTATGTTTTTTATGATTTTTACCGTATCTGCATTTTCTTTTTTCAAGGGCGAGCGCGAGCAGGGCAGTCCGTATATTTTGCATCCCCACTCACGATAACAGGCGGGAACCTCGCTGTCCGTCTCATTTGCCGCAATATCGACGCTATGCCCGTTTTCAAGGCACGCTTTTATGAAAGCCGGAAAAAATATCATCGTGCCGCCTACGGTTGTCACATACAATATTTTCATAAACTGCTTTTTATCAATCCTCTTATTTAACCTTTTTAACGGCGGGTACGCCCATATACGTACCTCTGTCAGTTATATTTTTTACAACTACAGCTCCCGCCGCTACCACGCATCTGCCGCAAATTGAGATATTGTTTATTATAGTGGCGCCCGCTCCTATCATCGTATAATCGCCGACGCTGACTGTTCCGGCTAAATGCGCCCCGACTGATATGTGGCAAAAATCCCCGACAACACAGTCATGATCAACAGAACTGCAGGTATTTATTATAGCTCCGTTCCCTATCGCGGCATTTGTGGACAGGACAGCCCCCGCCATAACTATGCTTCCGATTCCGAGATGGACATTCGGATGACACACCGAGTTTGGATGTAACAGCGTAACCAGCCTTCCGCCGAGATTCGTTATTTTCATCGAAATATCTCTGCGTATATCCGGATCGCCTATGGCGACAAAAAACGGATTATCCAGAAATTTTTCAACGTCGGATACCTTTCCGCACAACGCCGCGTTTGCAGATATATCTTGCCTATCGTCAAGAAAAGAAACATCATACCCGTTCATACCTGCTATATCCGCCGCAACGCGCCCATGCCCTCCGGCACCGATTATAATCAATCTGTCATCCATAATTATTCCTTTTTCTCTCTTTCAGGACTCGCAGCTCGTTATTCAGAGAATATACCTACACGTTGACGCTCTCTTTCAAAGCCTCCTGCGCCGCGCCTTGAAATTCCTCCATGGTCACAGACGTATCCGAACTGATACCGGTATGTTTTATGACAACATAGACTGAATAAAACAATATTTTTAAGTCGCCTGCAAATGTAATCTTTCTTATGTAGTCAAGATCAAGCTCAAATTTAGCATCCCACGAAATTGCGTTTCTGCCGTGTACCTGGGCGTATCCGGTAAGTCCCGGGCGAACATCGTGACGGTGTCTCTGCTCGCTGCTGTACCGCGGCAGGTATTCTACCAGCAGCGGACGGGGACCGACGATGGAAAGGTGACCGCAGAGGATATTGACAAGCGAAGGCAGCTCGTCGCATGAGGTAGCTCTAAGCAGCTTTCCGTACTTATTCAGCCGCCGCTCGTCCGGCAGAAGTCTGCCGTCCTTATCCCTCTGGTTGCTCATCGTCCTGAATTTGAAAAGCGGGAATATTTTCTCCCGACCCGTCTTTTTATCAATCCTGCCCGGGCGGCGCTGTACGAAAAACGGATTGCCGTGCATCGCTATCGCGCCGACAACCGTTAACACCAAAAGAAGCGGCGACAACACTATCAGCGCGGCAAGCGAAAGTACAAAGTCAAGCGGGCGCTTGAACCACCGCTCGTACGGACCGTAAGGTTTATGTAAGTTTTCCATAATCACATCACGCAAAACAACTTTTTACAATTTCTATAACCGCGTCCTGCTCGGCGGCGGTCATCTTGTTATCGCTCGGCAGGCAAAGCCCGCGCGAAAAGATGTCCGCGCCGATATCCGCCGTCTTATCTCCCGCGATATAGGCGTTGCTCCCGGCTCTGCCGCTGCCGGACACGGTAATGAACGGATTCGTTCTGTAAATCGGCTGGAGGTGCATCGGCTTCCATATCGGTCGACCCTCGGCGTTACAGCTTGCAAGGGCTTCGAGTATCTCGGTAGGACAGCTTTTGCCGCTCTCCTTTATATACGCGGCGTCGTTGTCGCCCCGCACCTGCTTACACATCGCCTCGGGACAAATTAGCAGGCAGGAAAGCCAGAAATTCGGCTCGCTGTCGGGGGTGTACGGGTTCATCTGCACCGGCAAATCCTTAAAACCCGCCTTATACCGCTCGTAAATCGCCTTTTTCTGAGCAATATGCTCGGCAAGGTACGGAATTTGTCCGCGCACAACGCCCGCGACAATGTTTGACATACGGTAGTTATAACCTATCTCCTCATGCTGATACCAGGGCGCAGCCTCGCGGCTCTGGGTGCTCCACTTGCGGACTTTTTCGGCGTCGGCTTTGCTGTCGGTCAGAAACATACCGCCCGCCGAGCCGGTTATGATTTTATTTCCGTTAAAGCTGATGGCATTATAGTCGCCGAAAGTACCCGTCTGCCTGCCCTTATAGGTCGCGCCGAGCGACTCCGCCGCATCCTCGATAATCAGCGCGCCGTTCTTTTTGCATATCGCCCGTATCTCATCTATTTTGGCGGGCGTGCCATAGAGATGCACAAGCATCACAAGCCGCACGTCGGGATATATCTCAAACGCCTTTTCAAGCGCATTCGGATCCATATTCCAGGTGTCATACTCCGTGTCGATAAACACCGCTTCGCCGTTTTCATAGGCGATGGGGTTCACCGTCGCGTCAAAGGTCATATCGGCGCAGAAGACGCGATGCCCGCGCAGCGTCCCCTCCCCCGCCTTCGGCATACCGTAAAGCCGCTCGCCCGCAAGCTTTACCGCAAGGTGCAGCGACGCCGTGCCGCAGGACAGCGCGACCGCATATTTACAGCCGACGTATTCCGCTATCCGCCTTTCAATCTCGTCGATATTCTCTCCCACGGTGGACACCCAGTTGGTGTCAATCGCTTTTGTCACATACTCGAGCTCCTTGCCGTGCATAGTCGGCGATGAAAGCCATACCTTTTTTTCAAATGGTATTATTTTCTCTGTTATCAAAACAAATCCGCTCCCTGTTTTCCGCCGTCAGACTCGGCGGTTTTTACCTTGTGATAAATTCCGTTAAGACCTGCCGCTTTTTTACAGTAATAAAAGAGCCGCCTTGCAGGCTTGCTCGTTGTGTCCGTAAAGCAATATTCCCATAAAGCGACTCCCCTCTAATTCAGTTAATATAATAACGACCCTCCCACGATTACTTTCGACGGCGGGTCAGATTTTTCTAAAAACGGTAATAAAGTTGAAAACCAAAATGTAAAATAAATATTAAAATCATTATAATATTAACATACAGCCATTTTAATGTCAATAAAATAATCGGATTTTTAGCAAAACACGCTGTAGGCTGTATACGAAAACGAAAAGCCGAAGCGGGATTTTTTACTCCCGTTTGCTTTGTTTTTATCAGTTGACAGTGTCGGAGAAAGCCTGTATAATGGAAACGATGCGGGCGCGAATTCGTCCGGGAGAGGAAGGAAAAGCGATGGACAGTATTTTGAAATGGTACAGGCTTTTACGGTTCCCGAAGGAGTGGGATATGACGGTCGCCGAGGCAGCGGCGCGCTTTGATCCTGCGCGGCTGTGCCCGAACGCGGAGGAGCGAACACCGATGGAGAACCTTTTGAATTACCTTGCAAGCTGCGACATACTGGCGGCGCGCTATGAGGAAAAAGGAATAGACCGAAAAATTTTGATGGACACGCTGTCCGATCTGGTTTTGTGGGCGAAAAACTGCCATACGGTGACGGGCGGGGTCGGCGTCACCTCGACTGCGTGGATGGATCTGCATTTTAATATGGAAATCTTTCGGCTGGGTCGGCTGCAATTTCGCAAAGGAAAGCTGAGAGTACCGTGCGAGCCGCTGGGGATTCCGGTCGGAGAGCCGATTGTGGAGGTACATATCCCGCAGGGAGAGCCGCTCATTCACGAGGACTGTCTGCGCTCCTACCGACAGGCAATCGCCTTTTTTACGACCTATTTCCCGGAATATTCATATAGGTATTTCACCTGTTTTTCCTGGCTTTTGGGGGATCAGCTTCGCGAATTTTTAAAACCGGAATCCAACATATTAAAATTCCGGTCTGATTTTACGATTTTTTACTATAAGGAGTCGGATTCGGCGCTGCGGTATTTGTTTGAGCTGAACCCGGACAAAACAAAGGAAAGCGGCTTGCAGCGGAAAATCCGGGAATATAAAGAAAGCGGCGGAAAGCTGCACGACGGCTACGGCGTGATTGACAAGACGCGCTTTGAAGGCTCAGGCTCTGTGGGCGCATCCGGGAGAGAGGATGGAAGCTTATGAAAATTTATGATATGCACATTCACGCGGACAGCGGTGAACCGAATGCCGACGAGCTGATTTATCGTATGGAGTCGGTCGGCATATATGGCGGCGCGGTGCTTTCGCCCGAACCGCTTGAATCCTGCGACGGGAATGCGACCTACGAGCAACGAATCGAAAACGTACTTGCCTGGACGCGGGGCTATGAGGGACGGCTGTTCCCCGTACTTTGGATTCACCCGGACGAGCCGGAGCTCGAGAGTCGGATACGCGACGCCGCGGCTCGCGGAATCACGGGATATAAAATGATCTGCGACAACTATTACGTTTACGACGAAAGGGTTATGCGGGCGCTGCGCGTCATCGCCGAGCTGAAAAAGCCTGTGATTTTCCATTCCGGCATTATCTGGAACGGCGCGTTTTCCTCGCAGTACAACAAACCCGTAAACTGGGAATCGCTGATTACCATTCCAAATCTGCGCTTTTCCATGGGGCACTGTTCATGGCCCTGGCATGACGAGTGCATCGCTATGTACGGAAAATTTTTAAGGGCGTACAAAATCAATCCGGAAATAAGCTGTGAAATGTTTTTTGACCTGACGCCGGGTACGCCGGCAATTTACCGGGAGGATCTGATTTATAAGCTGTTCTTTATCGGTTATGACGTGCCGCACAACATTATGTTCGGCACGGACAGCTACACGTCGACGTATGGCTGCAGCAGCCGGGTACTCGACATCATACAACGCGACAACAGCCTTTATGACAAATTTAAGGTGCCCGATTCAATCCGCAAGCTAATCTACGCGGAAAATTTCCTTCGTTTTATCGGCGCGAAGGGTGCAGGCGCTTCCGATTTCAATCCGTCGGAAAACAGCGGCGTTTCGTGGAGCCTTGCGGATTTTAAATAAGTCAAGCAAGACCTGCGCGGGAGATTTCACGTTTTGCCCCTTTCGCGCCCGCAGCTTCCTTTTAACTGTTTTATTTTTTAAGCCACGCGCAAGACGCGTGGCTTATTGTTTTTAATAGCCGCCCGCGCGGGCGTAAAAAAGCGTCGGAGCAAAGCTTTCTTTGCTCCGACGCGCGGGGTTAAATTTAATCGCTTTATCCGGATTTTATGACTCCCAAGCGTCTCCGCCAACTGTCGGAGTGTAAAAACCGCTCTGATTAGAAGAATCGTCCTCGTCGATAAACGCGCTTGCCGTCACTATGTCCTGCCGTGAAAATTTCACGATTTCCGCGCTCGGTTCTGTAAACTGTTCTTTCATAGCTTATTCCTCCTTAGTTTGCGGGATGATACTCCGCCACCGAATGACCGTAGTTTACCATAGCCTGCGTAAAGTCTTTAAGCTCTTTATCGGCTTTACCGTCCTTTGCTACCTCTGCGGCGTAGCTGTCGACGGTGTAGGTAAGCTTTCCGCTTACGGGGCTGCCGTCTTTGCTTATTACAACCGTAAACTCCTTGCTCATCTGATTTGCGGCAATACCTCTGATATAGAGGTAGTAGCGATTGTCGGAGCTGCTTTCGTTCTTGACAAATTCGTGGGTGCAGCCATTCAATCCGTTAATCGCAACGCTAAGCTCACTGTTCGGGTCGGTAATACCTTCCTCCTCGACTCTCACCGTGAAACGCAGCGCTATCGTGCTGCCAAGGCTGAGACCTGCGCCAAGCCACGGTACAGTGTGACTTGCATCGTCTTTGTTTTCGATATTCAGCGCATCGACGGGTGTGACGTCTTGCTGCGTGCCATGCTGTTTTTGCTCGCCGGTAAGATCGCCGTTTACAAGCGCGTCCGGCTTGTAGTCCTTGTATTCCTGTGCCGCGGCTCCGTAGTTCAAAAGGTCGACAAGCACCTTGTAAAGCGCTTCGTTTTCGGTAACCTGGGGATTTTCCAGCATATTTTTGCAGTATTCTTTAACGCTGTACGTTTTCCCGGTAAGCTCTTTTTCGCCTGCATAGAGCTTTGCTGTGATTTCATCTCCAAACTTGTCGGGAGCAATTCCCTCGAAGGTGAACACCCAGGCGGGCTCGTTTGCATCGCCCGACAGCAGGTTGGTAGTACCCTCTTTTGCTTCAATCTCCTGCGTTTCGCCGTTCATTGTGACTTTGAGCTTTATGTCGCCTTCGTTTTCATAGCCCGTAAGCTGAGATTTTGTCACCTTGAAATTGACGTTAAGGTTGTCGTAAAGGGTGAGAGACGGCGTAATGGCAATATTTTCGCCTTTCAGTCTCTGCTCTGTCTGCTCGCAGGGCTCGTTTTGACATTTGCGCTTTTCATGCGTGCCGTCGCCTGCGTCTTCCCAATTGCTCCAGTTGTGAGCGTCTTTTTGGGGAACAGTTGGGTTGTCAACCGCAGGGTTGCTCTCCCCGCAGGCAGTGCAGGTCTGGCTCCGCGTACCCGGCTTTGTACAGTCGGGCTGTTCGATTACAGGCTCGCCCCAGCTGTGAGCCTTTGTCACCTTGAGAGTGTAGGTTTTGGTATTGCCCTCATATTCGCATTTGTTGGTTAGGGTAATTGTGTTGCTTTTGCCATTTTCGCCGTATTTGCAAATATCACCGGCTACCGTCGCGGAGTCCTGTCCGTCTATCTGCACCGTGACGTGACCCTCGCGGGTGTCATAAGGCGCGGCGGTTATTTCCCGCGCGGTCTCGTCCGCATTTTCGCTGATATCTATTGTATAAGTGTTTTCCTCGCCAAGAAGAGGTAAAGCGGCAACTTCGCCGACCTTGACTTCTTTAAGCTCCGCGCTGTACTGTGAAAATTCCTTTTCAGTGTAGTCGTAGGCACGATAGCCGTTGTTGATGGCGGTCTCTCCGCTGAATTCGGGGAAAATGCCGTCTTCTATCCTGCCGCTCGTTACTTCCGGTATTGCTTCACAGACGTAGTTTTTGTCAAATGTGAACGTACCGTTCGGGAGCTGTTCGTTGCTGCTCCATTTGCCGCCAAGTCCGTTGATAACGTTGCCGGTGACGGTAACGTCGGTAACCTGACTATTCTCGGTGGCAGCTCCGAAATCAATCATATCGGCAGCCGCTTCGCCAAATGTAAAGGTGTTGTCTTTAATGGTTATGCCTGTGAATACCGAAGCATCCGCAAAGGCAAATACGTCTTTGTCAGAGTTGCCGTAGACGTTGGTGAAAACGTTGTTGGAAAATTCAACGGTTCTGTCGGTAAACTCGGGAGCGACCTCATCCGCCGTTGAATCGAAATAGAACATACCGTTGTGACCGTCCGCCTGCGGCAAAAATCCGCCTATATTGCTGTTTTTAACGGTGAAGTGGAACTCCGGCGAGTTGTTTTTGAGGGTGGCTGTCGACGCAGACATGTGTTTGCCCACTTCCTCGGGAATCCACAGACCGTCAAACGTAACGTTGTCGTATACGTAGTTGCCGATAAGTCTTATCGTCTCATCTTCATATGCGTTCTCCGGCTTATACGCGTCATCTTTCCAAGGTACAATTACTTTTTTAATGTAAGTATCTTTAACAATCAACTTGTCATTGTTCGCGGCAGTACTTTGAAGAGTACCGCCGGGCGCTTTTTTACCGCCGCCGATGTTGAAAAGATTGTATATATGATCTTTACTGGCGTTAATGTATATCCCTTTTATCGTCGGGAATTTATCCTGGTTAATCACACAGTTCTGAACCGAAACGTTAAGTCCCGCTCCAGATACAGAGTTGGCGGCAACATAACCGTCGATTGTAAGCCCGTAAAGACCAAAATTGCCTGTCGTGGTTTTATCGTTAGCCGCGACAAAGCCGATGGTTACGCTATTTTCGTTATAAGCTGTGTTTTCCTGCCAAACTCCGCCCTTGTTTGTGTAAGGCTTGGTATTGAAGTTGGGACCAAAGAGATTAACAGGTGTTTTAATCTGAAGCGCCGTTGTGGTATTAGACCATTCAGCTATAACAACCTGCGGAGTACCACCGCCCTTATACATTTTTTTAATTAGCTGGTCAGTACTTGCGAGTCCATTATACGCTGTGCCGTCACCAATGAAAGCGTTTACACCGTACTCAAAATAGTACAGCGTACCGTTAATGGTGACCTCTATCTTCTCGTGTAAATCACCGTTTGACGCGTCGGTCTTCTCATACTGCGCTCCTTTAGCAGGGTCAACCATAAGAACGGCATCCTTTGTGAGTTTTACCGGCTGACCCGTTCCGTCGTCCGAGCCATCAATCTCCGTGTCGGGGAAATTTTCCGCAAACGACACAGCTTCAGGCTCCGCGAAAGTCGGCACGCAGAACACCGACAGGAGTGAAATCAGCATCAACGCCGAAATCACTATCGATATAATGCGCTTTGAATTTTTGCTCATTGTGTTCAACTCCTTTGTAAATTTTTGGTGCATAGTTGGGTCCTATACATCTTTAATTTTATATCCATATTTGCCATTTGTCAATAAATAGAAGCAAGATTTTATCAGTTATTTTTAACAAAGTATTTATAAAATAATTGTGCATTGTGTCACAATGCACATCTAACCCGGGCAAAATCCGGCGCTCGGAATTTTATGTTTAAAAACAACGAAAAGCATATGGCTAAAGTTTTGCACGGAAATGAGGATCATACGCGTTTCGATAGATACAATACAAGATCATCGTCATTCCGGCAATCGGCATACGCTACAAATTCGTGGGGTATTTGGAAATGCCGAGCGTTGCGGGCAGGCACAATTACCGTGAGGAAACCCGAAAAGGCGTTGCGGTAGAGTATATTCCAACTGCTCAGCCCGCATAACAAAAGAGCAGGAGTTACAAGCTCCTGCCCATACATACAAAAGGACGAAACGGCAAAAAGAAATCGAGTGCCCATTCCCAACTCTCAGGTTGGTTATGAACACTCGATATGGTGCGGGTAGCAGGACTTGAACCTGTACAGTATTGCTACCACTAGAACCTGAATCTAGCGCGTCTGCCAATTCCGCCATACCCGCATTTTTGACACATTTAATATAATATCAAAAATCCTAAAAAAGTCAAGAGGTTTATTCAAAATAATATACTCATGAGTACGCAAAATTGTCGACGGTCAGTTTTTTGTAAAAATATTATTAAAAATTTTCAAAAAGACTTTATTTTGTTGTTACTATATGCTAAAATACAGATACAGGTAAGTAAGATTATCTGTATCACAACAAACGGAGGGTGAAAGCATGAAAGTTATCTTTAATTTAAGAAAAGTTGACATAAGCGAGCGCGACAAGCGGCTTGTCGAAAAAAAGCTGACGCGGCTTGACAAATTTTTCAGCAGCGACGCGACGGCGACGGTCACCGTCTCCAAAACACGGGAAAATTTCACCGTTGAAACGACCGTTTCGGAAAAGGGAATGCACTTCCGCGCCGAGCGTTCGGGCAAAAGCGCGACAATGTGCGTCGATGAGATAATAGACCTGCTCACCCGCCAGATACGCAAAAACAAAACAAGGCTTGAAAAGCGGCTGTATCAGGGCGCGACGATGAACTTTGACAACGAGTATATGGACGAGGACAGCTATGACATAGCAAGACATAAAACAGTGGAGCTGTTCCCGATGAGCGCAGACGACGCGATACTTGAAATGAACATGCTGGGACATTCGTTTTTTATGTTTTTGAACGAGGACACAAACAGCGTATGCGTCGTATACAGGCGGGACGACGGCGACTACGGCGTACTTCAGTCAAAAATTGCCGAAAGCTGACGCGCACCAAAAAAAGCTTTAAGGCATATCAAAAACCACACTCCGGCGGCAAGTGGGAACGCCGGAGCACGCAAAAACCGAGACTACGGTCTCGGTTTTTGTTTTGCAAGCAATGCGACGGGCAGCAGGATACCGCTGATTACCGACAGCAGCGCCGCGGCGTAAATGACGCCGCCCCACACGCTTAATATCACGACCGCCGTCGCCGAAGCCAAAACCGCCGGCAACGCGGCTTTTTTACCGAAAACCGAGACGGCAAGGCTCAGCGTATAGCCCGCTTTAACAGCGCACATAAGGCAGAACATACATACTCCCACTATCTCAAAGCTGTTGAAAAAGGAGGCTATAAAGGTCGACCGCCAGAGAAGCAGCAAAGGCGTGTTTGCGCCTTCAAACACCTTGCCCGAAAGGACGCTTGCCGCCACAAGCGTCGTCACCGCGCCGTAAAGCTGAGCCGCCATACCGCCGAAAAACAGCATTCGGCTTTTGCCGCAAAGCCGCGGCAGTGCAAGCGACACGTCGAACACCGAAAACGCCGAAATCAGGAATAGCAGCTTCGGGTCGGGCGGCGAAAAAGAGATTGGCGAAAAGCTCGTTTTTACAACGCATAGAAACAGCATAACGCAAAGCAGCACCGCGGCGGCAAACGACGTGACAAAAGCGACCGAGCTTACGGCGTTTTGCTTTGAAACGGAAAAGCAAAACGCAAGCAGCAGTGTGAGCAGTACCATCAGCGGATAAAAGCCGCTGTCGATAACGCCGGCGTCGACGACAAGCCTTGACGAAAGGAAAACGGAAACGGCGGACGAGACGACGGCATAGCCGCCGACAAAGTACCTAATCCGGCCTAAAGCCATAGTCTCGCGGGTTTTCCTTGCAGCAAGGCAGCAAAGCGTTAAATAAATCGCCGCGCCGAAAGTCACAATCAAAACGCCCGTGACGCTCCCCTGCCCTGCAAGCAAAAGCGAAAGCCCGCCAAGCGACAGGCAAAACGCCGTCGATATGTCGCCGAGTCTATTCATTTTTCCACCGCCTTTACGGGAGTTTCCGTTTCGGAGACGACGACCGCCTTGCCGGTTTTGACGTACTCTGTCACCTTTGGCGAGGGCTTTCCGGAGTCGGCGCAGTACCTGCTCACTTTTTTTGCGACGGACAGGCTTTTCGCGCGTGAGTTTTCGCTGTCCTTGCCGCTTTTCAGCACGTCGCGCGCCTGTCCCTTTGAAAGGCAGGTGACGGCGCGGAGGTTTACGCTGTCGCTCAGCAGATATTCATAAAGCCGCTCGCTCTGCGCCGACGGACCTATCACATACAGCTGACAGCAGCCGGTGTAAAGCTGACCCGCGCTCGCGCTGTTCACCCGCTCGAACGCCTTTTCAATCGTTTCTCCCCTGCCCTCGACATAGGTGCATGCGCTTCCGAAATCGTTGTCGCTTGACGGTACGCAAATCTCGCAGGTGACAAGCCAGCCGTCCTGCTCACGGTCGATTGCCGCGCCGCTTACGATATCGTAGTCGGATATCTCAAAGTACCTGCCAAGGCACAGGAATATCAGCGCCAAAAGCGCTGCCGCCGCGCCAAGGAGCGCGTATAGCTTTTTCATACTCTGCCCTGCCTTTTCAGATTATCGGTAAATTTTTCCTGACGGTAGTTCATTTTATATATCGGAGCGCGAAGGAAGGTATCGCTTCTGCCCTGCTTCCAAAACGGGGAGCTGACGTACATCAGCGGCACGCCGAGAGAGGACATATTGTAAAGCAGCAGCAAAAAGGCGGTAAAGCCGACAAGAACGCCGTACAGCCCCGCACCCGCGCCGAGAAATATAAGAGCCGCTCTGACGTAAAACACCGCGCCTTTAAGCTCATAGACCATAAGCCCCATCACGCCGGAAAAGGCGACGACAATAACCATCGGCGCGGAAACAAGCTTGGCGTCGACCGCCGACTGACCGAGAATGATAGCGCCCACGACATTGAGCGCAAGTCCGATACTGGACGGCATCCGCGCGCCCGTTTCACGCAGTATTTCAAACGCGGCGAAAAGCAGGACTATCTCCACCACCGACGAGACGGGTACGCCCGTCTGCGACGCGCTTATGCTGTAAAGCCATTCGGGCGGGAGCAGAGCGCGATGGTGAAGTATCACGGCGATATACGCCGCGGGAAGCAAAAGCGAGACGTAAAATCCGACAAGTCGCAAAAGCCTGCCGACGTTGGCGTAGTAGCAGTTGAGATAGTAATCATCGGGGGTCTGGAAATTTTCTATGAACAGATAGGGCAGCGTGACGGCGACCGGCGAGCCGTTGAGTATTATTCCTACCCTGCCCTCCATCAGCTTTGCCGCAAACACGTCGGGGCGGGATGTCTTGCCGTAGGTTTTGATAAAAGAGCTTTTATCGTCCCTTATCATTTCCGCGATGTAGTTTATGTCGCCTATATAGTCGGTATCAATCGACTTTAAGCGTTCCTTCAGCCGCTTTACAAGCTCGGGACGGGCAATCCCGTCGATATAGCAGACGCAGAATTTGGAGTTGCTCTGCCTGCCGCTTGTCATAAACTCGTTTTTAAGGCGCGGGTTCATTATCCTGCGCTTGACAAGCGACAGATTGGTCATTATATTCTCGTTAAATCCCTCCGCGGGCCCTGTGACCGATATCTCGCTTTCGGGCGCGTCGGTTCCGCGGGAGGGGATGCCCTTGGTATCTATTATAATTACCTTGTCGCTGTTTCCGACAAACACCGCGCAGTCGCCCGACGCTATGCTTATAAGCGCGGCGTCGGCGTCCTTTTTAAGCTCCGAGCTGTGGGAAAATATTCCCTCCCTTTCGGCGGCGTCGATATCTTCGGACAGCGGACTTTCGGCAAGCGGGGCTATCACGTCGCGGTCGACGACGTCGTTGCTCACCATACAGTTTACGACTGCCACCGCAATTTTAAGGGCGGGGTTGTGCCTGTTTACAATCCGCTTGACCGTGAAGGTGTCGTCCCGGTCAAACGCGTCTTTTACAAGCTGTATGTTTTTTTCAAAATCACCGTAAAAATCCACGAAGCGTCATCTCCTTTTATTTTTTATTATTTACGGCAGGTCTAAAAAAAACCGCCCGCAGAAAAATTTGCGGACGATAAAAACAAAAAATTATAAAAGCTGTTGACAGGATGAATACTTCGTGTTACGATATATATGACAAAAGGAGGTATTGCATGGACATTCAGTTAAAACGCGGGCTTTTGGATGTTTGCGTACTTGCCGCCATCAAGGACAAGGAGACCTACGGGTATCAGATTATCAAAGACGTAAAACCGTTTATTGAGATGTCCGAATCGACGTTATATACAATTTTGAAACGGCTGGAAACGGCGGGCATGCTGAAAGTGCGAACGGCGGAGCATGGGGGCAGACTCCGAAAATATTACAAAATCACGGGACAGGGGCTGCGTAAAATAGAGGAATTTAAGAGGGAATGGAAAGAAATTATGTCTGTCTATCGGTTTGTGACAAAGGAGGATGAGGCAAATGGATAAAGAAGCGTTTTTGCAAAAGCTGCGGCAAGGGCTTGCGGGGCTGCCCGAGGAGGACATAGCCGAGCGGCTGTTATTTTACAGTGAAATGATTGACGACAGAAAGGAAGACGGTATTACAGAGCAGCAGGCGGTCGACGAAATAGGCAGTGCGGAGGACGTGATAGCTCAGATCATGTCCGAAATTCCCTTGCCCAGGCTTGTAATGGAAAGGGTGAAGCCAAAACGAACGCTGAGAATTTGGGAAATCGTCCTTTTGGTGTTGGGCTTTCCCGTATGGCTTCCCCTCCTGCTTTCGCTGGCGGCGGTGGTATTGTCCGCATATGTGGTGATATGGGCAGCGGCTCTGTCTCTCTGGGCGGTAGATTTGAGCGCGGCAGGATTTTCCGTAAGCCTTGTTGTTTACGCCGCCGTGTTTATCGCAAAGAGCAGCTTTTTGCAGGGGCTTGCCTTTTTCGGGGCAGGACTTGCGTTCGCAGGGGCTGCGATTTTGCTTTTCATCGGCTGCGGGTATGCGACAAAGGGGCTGTTTGTTTTAACAAAGGAAATTATCATTAAAATAAAATTGTCGTTTGTAAAGAGGGTGAAATAATGAGAAAGGCGCGAAAAGGATGGCTGATAGCCGCCATTATCCTCGTTATCACAGGGGCTGTGATTTTCACCGGCGCATTTGCCGCGTTGGGCTTTGACTTTGAAAAGATAAGCACGACAAAATACGAGGAAAACACCTATGAGCAAATCGGGGATTTTGATAAAATAAGCATTGCCAGTCAGATATCCGACATATCGTTTATGCCGACCGATGGCAAAGGGTGCAGGGTTGTGTGCAGGGAGCGGGAAAAGCTGCGGCACAGCGTCACAGTAAGGAATAGAACGCTTATAATAGATACAAAAGACACCCGAAAATGGTATGACAACATCGGCATAAATTTCGGCACTGAGTCCGTAACCGTTTATCTGCCGAAAGCCGAATATAGTTCATTATTTATCGAAACCGACACAGGCGGCATTAAAATACCGAGCGGGTTTACCTTTAAAAGCGTCGACATCACGACCGACACGGCGGACATTGTCTGCGGCGGCATAACAGCAGACTCTGTCAAAATCCGCACGGACACGGGCGGCATCCGCCTGAATACGGCGGATATAAGCGGCGCCGCTTACATTGAAAGCGAAGTGGGAACGGCGGCTTTGACGGATGTGGACTGCGGCGAGCTTATTGCCAAAAACGATATCGGAAATGTAATTTTGAAAAACGTGATTGCAAAATCATCTTTTAGTATTGAAAGCGACGTCGGCGACATAGAATTTGAAAATTGCGACGCGCAGTCAATCTTGGTGAAAACCGATGTGGGCAGCGTTACGGGAACGCTTTTGTCGGATAAAGTGTTTATTGTCCAAAGCTCGGTGGGAGACGTTGACGTGCCGAAAACATTGACAGGCGGAAAATGTGAAATAACAACCGACGTCGGCGACGTTAAAATAAGCGTCGTCTAAAAAAGCCCTTGCTTTGCAGGCTTGCAAAGCAAGGGCTTTTTATATAAAGCTAAGACAGATTTGAGTTTATCTTGTCGGCGTAGCGCACCGTTTCCATAGCGTCCGCCGAGTATTTGTCCGCGCCGATTTTCTGCGCGTACTCGCGGTTTAACACAGCGCCGCCCACAACTATCCTGCACCATGGCGCGCGATAACGCAAAAGCTTTATCGTCTCCTCCATGGCGGGAACGGTCGTCGTCATCAGCGCGCTGAGTCCGCAGAGCGGCGCATGCAGGCGGCAGACCGCGTCCGCCACCGCTTCGGGCGGCACGTCCTTTCCAAGGTCCGTCACCTTAAAGCCGTAGTTTTCAAGCAGCAGCTTTACAATGTTTTTGCCTATGTCGTGAATGTCTCCCTTGACGGTCGCGATGACAAAATCGCACTTGCCGGCAGCCGCGTCCTCTTTTCCCGCCATAAACCGCTTTATCCGCTCAAAGGCGGACTTTGCCGCCTCCGCGCTCATCAAAAGCTGAGGCAGATACACCTTTTTGCTCTCAAAGCCGCGCCCCACCTTGTCCAGCGCGGGGATAATTTCGTTTTGCACGATATCGAGCGGCGGAGTTTTATCAAGAAGTCTGTCGGTGATAACTGCCGCGCTTTCGCTTATGCCCTTGACTATCGCCTGCCGCAGCTCTGTCTGCTCAGCCGCCTCGGGTTCGGGCGCGGGTGAAATTATATCCTTTGCCGCAGGCTTGCTGTTTTGCGAAAAGGCGATATAACCGGCGCAGTTTTCATCCATACCGTGCAGCGCGCGGTAGGTGTGATACGCCCGCATCATATCATAGGAATAGGGGTTCATTATCGCCGCCGAAAGCCCGTTTTCAAGCGCACTTATAAAAAACGCGCTGTTGACTGCGTCTCTGTCCGGCAGACCGAACGACACATTTGACACGCCGAGCAGGGTGCGGCAGCCGAGATTTTCCCGTATCAGGCGCAGCGCGCCGAGGGTGACCGCCGCCGCATTATTATCGGCGCTGACCGTCATTGCAAGAGGGTCGAAAATAATATCCTTTTTTGAAATGCCGTACCGCGCCGCCGTCTCTAAAATGCGCCTTGCAATTTCACACCTGCCGGACGCCGTGTCCGGTATTCCGTTTTCATCCAGCGTCAGCGCGACGACAAGCCCGCCGTACTTTTTTACAAGCGGGAACACGGCGGACATACTCTCCGCTTTGCCGTTTACCGAGTTTATCATCGCCTTGCCGTTGCAGCGGCGAAGCGCGCGCTCCATAGCGACGGTGTCGGACGTGTCTATCTGAAGCGGAAGGTCGCACACCGCTTGAAGGCGTGTCACGGTCTCGGTCAAAAGCTCCGGTTCGTCGATTTCGGGAAGCCCGACGTTTACGTCCAGCACATGCGCGCCGCGCTCCTGCTGGTTTAACCCTTCGGTCAGGATATAGTCGATATCCCGCTCGACAAGCGCCTGCTTAAACCGCTTTTTCCCGGTCGGATTGATGCGCTCCCCTATCAGCACAGGCTCATCCTTAAACTCGACCGCGTGGGTGTAGGAGCTTACGCAGGTTATTTCCTTTTTTTCAACATCGGACGGGCGCATATCCCGCGTAAGCTTCGAAAGCGCGGCGATATGCTCGGGCGTTGTGCCGCAGCAGCCGCCGACGGCGCGCACGCCGAGCGCGAGCGCTTCTTTCATCAAAGCGGCAAACTCGGGCGGCTGAATATCGTACACCGTGACCCCGTCTTTTACAGACGGAAGCCCCGCGTTCGGCTTGAACAAAACCGGAGTGGAGCTGTATTTCAGATACTCTTTTACGACAGGTATCAGCTTATCGGGTCCAAGCGAGCAGTTTACCCCTATCATATCCGCGCCCATGCCCTCGAGCAGCGCTGTCATCGCGGCGGGAGACGCGCCTGTCATAAGCTTTCCATCCTCACCGTAGGCGTTTGACACAAACACCGGCAAATCACAGCTTTCCTTTGCCGCGAGCAGCGCCGCCTTAGTCTCGTAGCTGTCGTTCATCGTTTCGATGAAAATTAAATCCGCCCCGTGTTTTACGCCGAGCTTTACCGTTTTTGAAAAAATCGAAACGGCATCTTCAAAATCCAAATCGCCGTAGGGCGCAAGCAGCCGCCCGACAGGACCTATATCAAGAGCTGCAAATTTCGGCTGTTTTTCTCGGCTTTGCTCTGCGGCGGCGCGCAGGTTATCAAATGCGGCGGCGATTATGCTTTCAAGCTCAAAATCGCTGAATTTAAGCGAATTTGCGCCGAAGGTGTTGGTGCAGACGATATTGCTTCCCGCATCAAAATAAGCGCGGTGGATATCTCTTATCACATCGGCGCGGGTGATATTCCACCGTTCGGGCAGCTGACCCGCCTCCAGCCCCTGCCGCTGCAAAAGCGTACCCATACCGCCGTCCAGCCGGACGATATTGTGTTTTATAAACTGTCTTAAATCCATTGTTACCTCTTTGCAAGCCCGATTATCGCCGTGACCGATTTGGATGGCGACATCAGCAGACTGTCATTGAGCGAAAGCCCGATTTTACGCGGGCAGTCGAGCGCCGCGAATATATCCTTTTGCAGCGTAAGCGGCAGGTCGCCGTAGCCGGGGCTGAAGCGCGGGCGTGGCGTAAAATCCGCATATTCCGTGCTGATATCTTTGCAGAACGCATCGCACAGGCTCTCGATACGCTCCGCGCCCAGCGCCTGAAGCATCAGCGCGCGGGAGGGCGAAATCGAGCTGTATTTCGTTATAAGCCTGTCAATACCGATGCCGACGGTCGCCGCAAACAGAATTATTTTCCGACAGCCCGCAAGGTTTTTACAAAGCGAGCGCGAGTCCGCCTTTGCAAAAGTCATATCGGCGGCGTCTCCCGACAGCTCAAGTTCAAACTCGCAAAAGCAGACCTTATATACAAGCTTGTCCTCAGCCTCTGCGGCGCACGCCTCCAAAAGCTCCGTTAGAGCGGCGCTCTCCCCGCCGCCGCAGTAGCGCAGCGCCTGCCGCCTGTCAACCGGCGGCGCGGGATATGTTTTTACAATCACCGTGCTTTGCATATTCAGCCGAGGATGTCCGACAGGTTGCGCTGTATCTGCTCGGCAACGTCGGGATTGTTCATGGTGTAGACGTGTACGTTTTTAACGCCGTTTGCATAAAGGTCGATTATCTGGTCGGTGGCGTAGGCTATACCCGCCTGCTTCATTGCCGCGGGAGAGGAGCCGAATTTGTCCACAAGGCTCTTGAACCGCTGAGGCATAAACGAGCCGGAAAGCTTTATCGCGCGCGCCACCTGCCCCGCGCGGGTTATCGGCATTATTCCCGGTATCACGGGCAGCGTGATGCCCGCCTCGCGTATTTTATAGAGAAAATTATAAAGCAGGTTGTTGTCAAAAAACATCTGGGTCGTGAAAAAGTCGCAGCCGGCGTCCGCCTTTTCCTTTAAGTGGAGTATATCCTCTCTCCGGTCTGCGCTTTCGGGGTGAATTTCGGGATAGCACGCCCCACCGATACAAAAGTCCGCCCCGCTCTCTTTAATTTCACGGATAAGATCGACAGCGTAGCGATATGCCCAGCGCGACCTGTCCGACTTTTCAAGCTCGGGCGTAAGGTCGCCGCGAAGCGCCATCACGTTTTCAATGCCCGCCTTTTGCATATCCGCTATTTTCTGCCGCACCGTTTCGCGGGTGGAGGAAACGCAGGTGAGGTGCGCCAGCGTCGGCACGCCGACGCTGTCCCTTATGTTCTTTGCAATCTCCAGCGTATATTTGCTCGTGCCGCCGCCCGCGCCGTAGGTGACGCTGACAAAGGCGGGCAAAAGCCTTGCTATTTTCTCGGTTGCGGCGCGAACGCTTTCAAAGTCGCTGTCCGTCTTGGGCGGAAACACCTCAAAGGAAAGCGACAGCGCATCTTTTTTAAGTATCTCGGTAAGCTTCATATACTTTTACCTTTCGGGAAATTACCGGTCTATTATACCATCAACGGTTATATAAATCAAGTAAAAGCGAGGGAGTTTTATTCCCTCGCTTTTGTTTGGGGTTTCCGGCATGGCGTATGTCGCGTGGGGCGGGTTATTTTACCGCTTCAAAGCCGTGGACAAGGTCGGCAATAATATCGTCGATATGCTCGGTTCCTATCGAAAGCCGGACGGTGTTCGGCTTTATCCCGCTTGTCAAAAGCTCGCTTTCGGTCATCTGAGAGTGGGTAGTGGAGGCGGGGTGTATCACAAGCGATTTGACGTCCGCCACGTTGGCAAGCAGTGAGAACAGACGCAGGCTCTCGGTGAATTTTTTCGCCTTTTCGGCGTCGCCTTTTATCTCAAAGGTGAATATTGACGCCGCGCCGTTTTTAAAATAGCTGTCATACAGCTCCTTTGCCCTGCCCTTTGCAAGCGAGGGGTGGTTTACCCGCTCGACCTGCGGGTGGGATTTGAGAAAATCCACAACGCGCAGCGCGTTTTGAACGTGCCTTTCAACGCGAAGCGACAGCGTCTCCAGCCCTTGCAGCAGCAAAAACGAGTTGAAGGGCGAAATGGTCGCGCCCTGGTCGCGCATCAGCGTCGTGCGCAGCTTCATAATATATGCGATGTTGCCGCACGCCTTTGTAAACACAACGCCGTGATAGGACGGGTTTGGCTGAGAAAGCCCCGGGAATTTCCCGCTTTTTCCCCAATCGAACCTGCCCGAGTCTATGACAACGCCGCCCATTACCGTGCCGTGTCCTCCGATAAACTTGGTGGCGGAGTGGACGACGATATCCGCGCCGTGCTCGATAGGACGGAGCAGATAGGGGGTCGCAAAGGTGTTGTCAACGATAAGCGGAATGCCGTGCTTATGCGCAATTTCCGATATTGCCTCAAGGTCGACAACGTCCGAATTGGGGTTGCCCAGCGTCTCGGCGTAAATCAGCTTGGTGTTCGGCTTTATCGCCTTTTCAAAGTTTTGGGGGTCGGACGGGTCAACAAAGTCGGTCGTTATCCCCTGGTCTTTGAGTGTGTTTGCAAATAGGTTATATGTGCCGCCGTACAGGTTTGTGGACGATACTATATGGTCGCCCGCGAGAGCTATGTTCTGCACGGCGTAGGTTATCGCCGCAGAGCCGGAGGCGGTCGCAAGTGCCGCCGCGCCGCCCTCCAATGACGCGATGCGCTTTTCAAACACGTCGGACGTGGGGTTCATAAGGCGGCTGTAAATATTTCCGTCTTCGGTAAGCCCGAACCTGCCCGCCGCCTGAGCCGAGTTTTTAAAAACATACGAGGTCGTCGCGTAAATCGGGACGGCGCGCGCGTCTGTCGCAGGGTCGGGACTCTCCTGCCCCGCGTGTACTTGAAGCGTTTCAAATTTATATTCAGACATTGGTTTTTCCCTTCTTTTGTTTTATATCCGATGTTTCCTATCGGATTTATTGTAAAAATACTTGAACACAGCGTCATTAAATGGTATAATGACGTTAAAAAAGATACGGAGTGTGCTTTACCATGAAAATATCCACCAAAGGAAGATACGCGCTGCGCATGCTTGTTGACCTCGCCCAGCACCGCGGGACGGAATATGTGTCGCTCAAGGATATCGCCGAGCGACAGGGCATTTCCAAAAAATATCTTGAACAGATAGTCCCAATTCTCAACAGCTCAGACATATTAAAGACAAACCGCGGGTTTCAGGGCGGGTATATGCTGGCAAAGCCGCCGTCAAAATATACCGTCGGTCAGATTTTAAGGCTGACAGAGGGAAGTCTTGCGCCCGTCGCCTGCCTCGACGAGACGCCCGCCGGCTGCGAGCGCGCGGGCGAGTGCGCCACGCTGCCGATGTGGAAAGGGCTTTACAAGGTTATCTGCGAGTATTTGGACGGAATAACGCTGCAGGATCTGCTTGACAGCGCGCGCCAATCTCAGGATAACTATGTAATATAGCCGCCTACTTTTTATTAAACGGCAGGCGTTTTAATATGCCCGACGAGGAAAGAATAGATATCACGACAACACTTATAGCCGTCGCCGCCGCGCCCTGCAAAAGGTTGCCCGTGACAGAGGCAAGCGCCGGGACAAAGCCATACAGCGCCGACTCATAGACATAATAGCCCGCAACCATAAAAAGCTCCGCCACAACGGCGCTCACGCCGTATCCCACAATGCTAAGCGACGGCGCCGCCTTGATTATCGCTTTTGAAATAACTATAGCCAAAACCACCATTATCACCTTTATGACAACAGTCGCAGGTGCGTAGATGGGGGCAAGCATAAGGTCGGCTATCGCTGCGCCAGCGCCGGCGGCGACGGCGGCATACGCGCCGCCGACAACCCACGCGGCAATCAGCAAAAACCCGTCGCCGAGGTTAAAATACCCGAACGGCAGCGGCACCGTGATACACACCGTGCCTACAAACACGAGCGCGGCAAACAGCGCCGCGAAAGTCAGCCTTACAAAATTTTCTTTTTTCATAATTATAAATCAATCCTCAAACATCGGCGTAGACAGATATCTGTCGCCCGTGTCCGGCAGCAAAACGACTATCGTCTTGCCCGCGTTTTCAGGTCTTTTTGCAAGCTGAACGCCCGCATATACCGCGGCGCCCGACGATATGCCGACAAGCACGCCCTCTTTTCTGCCTATAAGCTTACCGGTGGCAAACGCATTTTCATTTGAAACGGGGATAATCTCATCGTAAACTCCGGTATCAAGAACCTCCGGCACAAAGCCCGCGCCGATGCCCTGTATCTTATGCGGTCCCGCCGTGCCTTTTGAAAGCACGGGCGACGACTCCGGCTCGACCGCGACGACCCTGATATCGGGATTTTTGCTTTTCAGATATTTGCCGACGCCCGTTATCGTGCCGCCGGTGCCGACACCCGCGACAAATACGTCCACCTTGCCGTCGGTATCGTTATATATCTCGGGTCCTGTCGTCTCAAAGTGAATCTGCGGATTGGCGGGGTTTACAAACTGCCCGGGGATAAAGCTGTTCTCTAAGGCGGAGGCAAGCTCGTTTGCCCGCGCTATCGCGCCCTTCATACCGCTCGCGCCGTCGGTAAGCTCAATCTCCGCGCCGTATGCCTTCATAAGCTGCCTGCGCTCGACCGACATGGTCTCCGGCATAACGACAATTATCCTGTACCCGCGCGCCGCGGCGACGGACGCAAGCCCTATCCCCGTGTTGCCGGAGGTGGGCTCGATTATAACCGAGCCGGGCTTCAGCTTTCCGCTTTTTTCCGCGTCGTCTATCATTGCTTTGGCTATCCTGTCCTTGACGGAACCCGCCGGGTTGAAATACTCCAGCTTTGCGACAAGCCTCGCTTTAAGGTCAAGCTCCTTTTCGATGTGGGCAAGCTCCAAAAGCGGGGTTTTGCCTATAAGGCTGTCAGCCGAACCGTAGATTTCAGACATAAAAATCACTCCTTATTTATCATATAAAACGCCCCGGGAAAAAGGCATTACCCTAATTCCTATCTGTTTTATATGTTTTATTATACACGCTTTTTTCGGTTTGTCAATAATAAATTTCATTTTTTTCAAAAAAATCCCGATGATGATGGGATATTTTATTTTTTAAAAGTGAAAAAATACTATTGACATATTATTTTCAGGTGCTATAATAAGTAATGTTTGTTTAACACGTTAACGTTTTTTGAAAGTGAGGATGCAATGAAAAGGGACAAATATGCCGATATGCTTCACCTTATGATTTGCACGATACGCCAGCACCGCAGGCAGTATGAAAAGCAGCTTGAGCCGCTCGGCATTCACCACACCCAGCACAAGATGCTGATGTATCTGTCGGACAAGGAGATAACGCCGTCGCAAAACGAGCTGGCGGGCGCTTTTAACGTGTCCCCCGCCGCGGTGGCGGTGACGCTAAACAAGCTGGAAAACGGCGGATATATCCGTCGCGGGCAGTCGGAAACCGACCTTCGGAAAAACAGTATCCTGCTCACTGAAAAGGGCAAGGACACGGTAAGGCGTTCCAAGGACATTTTCCGCTCGACGGACAAACGGATGTTTTACGGATTTGACGACAGCGAGCTTGCGGAGCTTGCCGCAATGCTTGAACGAATGAAAGACAATCTTACAGACAAGGAGCAAGATAGCAGAATATGAGACGATGGATGAAATATGTAAAGCCGTATAAGCTGTTTTTCATATTGGGACCGCTCTGCATGATCGTAGAGGTTATAGGCGAGGTGCTTATGCCGCGGTTTCTGTCAATCATCATAACAGACGGCGTAAACAAGGGAGACTGGCACAGTATAGTCGGAACGTGCGCGCTTATGGTGCTTACCGCGCTGCTTATGATGGCGGGCGGCGTCGGCGGGGCGTACTTCGGCGCGAAAGCCTCGGTCAACTTTGCAACCGACCTGCGGCGGGACGTGTTTGCGAAAATACAAAGCTTTTCCTTTGCAAACATCGACAAGTTTTCGACAGGCTCGCTTGTAACCCGGCTTACAAACGACATAACGCAGATGCAGAATTTTGTGAATATGCTGCTGCGAATGTTCCTGCGCTCGCCCGGCATGCTGATAGGCGCGCTTATTATGGCGATAATGCTGCGCCCGTCGCTTGCGACCGTGCTTGCGGTGGCGATACCGATACTTGTAGTTGTGATGCTGTTCATTATCCGCACCGGCTTTCCGCGGTTTGGCGTAATGCAGGAAAAGGTAGATAAGCTCAACTCCAACATTCAGGAAAACATAACAAACGTGCGGGTGGTAAAGTCGTTTGTACGGCAGGATTTTGAGATAGCAAAGTTCAGAAAATCAAACGGCGACCTCAAAAACGCGGGGCTTTCCGCGATGTTCGTTATGATATGTATGCAGCCGGTAATGACGCTGCTTATGAATCTCACCACCGTCGCTGTGCTGTGGCTGGGCGGCAGGATGGTTATGAACGGCGCGATGCTGGACGGCGACCTTATCGCGTTTATCACATACATAACCCAGATACTTATGTCGCTTGTCATGGTTACAATGCTGTTTATGTTCTCATCCCGCGCGATGGCGTCCGCAAAGCGTATTTCGGCGGTGCTTGACGAAAAAACGGACATAAGCGACGATAACGCCGCGCATAAAACGCTCACCGTCAAGGACGGCAGAATAGAATTTAAAAACGTGGGCTTTCGCTACTACAAAAACAGCGAAAGCAAGGTGTTGAATAACATAAATCTGACAATAGAGCCGGGGCAGACCGTCGGCATAATCGGCTCGACAGGCTGCGGCAAAACGACGCTTGTGTCGCTGATACCGCGGCTGTACGACACGGACGAGGGCGAGGTTTTGATAGACGGCGTGAACGTGCGCGATTACAGCCTGCATAACCTGCGCGAGGGCGTCGGCATGGTATTACAGAAAAACGTGCTGTTTTCCGGCACTATTGAGGACAATCTGCGCTGGGGCGACAGCGACGCTACGGACGAGGAGGTCAGGGCGGCATGCCGCAGCGCGCAGGCGGACATCTTTATCGACAGCTTTACGGACGGGTATAAGACAGAGCTTGACCAAGGCGGCACGAACGTGTCGGGCGGGCAGAAGCAGAGGCTGTGTATAGCCCGCGCGCTTCTTAAAAAGCCGAAAATACTCATTCTTGACGACTCGACAAGCGCGGTCGACACGGCGACCGAGGCAAACATCCGCCGCGCCTTCAAAAACGAGCTTGCGGATTCGACAAAGATAATCATCGCACAGCGGATATCCTCCGTTGCGGACGCGGACGTGATAGTCGTTATGGACGACGGACAGATAACGGGTATCGGTTCGCACGCCGAGCTTTTGGAAAGCAACAAAGAATATCAGGAGATATACTATTCACAAAACGACAGAAAGGAGGCGTGAGCATGGGAGCACGCAGTCTTGAAGAGCTGAAAAAGCAATACAAGGGCGCGTCAAGCGCGCTTGCAGGCGCGCCGGCACGGCGCGGCGGTCCCGGCAGAGGTCCGGGCGGCGGGCGGCGCGGGCATCCGCACGGCAAACCCAAAAATATGAAGCGCACCCTGTCGCGCCTGCTTCATTACATCGCGGTATATAAGACGCGGCTTATCGTCGCGCTGATATGTATGCTCGGCTCCACCGCGGCGTCGCTCGGCGGGTCGTACATACTCAGACCTGTGATAAACAACCTTATCGACGGCAGCAAGTCGATGGAGGAGCGTCTGAGATATCTTTTAACCATGATTTTTGTCATGCTGGGGATATACCTTGTCGGCGTCGCCTTCACCTACTGCCAGCAGCGCAGCATGATACTGGTATCGCAGAGCGCGATTGAGAAAATACGCAACGATTTGTTTGAAAAAATCCAGTCGCTGCCGGTGCGCTTTTTCGACTCCAACAGCACGGGCGAGGTGATGAGCCGGTTTACAAACGACGTTGACAACATCGGCGTTATGCTCGATAACTCGGTAGTCTCGCTGATATCGGGCGCGATAACGCTTGTCGGCACGCTGACGCTGATGATTTGCACCAACGTGTGGCTCACCCTCATCACTCTGTTTTTTGCACCGATATTCATTTTCGGCGGCTCGGCGATAGCCAAAATCAGCCGGAAATACTACACGGCGCAGCAGGAGGCGCTCGGCGCGGTAAACGGCTATATCGAGGAGTCGGTGTCGGGGCAGAAGGTCGTCAAGGTGTTCAACCACGAGCAGATTTGTGAAAAAGAGTTTTCATTTCTCAACGAGGATCTGCGTTCAAAGCAGATAGGCGCGCAGTTCTGGGGCGGCGTGATGGGTCCCATTATGGGCAACACCTCGCAGATAAGCTATTCGCTGGCGGCGGGCATCGGCGGGATTTTGTGTGTGCTGCGCGGGTTTGACACGGGCGGACTTACCGTATTTGTAAACTTCGCGCGTCACTTTTCGATGCCGATAAACAACATCTCCCAGCAGATGGCGACGATATTCTCCGCGCTGGCGGGCGCGGAGCGGGTGTTCACGATACTTGACCTTGAGCCGGAGCCCGCCGATATCCCCTCTCCCGCGTCAACGGAGGGTATGAAGGGGTACGTCGAGCTGAAGCACGTCACCTTTGGCTACGATCCGAACAAAACGATACTCAAGGACATTTCACTTTACGCAAAGCCGGGGCAGAAAATAGCGTTTGTCGGCTCGACAGGCGCGGGCAAGACCACCGTTACCAACCTGCTCAACCGGTTTTACGACATACAGGAGGGCGAGATTACGATAGACGGGGTCAGCGTGCGCGACTACCCGCTTGACGACCTGCGCCGCAGCATCACGATGGTACTTCAGGACACCCACCTGTTTTCCGGCACGATTATGGAAAACATACGCTACGGCAGGCTGGACGCGACGGACGACGAGGTTATAGCCGCCGCGAAAACAGCGAGCGCGCACAGCTTTATCATGCGGCTGTCGGACGGATATAACACCGTGATAGAGGGCGACGGGGCGAACCTGTCGCAGGGGCAGCGGCAGCTGCTCAACATAGCGCGCGCGGCGCTGTCCAAAGCGCCGATACTGGTACTGGACGAGGCGACAAGCTCGGTCGACACGCGAACCGAGCGGCACATCGAGCACGGCATGGACAGACTGATGAAGGAGCGCACCACCTTTGTTATAGCGCACAGGCTGTCCACCGTCCGCAACGCCAACGCCATTATGGTGCTGGAGCACGGCGAGATTATCGAGCGGGGCGACCACGACGATCTGCTGACGCAAAAGGGCAGATATTACGAGCTTTACACAGGTAAAAAGGAGCTGGATTAAAAATGTTGCTTTCAACTATAGATTGCATACCCGGAAGAGAAACAGAACAGAACCTCGGGCTGGTCACCGGCAGCGTCGTGACGTCCAAGCATTTCGGCAAGGACTTTATGGCGGGCATGAAAACCATTGTCGGAGGCGAGATAAAGGGGTATACGGAAATGCTGGACGACGCGCGGAAGGTTGCCATAGAGCGGCTGATCGCTCAGGCGGAAGCGCTCGGCGCGGACGCTGTCGTCGGCATCAGGCTTACGTCCTCCTCCGTTATGCAGAGCGCCGCCGAGGTCACAGCCTACGGCACCGCCGTCAAACTGCGGTGATAATTTCGGCATAATAAAAGCCCGTACTCGTTTTGCGAGTACGGGCTTTTGTATGTAAATGATCGCTTGTGATCTACTCCAGATTTATCCACAAAGCGGGGCGAACACAGCCAGTATCATTGCCGAAATAGTTACCGTCTCCGTAAACGCCGCCCTCAACGTATACACCAGCGGCATTATTCTGATAGGAGCCGGGCGACCGGAGCCACCACCCACAGGTGGCTTTGCCACCTACGGTGTAATTATCGTTTGTATATGCTCCTTGGCTTTTGGCATATGCCGTCGGTGCGCACATTCTTGCTGCATCGGAGCTAAAATATTTATTGACCTCATTGATACTCATTTCAGTATAACAACAAAAATTATAAAGGCAGCCGCGGCGGACAACACTATTGCCGCGGTGATTTTCATTTTACGTCGACGCTCTTTTTCCTCCTGCTCCGCTTTTTGTTCCCGCTCGATGCGTTCCGCTTCCTCTTCTGCCAAACGCTCATTCATCTTTTCGGTGAGCATGTCTTCATCCAACGCGTAAACGAGCGTTTCAAACTCTCCGCCGCATTCATAGCATACCTTTTCACTTACAAGATTTACAGTCCCACAGTCGCAAAGAAACACGCTGCCGACTTTTTGCGGAACAAACCGACACTCGCCGTCCGTGCCGTCCGTTTCAATGAAATACTGGCGGCGCAGCTCGTAATCGGAGAATTTTTCCTCTATCATCTGCTGCTCAAGCAGCGGTTCCCACTCGCAGACGGGATGCTGCCAGACGTCTTGCTTGCCGGATTCAGCAGCTTCGAACACAGCCTGCATAACGCAGACCGAAACGCGCCGCGTGGTGCTGTCCGGCAGCGGTATCGGCACTTTCGCGCCAAAATTATCGCCCTGCCCGACAAAAAGATCAAGATATGAAAATCCGTCTACTCCCTCAAGCTCCGCGCCGCTCGGGTCAAACGCCCTGACGCTCACCTTGCATGCGGTGAGCATATGATGAGACAAATTGCACAGCTTCAGCTGTAAAATGACGCCGCCGTTTATATTGTCCTTGAGCAGCGCGCCGGCGGCAATCAAAACGGGCGCGCCGTCAAGATACAGATTGTCCGGGAGCTTGGAAAGCTTTGTATACCTGTCAGACATTTTACCGCCCTCCTTATCAAAGATCCGGCAGAGTGTCGTCCGGCTCTGCCGCGGTGCGGCTACTCGCGGGGTGCGCCGCTCCGGATGTTTGGGAAGTCGGCGCGTTTCTGTCCGGCAGCGCGATTACCATCGCCCAGCCCACAGGACCCAAAAGAAAACACCACAAGAAATACCCGTCGTGACCTTTAAGCTTGGCAATATCGTCGAACTTAGTCGCTATAAAACCGGAAATAACAAGATCCACCGCAACAGCCAAAAAAATCACTAAACCTATCATACATCATTCCCCCCCCTTTTTTTTGATGAAATCTAAAATTATTATATCTGTATTACAGATATTTGCCAATATCTTTAGTCCAGATATTGCATAATAATTTCGGGGTGTTGTTATGCAATTCAAAAATTTGCGTGCGATACGCGAGGACAGGGATTTGAAGCGGGCGGATATTGCAAAGGTCTTAAACGTATCTCAAAATACATATTCACAGTACGAAACGGGAGTTATATCATTGACGGCGGAAACGCTTATAAAGCTTGCCGATTATTACGGCGTGAGCATAGATTATCTCCTTGACAGAACCGACGACCGGCAGGAGCCGTAAAGAATATAAACGAAAAAAGCGCCCGCTTGGGGCGCTTTTTACATTATAGCGGATTTCAGCCTATCATATTGTTATTTGACATAAAGGTGTAAAGCTGTTCGCCGTGCTGCTGCTCCTCGTCCTGAATATGGCTGAGCATTTTCCTTGCCTGCGGGTTTGTAAACTCAAACACACAGGTGTCGTAAAGCGCGGAGGCGTGCTTTTCGGTCGCAAGCATATCCTTGCACATAAACGCGTCGTTCTGGCGGCTCTCCTCGTCCGAATAGTTACAGCAGCCGCAGTCGCAGTTGTTGGAATTGGATATCGTCGCGGGCGCGTCCTCCACCTTGCCGTCCATCATATTGACAATGGTCTTGTGATGCTCACGCTCCGTTTTCGCCATCGAGTTGAAAAGCGAGCAAAGCTCCTCGCTGCAAGTGCCGGACGCGTAGCGCTCGTATTTTTCGATACAGAGCTTTTCCTGATCCTTCAGGTCTTTAAGCAATTCTTTTTCTTTGGTACTGAGTTCCATTTTCTGTCTCCTTTCGGTTTGATTTTATTATTGACAAAGGCAAATCAAAATATGCAAAATCTATATATGGGTATATAATTTGTTAATATATACAATAGATAGTATGTTTTTGGCGAGAAAATTCTACGCTTAAAGTTATCATTAAATGATGAAATTTGTAAATTGTGTGGTATAATCTAACTAACACTACATTTGGGAGACAAAAATGGCAGACAAGGCACAGTGGCAGGGCTTTAGCGGTTCTGTGTGGAAAAACGAAATAGACGTGCGCCAGTTCATACAGGACAACTACACCCCTTACGACGGCGACGAGAGCTTTTTATGCGGACCGACGACGGCGACAAAGCGGCTGTGGGGCAAGCTGAGCGACCTGCAAAAGGAAGAGCGCGCCCGCGGCGGCGTTTTGGACATGGACACCGAGGTGGTGTCTACCATGACGTCCCACGCGGCGGGTTATCTCTCAAAAGCGGATGAGCAGATCGTGGGGCTTCAGACGGACAAACCGTTAAAGCGGGCGTTTATGCCGTTTGGCGGGATAAAGACGGCGTGTCAGGCCTGCCGCAGCTACGGCTACGAGCCGAGCGGCGTGCTTGAAAAGATATTCACCGAGTACAGGACGACGCACAACCAGGCGGTGTTTGACACATATACGCCCGAGATGCGCCTTGCGCGCCACAACAAGATAATAACAGGACTGCCGGACACTTACGGGCGCGGGCGCATTGTCGGCGATTACAGGCGGGTCGCGCTGTACGGGATAGACTTTTTAATCGAGCAAAAAAAGCGCGACCTGCGCGGGCTGGAGCGCGGCACGCCCAACGACGAGCGGATACGGCTGCGGCAGGAGGTCGCAATGCAGATACGCGCGCTGGGCGAGATGAAAAAGATGGCGAAAATCTACGGCTTTGACATATCCTACCCCGCCGGAAACGCGAAGGAGGCGGTGCAGTGGCTGTATTTCGGCTATCTTGCCGCGATTAAGACGCAAAACGGCGCGGCGATGAGCGTCGGCAGGGTGTCGGCTTTTATCGACATATACGTCACGCGGGATTTGGAGCGCGGAACGCTGACCGAGAGCGAGGCGCAGGAGCTTATCGACCACTTTGTATTAAAGTGCCGGATGGTGAAATTTGCGCGGATACCGAGCTACAACGAGCTGTTTTCGGGCGATCCGGTGTGGGCGACGCTGTCGGTTGCCGGGATGGGAAGCGACGGCAGGCATATGGTGACAAAGACCGATTTCAGGTTTTTACACACGCTTGAAAATATGGGTCCATCGCCCGAGCCTAACCTCACGGTGTTGTACTCCCGCCGTCTGCCGGAGAAATTCAAGAAATACGCCGCCAAAATCTCGGTCGATACAAGCTCCATACAGTACGAAAACGACGGTGTGATGCGCCCGGTCTGGGGCGACGATTACTCCATCTGCTGCTGCGTGTCCGCCACGCAGACTGGCAAGGAGATGCAGTTTTTCGGCGCGAGGGCAAACCTTGCCAAGTGCCTGCTGTACGCGATAAACGGCGGCGTGGACGAGAGAACAAAGCAGCAGGTCTCCCCGCTTTTCGAGAGGGTGACAAGCGACGTATTGGATTTTGACGAGGCACTCGGCAAGTTTGAGCAGATGATGGACTGGCTTGCAGGGCTTTACGTCAACACGCTCAACGTGATTCACTATATGCACGACAGATATAACTACGAGGCGGCGCAGATGGCGCTTATCGACACCGATCTCAAGCGCACCTTTGCCACAGGCATCGCCGGTTTTTCGCACGTCGTCGACTCGCTTTCCGCTATAAAATACGCAAGGGTGCGCCCGATTCGTGACGAAAACGGCATTGCCGTCGACTACGGGATTGATGGCGAATTTCCGCGCTACGGCAACAACGACGACCGCGCGGACGACATCGCGCGGTGGGTGCTGAAAACCTTTATCGGAAAGATACGGCGGTATGCGACCTACCGCGGAGCCGAGCCTACCACATCAATCCTCACGATAACGTCAAACGTCGTTTACGGCAAGGCGACGGGCAACCTGCCGGACGGCAGACGGGAGGGCGAGCCGCTCTCGCCCGGAGCAAACCCGTCATACGGCGCGGAAAAGCACGGACTTATCGCCTCGCTCTGCTCTGTCGCAAAGCTCAAATACAGCTACGCGCTGGACGGCATTTCAAACACGCAGACAATCTCGCCCTCCGCGCTCGGCAACAGCGATAACGAGCGGAAGGACAACCTTGTAGCCCTGCTCGACGCATATTTTAAGCGCGGTGCGCATCACCTGAACGTAAACGTGTTTGGCGTCGACAAGCTTAAAGACGCGATGGAGCATCCCGAAAAGGAGGAATACTCAAACTTTACCATTCGGGTTTCGGGGTACGCTGTAAAGTTTATCGCCCTTACACGCGAGCAGCAGCTCGACGTTATAGCTCGCTCGGCGCATACGGTTCTGTAGCGTGGAAGGGCGAGTTCACTCAACAGAAAGCTTCGGCGCGGCGGACGGTCCCGGGCTGCGGTTTGTCGTATTTTTGCAGGGATGCAGGATGCGCTGCTTATACTGTCACAACCCCGACAGCCGGGAGCTTTGCGGCGGCAAAAAAACAAGCGCTGAGGCGCTTATAGCGCAGGCGGAGGAGTACCGCGATTTTTGCGGCGGGATTACCGCAAGCGGCGGCGAGCCTATGCTTCAGCCCGAGTTTGTGCGTGAGCTTTTCGCGCTTGCAAAAAAGCGCGGGTTTAACACCGCGCTTGACACGTCCGCCCAGCCATACGACCCGCGTGACGATAAAATAGCGGCGATGCTGGAGACGTGCGACCTTGTGATTTTGGACATAAAACACATCGACCCTGTAAAGCATAAAAGCCTTACAGGGTACGGCAACGACAATATTTTGGAATTTGCAAAAGCGCTTGCCGAAAACGGGAAGCCTTTATGGATACGCCACGTTCTGGTGCCGGGATATGAAAGCGACGACGAGCTGAGGCGGCTGGGCGAGTTTATCCGCGGGCTTAAAAGCGTGAAAAAAGCGGAGATTTTGCCTTATCACACATTGGGACGGCACAAATGGAAGTCCCCCTACCCGCTGGAGGGCGTGCGCGCGGCAACCGGCGACGACGTTGAGCGGGCAAGAAAAATTATGAAAATATAAAAACGGAGGCTATCGCCCCGTTTTTATATAACCCTCACAGGTCCCTGATTTCGTATAGTGAGCTTATGGCAGCTGCCCGCGCCGAAAACGCTTTCCATCTTTTCTATGTAGGCGGCTGTCGCATCGTTTGGCACATACGCCTGAATCGTGCCGCCAAACCCGCCGCCATGCACACGGACGGCGCCCCTGCCGGCAAGAATATGCTCGGACAGGCACAAAGCCAGCGTCACGCCTTGGCTTTCGGGCGTTTTATCGGAGTAAATATTTTGCAGATAGCGAAAGGACGATCCGCCCGAGCGGTTTACAATACCGAAAAACTTTTCAAAGTCGCCGTCCTTTAACGACCTTGACAGCGCGGCGACGTTGTCGTTTTCATCAAAATAGTGGAACGCGCGGACTATCGCCCGCTCGGAAAGCTCATTTTTCAGGCGCGGCAGACTTTCGTAAAACTCGGCATAGCTCACCTGCCGCAGATAATTTTTCCCGAATGCCGCAGATACCGCCTGCATATCCGCCTTTATCGCGTCGTAGTCGCCCGACAGGTCGGAATGGCTGCTGTGAGTATCGGTGATTATCATAGTGCAGCCGCTTTTTGAAAGGTCAAACGGCAGCCGCTCTATTTTCGGCTTCGCTTTATTTTCAAAATCAATGGATATCGCGCCGCCGAACGCACAGCAGAGCTGGTCGAGAAGTCCCGAGCCTTTGCCGAAATAGATGTTTTCCGCATAGTGCGCCGCATCCGCCTGCTCCGACGCGCCTATCCTGCCGTTTCCGAAAAGGCGGCTTATAATAAACGCGATTTGCACCCCGAACGCGGCGGACGAGCTGAGCCCGCCGCCTCGCGGCAAATCGTTTTGAGTGTATGCGTCAAACCCGCCGATTTTACAGCCCATATCGGAAAGTCTGCGGCATACGCCCCTCACAAGCGACGGCGATTTGCCGGTTTCCGCGGGATTTATATCAAGCCTTGAGACGTCGATATCGATATCGGAAAACCCGTTTGATCTTATTATTATCCTGTTATCGTCGCGCGGGGATACGAGCGCGATAATATCAAGGTCTATTGCCGCGCCGACAGCCTTTCCGAGGTTATGGTCGGTATGGTTGCCGCATATCTCGCTCCTGCCGGGAGTGCTGAACGCATACTTCGGGTCTTTGCCAAACTCCGCCCTATAATCCGATACCGCGCGCTTATATCGCGCGAGCTGGTATTCAAGCGTGTGCGCGGGGTAAAAGCTCAGGCTTTCCTTTTCAATTTTCATTTGCCCGCCCCCTTTTGAATATTTCAAATGCAATTATATATAATATTTGTTGAGATTGCAACGGTACGGAAATTTTTTTGCATTTTTGGAAAAAAGACTTTACTTTTTTCCAAAATGGTGGTACACTATTATGGCAATTCATTTTGGGATATAGCCAAGTTGGTAAGGCACTGGATTCTGACTCCAGGATTACGCAGGTTCGAGTCCTGCTATCCCAGCCATGTCGCGGCAAGCACTTTGTGCTTGCCGCGATTTATTTTTATCTTTTCCAAAGACCTATTTCGTAGCAGGTATTGACATGCTCCTGATAGGTTCTGTTATAGTAGAAATTACCGTCCGCATCGGTGACAAAGTAGTAGTAATCGGTATCCTCCGGCGACAGCACCGCGTTTATCATTTCAAGCCCGGGGTTGTTTATCGGCGCTACCGGAAGCCCCTTACAGGTATATGTATCATACGCGTCAAACATCTGCTGAGAGTAGCTTTCAAGTCCGCGCAGTGAACGGGCGTAGTTTGTCGTCGGGTCTGACTGGAGAGAGGAAAAGCTGTCGGAATTAAGTCTGTTCCAGAACACCGACGACACCTTTGTCATCGACTCGTCGGACAGCGCCTCGCCCTGAACGACAGACGAAAAGGTTATAAGCTCGTTTAAATCCAGCCCCATATCCTGCGCCTTTTTTATTATTTCATCTGTCACATAGCTCTGAAAGGTCGCCAGCATTTTATCGACGATTCCCCGCGCGGTGGCGGTATCGCGGCGAAATTCATAGGTCGCGGGGAACAGATAGCCCTCAAGCTTGTAGGCGACAAGAGAGCCGTCCCTTTTTTCAAGCTCTTTTACAAAATCATAGTCATAATCGTAGCTGTCCGCCGCCTCTAAAAACTGCGCCTGTGTGCAAAGCCCCGATTTTTCCACAATCTGCGCGATATCCCGCACCGTTTTCCCCTCCGGCACGGTGAAGCTGACATACTCCAGCCGAGTATCGGGCAAGCTCAGCTTTTGGCAGAGCTGCTCGTAGCTCATATCGGCGGACAGCTTATATATACCGTTATACCAGACAAACTCCGGGTAGTGATTATGCAGGTAACCCAAAAACCGCTCGGACGAGACTATAATCCCCTGCTCTTTAAGCCGAGAGGCAACCTCGTTTTCAAAATCGCTCTTTTCAATGGTCAGCGTGTATTCTATATCCGGCTGGCGAATGCCTTTTTTATCAAAATAATATGGCAGATACGCCTTTACTTTAGGTATGGCGATAACCGCGGCGACAATGAGCAGGACGACTATCGGTATTATAATTATCAGCTTCTTTTTCATACATCTCTCCTTATATTTGTAATTATACATCACGCCGCCCATAAATTCAAGGTTTTAAATATATCGGTTGAAATGACGGTAAGGTTGTATTATAATGATGTTGACAGTCTGGGTAAAGGGGGATGGTGGTATGCCTGCATATTACGGCGGAAGAAGCGCGATAGGGCGCACACTCTCGGAAGACGAAAAAAGTAATATGCCGAAAATAACAAAGGAGCTTGTGTTCAGGATATTTTCATACCTGAAGCCGTACAGGCTGCGCCTGCTGCTCGTGTTTTTGGCGATCGTGATTTCCGCAATATTAGGGGTTATGCCAAAGCTTTTGGTGGCGCGCATGATAGACGATGGGCTTATCGGCAAGGATCTTGCCGTTCTTGCAAAGCTCGTTCTTATATCGCTGCTGGTACTTTTGCTGTCAAACGTCATTCAGGTTCTGGAGACTTATTTTAACACCTGGATTGCCCAGCACATAGCCTATGATATGAAAAATCAGATGTACGAGCATTTGCAGCAAATGCCGCACAGCTTTTTCACATCGAACAGGCAGGGCGACATTATAACCCGCATGACAAGCGACATCAGCGGAGTGCAGAGTGTCATTTCAAACACGATGACAAGCATTTTCAGCAACGTCTGCACCGTCGTCGTGACGGCGGCGGCGCTGTTTGCCGAAAACTGGCTGCTTGCCATTATCGGTCTGTGCCTTGTTCCCCTGCTGTCGATACCGACAATAAAGGTCGGCAAGCGGCGTTGGAAGCTTGCCGAAAAGACGCAGGAGCAGACCGACAAGATAAACCAAATCCTCAACGAGACGCTGTCGGTAAGCGGACAGCAGCTGACAAAGCTGTATACCCACGAGGAGCAGGATTTGAAAAAGTACGTCGCTACCAACCGCGAGTGGATGCGCTTTGTCATCAAAGAGAGAATGGCGGGCATGTGGTTCTGGCGAGCGATGAATATGCTCACCGGCATGGGTCCGCTTGTAATTTATATGCTCGGCGGCATTATGATGATTAAGTTTGGCATAACTTCGGTCTCGGTCGGCGGTATCGGCGCGATTGTATCGCTTCTTAGCGGACTTTACCGTCCAATCGACCAGCTTTTCAGCGTTCAGGTGGATATCGTCCGCTCAATGGCGCTTTTTGTCAGAGTGTTTGAGTATTACGATATGCCTGTCGACATACAGTCGCCGCCCGACGCGATAACGCCCGGCTCGGCGCAGGGCGAGGTGGAATTTAAAAACGTTCACTTTGCCTACAACGAAGAAAAAGAGATATTAAAGGGCGTGAATTTCACCCTCCGCCCCGGGAAAACGGTGGCGCTTGTGGGAACGTCCGGCGCGGGGAAATCAACAATTTCAGGGCTTATTCCGCGGCTTTACGACGTGACGGACGGACAGGTTATGTTTGACGGGGTGGACGTGCGAAAGCTCGATTTGAAGTTTTTGCGTTCAAATATTGCCATTGTTACGCAGGAGAGCTATCTTTTCAACGCGTCGGTTCGTGAAAACCTGCTTTTCGCAAAGCCGGACGCAACGGATGAGCAGCTTATATCGGCGTGCAGGGACGCCAACATTCACGACTTTATTATGACGCTGCCGGACGGATATGACACGCAGGTCGGAAACAGAGGCTTCAAGCTGTCCGGAGGCGAAAAACAGCGCGTGTCGATCGCCCGCGCGATACTCAAAAACCCGAGTCTTTTGATACTGGACGAGGCGACAAGCTCGCTTGACAGCATCAGCGAGTATGCGATACAGCAGGCGCTTGTCCCGCTTCTCTCGGGGCGCACCAGCCTTGTGATAGCGCACAGGCTGTCCACCATAATGGCGGCGGATGAGATAATGGTGTTAAAGGACGGCGTTATCGCAGAGCGCGGCACGCACAGCGAGCTTTTAAAGCAAAACGGGACTTACAAGGTACTGTACGACACGCAGTTTCGCGCGGAGCTGATGCAGAACATATAAAATTCGGAGGAAAAATGGAATACAGAACAGAGCATGACAGCATGGGAGAGATCTTGGTCGAAAGCGACAGGTACTGGGGCGCGCAGACACAGCGCAGTCTTGAAAATTTCAAAATAGGTATCGAAAAAATGCCGCTTGAAATCGTACACGCGGCCGCAATGATAAAAAAGGCGGCGGCGGCGGTAAATTCAAAGCTGGAGCCCTCGCGTATGACAGAGGAAAAAGCAAGGTATATAACCGCCGCGTGCGACGAGATACTGACGGGCGCGCTGGATATGCATTTCCCTCTCTCCGTCTGGCAGACAGGGAGCGGGACGCAGACCAATATGAACGTAAACGAGGTCGTCGCCAACCGTGCAAACGAGCTTGCGGGAAAGCGGCTGCTTCACCCGAACGACGACGTGAATATGTCACAGTCGTCAAACGACGTTTTTCCGTCGGCGATACACATAAGCGTACTGCTTTCGATAAAAAACAGGCTGCTGCCGGCGGCAAAGCGGCTGAGCGCGGCGTTTTTAAGATTGGAGCGGGAGTACGAGGGTGTTTTGAAAATAGGGCGCACCCATCTTATGGACGCAACGCCGGTGTCGTTTTCTCAGGAGATAAGCGGCTGGCGCGCCGCGGTGGAGCATGGCGCGGAAATGGTACGCGACGCTGCCGAGTATCTGCGTCCTCTGCCGCTGGGCGGCACGGCGACAGGGACGGGGGTTTGTTCCCCTGTCGGGTTTGGAAAGCTTGTCTGTGAAAAGATATCGGACATCGCCTGCACGGAATTTTATGAGACCGACAACCGGTTTGCCTCGATGTCGACCAAAGACGCCGTCGCTTTCGTTCAGGGCGCGCTTGCCGCGCTTGCGGGAAATTTGTGGAAAATCGCGAACGACGTCCGGCTGCTGGCGAGCGGTCCGCGCTGTGGGCTGGGCGAAATCACAATACCCTCAAACGAGCCGGGCAGCTCGATAATGCCGGGCAAGGTCAACCCCACCCAATGCGAGGCGGTGACTATGGTCGCGCTACAGGTTATAGCGTACAACAACGCCGTGAGTATGGCGGCTTCGCAGGGGAATTTTCAGCTCAACGTATTTATGCCGGTCATAGCTTACGACTGCCTGCGCTCGGTCGATTTGCTTTGCGGCGTTATAGATTCGTTTACCGACAACTGCGTTGTCGGAATCAAGCCGAACGCCGAGAGGATGCGGGAAAACCTCAACCGGTCGCTTATGCTTGTCACCGCGCTGTCGCCCGAAATCGGCTACGAAAACGCGGCGCGCGCCGCAAAGTACGCCTACGACAACGACGTGACGCTGCGGCAGGCGTGCATAACGCTCGGGCTTGTGTCGGGCGAACGGTTTGACGCGATTGTAAAGCCGGAGGATATGATAAGCGGGCATAACGTAAAGGGAGATTCTGTATGACAGACATTATTATAAATTTTGTAAACACCTACGTCGTAAGGTTTGTTATAAATCTTGTGATAGCGGCGGTGATTTTGATTGTCGGCTTTAAGCTTGTCGGATTTGTCTGCCGCCGTCTGTCCCGCCACCGCCTTGTCGAAAAGCTGGACAGTAATATCGGCGCGTTGCTTGTAAGCACGCTGCGGGTGCTGCTCAACACGCTCATCATTATCATCGCGATACAGATTTTGGGAGTGCCGAGCGCGACGATAGTCGCGGTTATAGGCTCGTGCGGGCTTGCGGTGGGGCTCGCATTACAGGGCGGGCTTTCAAATATGGCGGGCGGCGTGATGCTGATGGTGTTCAAGCCCTTCCACGTCGGCGACTACATCAGCACCTCCGAGGCGGAGGGTACGGTGGAGGATATCGGGGTTTTCTACACACGTCTTGTGACAATCGACAACAAGAGCGTCAGTATCCCAAATTCGCTGCTGTCGTCCGTCACGGTCACAAACCTCTCCGAAAAAGATACGCGCGGGATTGACATTTCATCCTCCGTCGCATACGGCAGCGACGTTGAGGCGGCGCGAAACGCGCTTGTAGCCTGCGCCGAGGCGGAGCCGCTTGTGCTGAAAGAGCCGCAGCCCACGGTTTTTGTCACGGAGCACGGCGAGTCGGGAATAAAGCTTACGCTGCGCGTTTTTGCCGAAAGCAAAAACTGCGTCAAGGCGCGCGCCGCCTTGCAGGAACACACGGTATCGGCGCTTTTTGACGCGGGGATAGAGATACCCTACCCGCACATTGACGTTAAAATGAAATAATCAGGGTTGTGAGAAAATCGCCTGCAGATTCGTGCCGGACGCTCTGAGCCGAAATTTTGCCGCAGCCTTTCACGTCAAGCTCACAAGCGTCCTTATTTTGACGTTCTGCCGGACATCCGGTTAAGAACAATCAAGCTGAATACCAGCAGAGTTGGAAATACGGTGGCAGCAAACAATCCTGTTTTAAGATTACCGCCTGCCATATCGGATACGCCGCCTACCATTGCAGGGCTTATTGTCGCGCCTAAATCCCCGGCTAAAGCTAAAAATGCGAACATTGCCGTGCCGCCCTTCGGGCATTTCCGGGACGAAATGCTGATTGAACCCGGCCACATAATTCCGACCGAAATACCGCAAAGCGCACAGCCCAACAATCCAATAATCGGCAAAGATGCCAGCGACGCCGTTAAATAGCAGACCACGCACAACAGACCGCATACAGTCATCGTCCGAGCCAAGTCCAGCTTGTCGCTCATTTTGCCGTATATGACCCTGGACACTCCCATAAACGCCGCAAACAGGCAGGGACCCGCCAGATCTCCAACGGTTTTGGAAACTCCCATGGCCGACTCAGTGAATGCCGACGCCCACTGTGCCATAGACGCTTCTGACGCACCGGAACACACCATAAGAAGGATAAGCAGCCAGAATAACGGCAATCTGAGCAGCTGACCGGGGCGCATACCTTCACCGTCTTCTGTCAGCCGTTCAATGGGACAGGTGATAAAATTGAACGCATTATATAATGGAACCACCGCCCAAATAAGCGTGAGTATCTTCCAATTTGCAATGCCAAAGACCGAAAAAAAGAGCGTCGAACCCAAAATCACGCCGACAGCGCCCCAACAGTAAAACGAGTGAAGCAAACTCATCATACCGTTTTTGTTTTCAAAGGGACATGCTTCAACAATAGGACTCATCAAAACCTCGACAAGACCGCTGCCGACGGCATAGAGTATTACTGAAATCATAATTCCCCAGAACGGAACAGGCAGCAGCTCCGGCAGAACAGCCATCAGTGCAAGTCCTGCCGCAGATAGTATCTGAGACGATACTACGCAGACGCGGTATCCTATTTTATCGACAAATTTAGTTGCCGCAAAATCAATCAGCAATTGCGTCAAATAAAATACAAACGGAATCAGCGCAATCTTTTCCAACCCAATCCCATAAGTATTCTTGAAGGTTAAAAATAAAAGCGGAGTGAAGTTTGCGGCTATAGCTTGCGTAACAAAGCCAAGATAGCAAGCTAAAAGAGTTTTTTTATATTTTCGTTTTTCGCTCATATCACTTACCTCAAGGTATATTATATCATAAGTTTTTCAAAGATAAAGGCACAATTTTTCCAATCTGAAAAACGTGTAAAAAGCGTATGTGCAAAATAAAAACCCGCATATAATGCGGGTTTTTTGGTGGAAGTTAACGGGCTCGAACCGCTGACCCTCTGCTTGTAAGGCAGATGCTCTCCCAGCTGAGCTAAACTTCCATCTCTGGTGACCTGTACGAGATTCGAACTCGTGTTACCGCCGTGAAAGGGCGGTGTCTTAACCGCTTGACCAACAGGCCGGATATGGTAGCGGCAGTCGGATTTGAACCAACGACACATCGGGTATGAACCGATTGCTCTAGCCAACTGAGCTATGCCGCCACGCTTTACAGCGACAAAAGACGGGCAAAAAGCCCCCTTTTTCCATCGCCGACAAGGTATATAATACACTATAACGCTTGTGTTGTCAAGTGATTTATCTAAAAAATTACATTTACAATTTACACGCTTTATGTTAAAATTAGCTCATTAAAACAGTGGAGGAAGCAATGTCCGGCATACCGTTTTCGGAAAAATCAATACTGCTTGCGCCGATGGCGGGAATTACCGACAGCGGCTTTCGCCGCGTGTGCAGAAAATACGGCGCGGACGGCACGGTCAGCGAAATGGTAAGCTCAAAGGGCATCTTTTACGGCGACGGGAAATCAAAGGCGCTGATGCGCTGCCGGGACGACGAGCAGCCGTTTATCATACAGCTTTTCGGCAGCGATCCGCGCTGTATGGAGTACGCCGCGGGATATATAAGCGACAACCTGTCCCCCGTCGCGATTGACATAAATATGGGCTGTCCCGCGCCTAAGATATACCAGAACGGCGACGGCTGCGCGCTGATGAAAACGCCCGAAAAGGCGCGCGACGTTATCGCCGCCGTCGCAGGCGCGTCCCGCTTTCCTGTGAGCGTGAAGTTTCGCAGCGGAGTTGACAGCGAGCATATAAACGCCGTCGAGTTTGCAAAAATGTGTCAGAGCGCGGGCGCGGATTTTATCACAGTCCACGGCAGAACGCGGGAGCAGTATTACAAGGGCGTATCCGACTGCGATGCAATCCGAAAAGTCGTTTTAAGCGTGTCAATCCCCGTTATTGCAAACGGAGACGTGTGCGACGGCGAGTCGGCGGAAAAAATATTGAACGAGACGGGCGCGCACAGTCTTATGGTAGGGCGGGCGGCTATCGGAAATCCGCTTATATTTGCCCTGATAAAAAGCAGGCTGTTTAATGCAAAATTCGAGCTGCCGCGCCTTATGGACGTCGCTTTGGAGCATCTTGACAGCGTTATTGAGGACAAGGGCGAGGCTGTCGCCGTGCTTGAGTTCAGAAAGCATATGTTAAGCTACCTTAAAGGCGTCAAAAACGCCGCCGAGCTCAAGCGAATGAGCTGTGCCGTGTCGACGCGGGAGGACTGCGCCCGAATATTAAATATCGCCGAATAGAAACGGATACCTGTCCGCATAATAATATTACACAACAAAAAAGAGGTAATATTGATGCAGCAGGACAACGACGAGCGGCAAAAGGACAGCGAGCAGCAAAACGGCTGCGGACTGCCGATTGAAAGCATACGCGAGCTGGGCGCGGTGCGCTCTGACAGCGGGATTGAAGTGATTTCCATAATCGGTCAGATAGAAGGGCATTTTGTCTTAAACGACCAGAGTAAAACGACAAAATACGAGCATATTCTGCCGGCGCTTGTCGCCATTGAGGAAAGCCCGAACGTGAGCGGACTACTGATTATGATAAACACCGTCGGCGGCGACGTTGAGGCGGGGCTGGCTATCGCCGAGCTTATCTCCTCGATGAGCAAACCGACAGTATCGATCGTGCTGGGCGGCGGACATTCGATAGGCGTGCCGCTGGCGGTGGCAAGCGACATATCATATATTGTACCCAGCGCGACAATGACCATTCACCCTGTGCGGACAAACGGCGTTATAATCGGCGTGCCGCAGAGCTTTAACAATTTCGAGAGAATGCAGAAGCGCATCACGAATTTCATAGTCGCAAACTCGAACATCTCCGAAAACCGTTTTAACGAGCTGCTGACAACCGTGGGCGAGCTTGTGACGGACGTCGGCTCGACGCTGGACGGAAAGCAAGCCGTTCAGGTGGGGCTTATAGACAGAGTCGGCGGACTGTCGGACGCGCTTGGCGCGCTGAAATCGCTCTGTAAACAAAGACAAAGCAAGACCGAGTAAAAAACAAGATAAAATCCCCCTGAAAACAGGGGGATTTTGTATTTGAGACAGCTTTAGCCGACGATACCCGATCTTGCAATAGACTCTGTAAACTTTCTCTGGAACAGCAGGAAAATAACAAGCAGAGGCAGTATATACAAGATGATGCCCGCGCGCCATATAGGATAGATAAGCAGCTTATCCACGTTGGCATAAAGTCCGCCGACGGACGTCATACTGGTGTACA
>CANQVN010000003.1 GCA_947627315.1 uncultured Clostridia bacterium | reverse complement strand
GACATCCGTGCCGGAGCGGTGAACTGTGTCATTGTAAAAGATCTGTCCCGTTTCGGCAGAGAGTACATCAATGCCGGAAAGTATATCGGTCGTCTTTTTCCGTATTATGGAGTGCGTTTGATCGCTATCAATGATAATATCGATACCGTTACAGGCACAGGAGATTCCGATTTCAATATTACGCTCAAGAACCTGATGAATGACAACTATTGCAGAGATATTTCCATCAAGATACGCAGTCAGCTTCAGGTCAAGCGAAAAAACGGCGAATTTATCGGCGCTTTTGCTCCTTATGGATATGTTAAATCCGAGGAGAACAAAAATCAATTGGTGATTGACCCGTATGCTGCAGAGGTCGTAAGAGATATTTTTGCATGGAAGTTGGAAGGTTATAATCCTGATGCTATCTGTAAAAAACTGATTGAACAAGGTGTTCTGTCGCCTATGGAGTACAAGCGGAGCACGGGACAACCGTTCAAAACCGCCTTTAAGACAAGCGAACAGGCACAATGGACGCCGGTAGCCGTTCGGCGCATCCTCACAAACCCCGTATATACCGGAACATTGGTGCAGGGCGTGCGTACACGGCCAAATTACAAAATCAAAACCGTAGTCGTTAACGACCGTGATAAGTGGGCGGTGGTTGAGAATGCACACGAGCCGATTATCGCACCGAGTCAATTTGCAGTTGTGCAGCGTTTGCTCGAACTGGATACAAGAACATCCCAGAAGCTTGACAAGGTTCTGCCATTATCCGGGCTTTTGGAATGTGGCGACTGTCATGGGGCTATGGTGCGAAAGACCACAACATCCGGCGGGAAAAAGTTTGCCTATTATGTATGCGGTAATCACAAAAAGACGGGCGCATGCAGTAACCATCAGATATCCGAAAAGATACTGGAAGCGGATGTTTTAGCAGTTATGCAGGAGCATATCCGTATGATTACCGAATTGCTCGATTGTCTGCAAGCGATTAAAGACAGGCCGACCTTAAAAATGAACAGCGCAAAAATTAGAGATCGTCTCGTTGCGGTCGATGCTGAAACAGAACGATACCGTAGGTTGAAGGTATCTGCCTATGAAGATATGAAGGAAGGTGTCCTAAGCAAGGACGATTATCTCGATATTACCGGAAGGTATGATTCCAAAATAAAACAAGCTCTAATCTCCAAAGAGCAGCTCCAAAAAGAGCTATCCATGTTTCTGAGCGGAGACAGCGAGGAAAAGGAATGGATCCGTGCCTATATGGAATATCGAAATTTGCAAAGTCTTGAACGAGTAGCCGCAGTCCGACTGATTGACAAAATCTCCGTATATGAGGGAAAACGGATCAGCGTTGACTTCTCTAACGAACAGGATTATAAACGGTTGGTTGATGTGGTAAAGGAATATTATATGCAGACAGAGGAGGTGGCATCATGGCCCGAAAGAGCCGAAAAAATGGCGCAATAGCGAACTCTGCCTCCACCGAGAAGCAAATCGTTTATTCAGCCGCCTTGTATGCCAGACTCTCTGTTGAAAACGAACAGAAGATCGCATCCGATTCTATTGGAACGCAGATACAGCTCTTGAAAGATTTTGCTTCGGAACAAGCAGATATGGAAGTATTCGATATCTATTGCGATGACGATATGACCGGAACTGATTTTGATCGCCCGGATTTTGCCCGGATGATGAATGATATACGGGATAAAAAGGTCAACTGCGTAATCGTAAAAGACCTCTCAAGATTGGGGCGAAACTTCATTGAATCGGGCGAATACATCGAGATGGTGTTCCCATTCTTCGGTGTGCGCTTTATTGCTGTTACAAATCAGTTTGATTCTAAATATCAGCAGGCGGATATCGCAGTTCAGCTTCAAAATATGGCGAACGAGATGTATGCCAAGGATATTTCCCGAAAAATATGCTCTACGATGCGTTCTATCCAGCAGCAGGGTAAATTTTCCGGAAGCCGCGCACCTTACGGATACCTTCTGGACCCTCTTGACAAACACCATCTCATTGTTGATGAAGAGACGGCGCCAATCGTAAAAGAAATGTTTGAAATGCTGGCCGATGGCTGCACATTGCATTCCATCGCAACAACGCTGAATGCGAGGGGCGTGCCATCTCCCGGGCGAATCCTATATGACCGAGGCGTGGCGACTACCGACCATTTTAAGAATTCCAAATGGTATATGCAAACCGTTCGCCGGATTTTGGATAATCAGATCTATCTCGGATGGATGGTGAGCGGAAAATTCCGTTCCGATTACTTTGCAACCGGTAAAAAAGGATGTTCTCCTCTACCGAAAGAAGAATGGACGGTTACAAAGGGGACGCATGAACCGATTGTGACGGAAGATCTATTTGAAAAAGCGCAGGCCTATTTTGAACAGACGAAGCAGGAACACGGCATGGTTTCTAAGCCGAATTGCAAAAGCAAAAAGGCAAGTATATTCAAAGGCCATTTGCGCTGCGGCGAATGCGGACAGGCAATGTTTCTCCGCCATAAAAACGGTCATCATGGAGAGAAAAACTGGTGGTACTACTGCGCTTTGCACGAAAATTATAATTCCTCTTACTGCTCCAAAAAAGCTGTGAAACAGGCGGATGTAGAAAGCGTTGCATTGCGGTTGATAAAAACACAGATGAAATTGTTTGCCGATTCTCAAGCTGTGATTACAGAGCTGAATAAAAGAGAATCCAGCAAAACCAAGTATCGGATTCTCTGCGATCAGATTCGCTCTGTGAAGCGTGACATTGCGTATTGTGTGGAGCGTAAATCCAACCTGTACGAAGACATGACAAACGGAGTAATCAGTCGAACGGATTATTTTGAGATGAGTCAGGTGCAGGCAAGCAAGGCGGACGAGCTGAAAATCTTTTTGAAAGAGCTTGAAGACAAGGCCGAGCAGTATAGTCCCGAATACGCTAAAAAAAGTCACTGGGCATCCTTGATTGAGCGGTACAAGGATGCGGAAATGCTCGATGAAGAGATGGTCGCAGCCTTCATTGACAAGCTGACACTTTACAATGACGGTCATGTGGAAGTGGATTTCAACTTCAAAGATGAAATTGATGAGGTGATCCATTTGGCAGCCCTCCGCCAAAAGGAGGTACAGAAATATGCCGTCTAAGAAAAGACTCGCTTTCTATATTCGACTCTCCGTGGAGGATGGAGACCTAAAGACCTCGGATTCAAAAACGGAAAGCAACAGCGTCGGCAATCAACGGAAGCTTCTTATAGATTATTATCAGTCTCACGAGGATCTTTTGAAAGCGTATGATACCGTTGAATTCTGCGATGACGGATACAGCGGAACCAATTTCAATCGGCCGCGTTTTCAAGACATGATGGTCCTGGTGAAGGAAAGACAAATCGACTGCATTATGGTCAAGGATCTTTCCCGATTCGGGCGCGAATACTTGGAAGTAGGCGCTTACCTGGAGCTGATATTGCCGTTGTTCGGCACAAGGTTCATATCCGTCAACGAGGGCTTCGACAGCAGCAATTATATCGGTACGACCGGAGGACTGGAACTTGCTCTCCGAAATCTAATCAACGGCTTATACAGCAAAGACCTGTCGATTAAGGTGCGAAGCGCAATCAAAACAAGAAATCGACGTGGCGATTACTGTGGCTCCGGCGGGTTTTACGGATATCTGGTCGATCCCGAAAACAAACGGCATTTGATTGTTGATGAAGAAGTACGTCCGGTCGTTGAGGAGATCTTCGCCCTGTGTATTAACGGATTGACAACGGCACAAATCGCAGTGCGACTAAATGAAGAAAGAATCCCTCCGCCGGTCGTAAGAAAGAAGCAACTGGGCAACACATATAACGGACGGCGAATGAACGACGAACCTCTTTGGATCCCGGCAACCGTTAGAAGAATCCTCAATGACGAACGGTATACGGGGAAAATGATATCCGGTAAAGTCGAGTCTGCCGGAATTCGTACAAATAAAATGAAGCCGATCCCCAAAGAAGAATGGATTGTCGTTCCGGGGACGCACGAGGCAATCGTCTCGGATGAAACATTCGAGGCGGCGCACCTCTCCATGCAAAGCCGCATCAAGACAATCAACAAAAACACATCGGGAGACCGGAAAAACAATCTGTTTATCTGCGGATTTTGCGGTCGGAAGCTGCAAAAGTCACAGGGCAATATTACGCATTTGTTTTGCATGAAAGCACGCAGCGACCCACATTCCGATTGTGCCGGCATTCACGAAGATATGGAGAAGTTGAAAGAAAATGTTCTGTGTGCGGTGCAGCACTATTCGGCGCTGCTTTTGGAGCGGCAAACGGTTGCGCTTGCAAAGCGGCAGGAAGAAGCTCCGGCCACCGAACGACAAATAAAAAAATTGCGCAGCCAAATCGCACAGTTGAAAAACCGTAAATATGAACTGTACGAGGAGTATCGCACAGAGAAGCTCACAAAGGAGCAGTTTCTCAAGGCGCAGAAGGATAACGAGGCTAAGGTCAACCTTCTTTCCGATCAGCTGCTTCAGTGTGAGGATGCTCTAACGCAACTTCAGACACAAAAAAATCAGCTGCATCCGATTCAGGAAAGTCACTCCCAAATAGAGCAGCTGACAAGCTATGATCCGGCCGTCATCGGAAAACTGGTAGAAAGCATTCGCGTATATCCGGGTGACCGAATAGAGATTGAATGGAAGTGCAAAGATGTACTCTCCGAAGTTACCATTCCGGCACAACCGACATCGAACGTATCATAGTTGGTTTTATTATATCACACGGGTATATTGTGCGTGTGTTTTGGAAAGACCAATAGACGATTTGCGACTCCGCAGAAAATAAAGAAAAAATTTTTATTGGTCACTACTTGACACAAGCAGAAGGCTATGTCATGGGCGTCGGCGCAAAAATGTTTACGGTGGCGGGACCTGTTATCGTTTACGGCGTTGTCGCCTCGATGATTTACGGCTTGATTTACTGGGTTTGCAATATGGTATTTTGAGGTGAAAATATGGCAGAAAAAAAGGCAAAACAGACATTGACCTTTGAAAAGGACATCCGTGTTGCGAGCTTTGGCAATATCGTGGGGAAATTTGAGGGCGAAGGACCGCTCGGCGACTGCTTTGATATGGTGGTAAACGACGAGTATTTCGGCGAAAAAACGTATGAAAAAGCCGAGGTTAAGCTCCAGAAAACAGCTCTTAAGAGTGCGCTTGACAAAGGCGGACTTGAGATGTCGGCGCTTGACGTTATATCGTCGGGCGACCTTTTGAACCAGTGCCTCAGCTCAAGCTACAGCGTCAGAGACAGCGGCGTGCCTTATATCGGACTTTTCGGTGCGTGTTCGACAATGGCGCTGTCGTCAATAATCTCAGGTATGGCGATTGAGTGCGGATTTGCAAATTACGCCGCAGGCGTTACTTCGTCTCATTTTTGCACGGCGGAGCGTCAGTTTCGCCAGCCGCTTGAATACGGTGGTCAGCGCACTCCCGGCGCGCAGCGCACGGCGACCGCAGGGGCGGCAATCGTATACAGACTTGGCGGCAGCGGCGTTCGACTGAACAGATTTACGCTCGGAAGCGTTATCGACTATCAGGTTTATGACCCGAACAATATGGGCGCGGCAATGGCTCCTGCCGCCGCCGACACACTTTGTCGTTTCTTTGAGGATACGGGCAGCAGCCCGAACGATTTTGACCTGATTTTATCAGGGGATCTCGGCTCTGTCGGCTCGTCGATACTTGTAGATATGGCGGCGGAGAGGGGAGTAGTCCTCGGTAATAACTATAACGACTGCGGGCTTATGTTATTTGATATTGAAAAGCAGGACGTTCACGCGGGCGGCTCCGGCTGCGGCTGCGGCGGAGCGGTGCTGACAGGGCATATCCTTCCGAAAATAGTGTCAGGTGAGCTTAAAAACGTTCTCTTTATGGCAACGGGCGCGCTGATGAGTCCGACGGCATCGTTTCAGGGTGAGAGCATACCTTCAATAGCACATTTGATTAACTTCACGGGGGAATAACAATGGAATATATTTATGCTTTTCTTATAGGCGGCGCCATTTGCGTTATAGCACAGATACTGATTGACAAAACAAAGCTGACGCCCGCCAAAATTGTCGTTTTGTTTGTGACAATGGGCGTCGTGCTGACAGCGGTCGGAGTGTACGAGCCGCTTGTTAAATTTGCCGAGGCGGGAGCTACCGTGCCGATAACCGGGTTTGGTTATTCGCTTGCAAAGGGCGTTGAGCAGGCGATAAACGAATACGGCTGGATTGGCATTTTCACAGGCGGGCTTCGCGCCACGGCGGGCGGAGTTGCCGCGGCTGTTTTTTTCGGATATATATTCTCGCTTATTTCAAATCCAAAAATGAAGTAAAATGACGTTCAAAGTCTCGGGCTGTATATGCCGCGGGACTTTTGTTTTTTTACGGCAAAACCGCGTCCGTTATGCGTCTTATTTTCTATTGCTTTTACAGGCGAAAAAAGGTATAATAGATACAAAGGAGAAAATAATGGATAAAATTTTACGGATAACGGAAAAAAGCGGGGCGTTTCGCGCCTTTGTCGCGGATACCGGCTCTCTTGTAAGATATGCGGTGAAAATTCACGGCGCCGCGCCGACGGCTGCCGCCGCATTCGGACGCACGATTACCGCCGCGGCAATAATGGGACTTGATCTTAAAACGAAGGACGAGTCGCTTTCCTTGCAGATAAACGGGGACGGCGCCGTCGGCGGCATTGTCGCTGTGGCGGATATGCAGGGCAGGGTGAGAGGATATATTGAAAATCCGCATGCCGACCTGCCGCTCAGAGCCGACAATAAGTTAGACGTAGGCGGCGCTGTCGGAAACGGTCACTTGACGGTGGTGCGAAGTCTGGGACATAACAAGCCGTACGTCAGTCGGATAGAGCTTCAAACAGGCGAGATTGCGGAGGATATAGCATATTATTTCAGCGTATCACAGCAAACGCCGTCTGTCGTCGCGCTCGGCGTTCTGGTCGATGTTGACTACACCGTTAAAAATGCCGGCGGATATTTCATTCAGCTTTTGCCGAATGCGGACGAGCAGGTAATATCAAAGCTTGAAGCAAATGTATACACCCTTGAAAGCGTGACAGATATGCTGTCGCGCGGACTCAGCGCGGAGCAGATGGCGCGCGAGCTTTTGCTCGGCTTTGACTATACGGTGCTTATGGAGCATATACCTCAGTATTGTTGTAATTGCAGTAAGACACGCATGGAACGCGCGCTGATTTCGCTCGGGAAAAAGGAGCTTGAAGCGATCATCGTTGAGGACGGGAAGGCTGAGCTTAATTGCCAGTTTTGCAAAAAAAGCTATCTATTTGATAAGGATGAGCTTGAAAAGCTGCTCAAGGAGGCAACAGATTGATATGAAAAATGTTTTTAAGCTGAGTTTATCACTGCTCGGAAACCAGTTTTTGGCGTCGATAGGCGGGTTTATGTGTATTATTTTTGTTTATATGGTCGCGGGAGATTCAATTGCCTCACAGATTATTTTCCTTGCGATAACGTTTCCTTTTTTTCTGTATATCGAGTACAGGGCGGCGTTTACAAGAGGCTTTCACGACCCTGACAGGAGAAACGCGCCGAAAAGCCGCGCTTTTGTTTGGCGCGGCGCGCTTGCGGGAATTATATCGGCCGTTCCGCTGTACGTTCTTATAATATTATATCTTGTTTTCTATTCGTCCGGCGCTGTGGCGAGCGCGAACCTTATTAAGCTTTTTACCCGTATGATTTCAATGTATTACAACTGGCCGCTCTGCAACATTTTCCCCAATCACACGCCGGAGGTATTTTTAACTTCTATGGTGTGGGTCGTTATCGTGCCGATGCTGGGGTATATTGCGGGATATAAAAACTTTATGATGAGCGAAAAGCTTTACTGCTTACTCAAAATAAGACCAAGATCGAAATAATTGTAAAGCAAGGCGAATATTGTTTTATTGGGTGATAGCTTAATGAAAACACACGCCGCGCTTTTTACAGCGTCAATACTTTCCGCCGCAGTTGTTATTTTCACCGTTTTTTTCGGATTGAAAAATATATATCGACCTGCATTTAACGCATCCACGCATAAAATAATTATCGACGCGGGACACGGACTGCCGGACGGTGGCGCTGTAGCCGCGGACGGCACTATCGAGTCGGATATTAACCTTGCAATCGCAAGGCTTTTAAACGATATGCTGACCGCTGCCGGCTTTGAGTGCATAATGACAAGAACCGATGAAAACAGCATCTGCACCGACGGCGGCACAATTCATGCCAAAAAGGTGTCCGACACCAAAAACAGGGTTGCTATCGCGCGGAAAAACAGCGATGCGTTTGTTGTCAGCATACATATGAACACATACACGACGCCCGACGTTCACGGCTCGCAGGTATTTTATAAATCGGGCAGCGATATTTCAAAGGAAATAGCAGAGGAAGTACAGAGAATTATCAACTTGAAATACCAGCCCGACAACAAAAAGACGGTAAAGCCTATTCCGTCAAATGTGTATCTTTTTAAAAATATCAGCAACAACAGCATACTCGCCGAGTGCGGGTTTTTGACAAACGAGGACGACCTTAAAAAGCTTAAAAGCGCTGAATTTCAGCAGGACATAGCAAAATCAATAGCGGAGGTCGTAACATTTAAGCTAATCGGGAGTGATATAAATGGCAACTAAATCAAAAACCGTTTTTGTCTGCTCAAACTGCGGAAACGAAACTGCAAAGTGGGTCGGAAAATGCTATGCCTGCGGCGAGTGGAACACTTTGGTCGAGCAGACGGTAGCTTTGCCGAGCTTTGGCAAGACGCCGACAACCCCTATAAATTCGATAAAGCCCGTTCCCATAAATTCCGTCGATATTTCCACCGAAATCCGCTTTTCAACAGGTATGGCGGAGCTTGACAGAGTCCTCGGCGGCGGCGCGGTGTTAGGCTCTCTCACTCTTGTCGGCGGCGACCCGGGCATAGGCAAGTCCACTCTTCTTTTGCAGATTTGCGACAGCTTTTGCAGGGAGCGGACATGCTATTATGTCTCGGGCGAGGAGTCGAAAAGTCAGATAAAGCTTCGCGCCGACAGGCTGGGCGTGAGCAGCGACAGGCTGATGCTTATATCCGAAACAAATATGGAAAGCATTGTGGCGCTGTGTACCTCAAACCCGCCCGACGTGCTTATCGTCGATTCCATTCAGACTATGACCTGCGGCAGCGTAGGCTCGGGAGCCGGCAGTCTGTCGCAGATAAAAGAGGCGACGGGGATGCTCATGCGCCTTGCAAAGGAAAACGGTATAACGGTTTTTATAATAGGTCATGTAACAAAAGAGGGCTCTCTTGCGGGACCTAAGATTTTAGAGCATATGGTGGATACCGTTTTGTATTTTGAGGGTGATAAAAACCTCAGCTTTCGCATACTTCGCAGTATTAAAAACCGCTTTGGTTCGACAAATGAAATCGCGGTGTTTGATATGAGTTCAAAGGGGCTTGTCGAGATTGACAATCCTTCAAAAATGTTTTTGGACGGGAGACCGAAGGACGTTCCCGGCACCTGCGTCACCTGCGTTATGGAGGGTACGCGTCCACTGCTTGCCGAGGTTCAGGCGCTTGTCACCAAAACAAGCTATCCCGCTCCGCGCCGTATGGCGTCCGGCGTGGATTACAACAGAGTCGTGCTGCTTTTGGCGGTTTTGGAGCAGCGGGCGAATTACTCTCTTTTTTCGATGGACGCTTATATTAATGTTGTGGGCGGCTTCAGGCTTACGGACAACAGCGTCGATTTGTCGATAACGCTGGCGGTCGCCTCGGCTATGGCTGATTTTGAGATGCCCTCCGAGCTTATCGCGGTAGGTGAGGTGGGGCTTTCCGGCGAGGTGCGGGCTGTCTCCTATGTCGAGCAGCGCATTTCGGAAGCACAGCGGCTTGGATTCAGATATATTATGATACCGTCGCGAAACAAGCTGACGCGCAGCTTTGACGGTATCAAGGTAATAAAGGTCGCATCGGTAAGTCAGGCTATCTACAAGGTGAAAAACGGTCTGGAAAATGAAAAATAAACGCGTCATTGTTGACAGGCGTATAGACAAGCCTGCATTAGAGCTTTTAAATGAGCTTGGTTTTCAGACTATTTTCAGCACGGTTTTGCCGAATATTTCCGACTGCACCGCGACCCACCCCGATATGCAGATTTGTATTTGCGGGCGGAAAAAGGCGTATGTATGCAGCAGCGCGCTTGAGTATTACAACGCCGCACTTCCCGATTATGAGCTGATACCCGCCGGCGAGCCGACGCCGCCCTATCCGAACGATTGTATACTGAATTTAACCTTTATCGGAAGGTTCTGCTTTGTCCCGCCAAAAACGAATGTGACTCTGCCCGAAAACATTGTTGCCGTACCGGTAAAACAGGGTTATACAAAATGTAACATTTGCGTGTTAAACGACTTAGCTCTTATAAGCTCCGACAGCTCTATTCTCACTGCGGCGCGTAAAAACGGGCTTCGTGCTTATTATATGCCCGCCGATGAAATAGCCTTGCCCGGGTATAAAAACGGCTTTTGGGGCGGCTGTACGGGGCTTATAGACAACAATCTGCTTTTTTTCAACGGAAATATAGAAAAGCTCGCCTGTATAGACGAGCTTTTGAAAATCCTTGAATGTGAAAAAATCGAGCCTGTATACTACACAGACAGAGCACTATGCGACAACGGCTCGATACTGCCTGCTTAACGCCTGATTTTTTTCTCAACGGTGCAAAACGCCTCGAGAACCAAAATGGTAAGGGCTATCTCAAAGGGCAGTAAAATCGTGTTTTTTATAAGCCTTGTCACAAAAAACTCTAAAAAGACCTTGCCGTAAAGTTTAGATACAAAATAGCTGTTGAGAAGCGAGCTTATAAAAGCGTAAATTATAACTCGCGAGACAATAATTCTCCACAGCGATCTTTTATCTTTGTACAGAAAAATTCCGTAAACAATTCCCGTCAGCAGCGCCGTAAGCGTTAAAAGCGGCTGAAACGGACCTACAGGGTGTAAAAGAAACTGGAAGACATCCGTCATTGCGGAAACAACGCCCGCGATAAGCGGACCGTATCTCATCCCTATTATCGCGATAGCAAGGAAGGTAAAGCTTATTTTAAGCTCCGGCATTATGTAAAACGACACGGATGAAATCGCAATGGAAATTGCCATCAGCAGCGCGCATAATACTAAGTTGTAGGTGTCTTTCAAGGCGACAAACGGGGCTGTAATGTAGCTGAGTACGGGATTTTTTTTGGGCATAATAAAACCTCCTTAAATTTACTGCTGAAATTTATAAGGAGGTTAAATTCGATATAAATTCAACAGCGGGATGCGAAATGCACATCGCAAGACCTGTCTTTTCGTTTCGGCGGCAACTCCCCGTCCGCCAAACACTTAACGCGTGCATTTCTACTCTGTGAATAAGATTATAAGCGATATCAGCGTGCTTGTCAACAGCTATTTTTCACGCCAGATGCTGACAAATCCTTTTTTCTGTAAATCCCTCAGTATGATAATCGTTATCGGCAGTATAAATATTCCGAGTATGCCGAGCAGCTTCAGACCGATATAAATCGAAATTAGAGTGACTATCGGGTGCAGACCGATGTTTTCGCCGACAATTTTCGGTTCTATTATCTGCCGCACGACCGTAATTACCGCGTAAATCGACAGCAGTATCAGCCCGAATGTCGTTTTCCCTGCAAGAAAGCTTATGAGCGCCCAGGGCAGCATGACCGTGCCGACGCCCAAAACAGGCAATATGTCCACTGCGGATATCGCAAGAGCAATTGCCGCGGCGGGCTTTATGTCAAATATTACAAAAAACAGCGTAAGCTCCGAGAAGGTAATAAGCATCAGCACGGCGTAGGACTTGACGTATTTTTTGAAAACACATGCCGCGCTCTGTTTTGCCGCTATAATAAAGCTCCTGTTTTTGTCGCTGAACTGGAGCAGGATAAACTCCTTTATTTCAGGAAAGGACGCGGATATAAAAACAGAGGATACGAGCGTCACCAAAAGCGACATCAGCATGTATGGTATTGACATCATTATTCCCGAAAAGGAATTAAGCGCCGCCGAGCCGAATTTACCGCTTAAAAGCATAATTACGTCGATGCTTCGTATATAGTCAAAAGCCCGCAGCGTCAGCTTTTCAAACGGCGTGATTATTGCATTGTCGCTTTTTGCTTCAAGGCTGTCAAAATATCCGCGAATTTGTTCGATAAAGCGTGGGATACTGTTGTAAAGCTGCTTTGCTCCCGACATAACTGTCATTGAGAGCAATACAACGAGGCAGACGAGAAGTATTATCAGCAGAGTGATTGAAATTCCCGCCGCGGCGGCGCGCTTTACCTTTAGCTTTTTTGTCAAAAAAAGAATGAACGGCTCTGCCGCAAGACTTAATAAAAAAGCGGCGACAAACGGTAAAAACAGCGGCAGCGCATACCTTGCCGCCCCGTATGCCAAAAAAATCACCAGCAGTATATATACAATATTGATGATAAAATTTATCTTTTTGTTGTCAGAATTATAGTTCATATATAAAGTTTACCGAAATATGATTAAAATTGAAAAAATACTTGATAAATCTATTTGCTTATGGTATTATGTTCATCGTGTGAATACATTTGTCTGTTGCTTAAATACAGCTTAGCAGGTGTAGGTATGGATGAAAAATACTATATAATAAACAAAAACGTGCTTCCGTCTGTGTTTGAAAAAGTGGTATACGTCAAGCGTTTGCTGTATACCGGAGAGTGTAAAACAGTAAATGAAGCAACGCGACGAGCGGGAATTTCGCGAAGTGCGTTTTATAAGTACAAGGATTGTGTTTCCGTTTATGTCGAAAAGGGAGAGGAAACCATCCTGACGATGAATTTCATACTGAGTGACAGAAAGGGCGTACTTTCCAACCTATTAACATTATTATCAAATTTCGGCGCGAGTATTCTCACCATAAATCAAAATATACCGTTTGACGATATTGCTCCGGCGACGGTTTCTCTGTCTACAAAAGAGCTTACATGCAGTACAGACGAGCTTGTGGCGGCGGTATCTGAAATGGACGGTGTGCTTAAAGCGGACGTTATATCAAAAAACTGAAAGGAATTTAATAATGAAAATTGCAGTATTGGGGCATGGTGTCGTCGGCAGCGGCGTTGTTGAGCTTATCAACAAAAACTCCGATATTATAAGCAAAAAAGCGGGAACAAAAGTTGAGATTAAGTATATACTGGATATCAGGGACTTTGATGATTTGCCGTACGCGAAGCTTTTTACCAAAGACTTTAACGTAATATTAAACGATCCCGAGATTGAGGTGGCCGTTGAGGTTATAGGCGGGCTTGAACCCTCATACAGTTTTGTGAAAAGCTCGCTTCTTGCAGGTAAAAACGTCGTTACGTCAAATAAGGAGCTTGTCTCGGTAAAGGGCGACGAGCTTTTGAAAATAGCCAAAGAAAAGAACAAATTCTTTTTATTCGAGGCGTCTGTCGGCGGAGGGATACCCGTAATCCGTCCGCTTAATCGGTGCCTTGCGGCAAACAGGATAGAGTCTATCACCGGTATTCTCAATGGTACGACGAATTTCATACTTACAAAAATGGTGAAGGAAGGCTATTCCTTTGAGCAGGCTCTTAAAACGGCACAGCAGCTTGGCTATGCCGAGGCAAACCCCGCGGCGGATATCGAGGGGATTGATTCCTGCCGTAAAATCGCCATTTTGGCGTCTCTTTCATACGGCTCCCACGTCGCGCCGGACAAGATTCATACCGAGGGAATTACCGGGATAAAGCTGGAGGATATCCGTTTTGCGGACGCTTTGGGCTACGCCGTAAAGCTGCTCGGGACAGCCAAGAAAAACTCAGACGGTACGATTTTTATAATGGTCGCTCCCTTTCTTGTTGAAAAATCGCTGCCGCTTGCCGGTATTGAAGACGTTTACAACGGCATTCTTGTCGAAGGTGATGCTGTCGGAACCTCTCTTTTCTACGGCAGGGGCGCGGGCAAGCTGCCAACCGCCTCCGCGGTTGTCGCCGACGTTATCGACTGCGCGGCTCGCTTTACAAATCACGGCGACTTTTTCTGGGACGTTTCAAGTGAAGACCTTGTAGCTGACTATAAAAAGATGCCCTGCCGCCGCTTTGTCACGGTAGAGGGCGGCGCAGTGAACGAAAGCGATATATCAGCGCTTTCCGATATGAAGCAATATATTGTAAATGACGGCAAGACCGCGTTTATAACATCTGTACAGGACGAGTATGGGTTTACAAACCGCCGTGCTGAGTTTGAAAGCAAAACACACTTAAAGATAACCTCGGTGCTGCGTGTATACAATATAGAAAATGGTGAAAAGTAGATGGGAATTGTAGTTCAGAAATTCGGAGGAACGTCCGTTGCCAATACGGAGCGTATCAGGAATGTCGCAAACATTGTTACCGATGCTTATAAAGCCGGAAATGATGTCGTAGTCGTTGTTTCCGCTCAGGGCGACACGACAGACGACCTTATCGAAAAGGCAAAGGAAATAGGCGCGAAAACCTCCAAACGCGAGATGGACGTGCTGCTTTCTACAGGCGAGCAAATTTCAATGTCGCTGCTTGCAATGGAAATTCAGGGCAGGGGATATCCCGTAATATCTCTTACCGGCTGGCAGGCCGGAATTATAACAAACAGCTCCTACGGCGAGGCGCGGATAAAGCGCATTGAGTCGGAGCGGCTTATGCGTGAGCTTGACAGGCATAACATTGTGATTGTCGCGGGCTTCCAGGGGATAAACAAGTACGACGATATCACGACGCTGGGCAGGGGAGGCTCGGATACGAGCGCCGTCGCTCTTGCCGCCGCGCTGAAGGCGGACGTATGCCAGATATACACAGACGTCGACGGAGTATACTCGGCAGACCCGCGCAAGGTGAAAAACGCGCGCAAGCTGTCCGTTATATCGTATGACGAGATGCTTGAGCTTGCAACCTGCGGCGCTCAGGTGCTTCATAACAGAAGCGTTGAAATGGCAAAAAAATACAATGTTAAATTACAAGTTCTTTCCAGCTTGACAAGGGCTGAGGGAACGGAAGTCAGGGGAGGAATTTCGGTGGAAAAAATGTTAATAAGCGGCGTCACAAAAGATAACGATGTGGCGAGGATATCCATAGTAGGCGTTGATAACGAGCCCGGTGTTGCCTTTAAGCTGTTTTCACTGCTGGCGCAGAAAGGCGTAAACGTCGATATTATTCTACAGTCGGTAGGTCGCGGCTCTAAAAAAGACATCTCCTTTACAACGACTCTGTCGTCGCTTGATACCGCGCTTGAGGTGATAAACGCCCATATGAGCTTGTTTGGCGCGGCGGAGGTCATTTCGGACACGTCTGTTGCCAAGGTATCTATCGTCGGCGCCGGCATGATAAACAACACCGGCGTTGCCGCGAAGATGTTTGAGGCTCTGTATGACGCTAACATAAACATCCAGATGATATCCACAAGCGAAATAAAAATTTCAGTTCTCATTGACAAGAATATGGCAGACCTTGCGGTGTCCACAATTCATTCCAAGTTCATACAAGACTGATTTAATATCGGTTATCAGCAAAGAGGGCAAAGCATATAATTGTAGCGGTGATTATATGTTTGAAATTCTGAGCAATTTGTTTGATAACTTTATGTTTTTAATACTGTATATCTCAAACGGCGCGTCCTTTCCCAAGCCGCTGACGCCCGGCGAGGAGCAGTATTATCTTGAACGTCTGCAAAACGGGGACGAGCAGGCAAGAAACATCCTTATAGAACGCAATTTGAGACTTGTGGCGCATGTTATTAAAAAATACTACGCCGCAAGCTCCGAGCAGGACGATTTGATATCAATCGGCACTATCGGGCTTATTAAGGGCGTAACTTCATTTAAGTCTGCCAAAGGCACCAAGCTTGCCACTTATGCTGCGCGCTGTATAGAAAACGAGATACTAATGTATTTTCGTTCCCAGCGCAAAACGCAGAATGAGACCTTCATTAACGACCCCATTGACGTCGATGACGACGGCAACTCGCTGACTTTTATGGATATTGTAAGCCAGGACGACGATATTGCCGACAGTATCGACCTTAAAATGAACACCGCAAAGCTGTATTCATATATAAACGAGCTGCCCGAGCGGGAAAAGATGATTATTACGATGCGTTACGGCTTGTTCAACACAAGGAGCATAACGCAAAAGGAAGTTGCCAAAAAGATGAGCATCTCCCGCAGCTACGTTTCAAGAATAGAGAAAAAAGCCATCGACAGGCTGAAAGAGAAATTTGAAAGAAATTAAATGATAAAAATACTTAAGCTAACCGACTCAAATGTTATTGAAAAAATCTGTGCCGACTTTGGTCTGCAAGAGAAAAACGGTATGTTTTACGCCGTTTTTGACGGCGATGATATACTGGAATTTGTCCGCTATCACATAAGCGGCGACACACTCTGTATAGATTTCATCTCGGACATCACACATGATTTTTCGCTTGTAGACGGTCTGCTGAAAACGCTGCTGTTCGCCTGCGACGTAAAAACTGTAAAGAAGGTTTTTCTTAATGAAAAATATGAACGCGCGGCAAAGGCATTAAGATTTGAAAGACAGCAGGGCGGCTATGTCTTGCAGCTTGAAAATTACGGAAATAATTGTGAAAAGGATTGACAAAATGGTAGAACTTCGCGATAAAAAACTGTTTTTGTTGGATATGGACGGCACCATCTATCTCGGCGACAGCATATTTGACGGAACACTTGATTTTCTGAACTGGGTTGTTGATAATGGCGGAAGATATATGTTTTTGACAAACAACTCCTCCAAAAGCGTCGATAAGTACATAAACAAGCTTACCAAAATGGGCATAAAGGCGACAAAGGCGGATTTTACAACGTCTGCTCAGGCGACGGGTCTGTACCTTCAAAAGCATAATGCCGACGATAAAATATATGTGTTCGGTACAAACTCTCTCAAAGAAGAGCTTGCTTTGTATGGACTGAATATTACGGATAAGCTTGAAGATGACATAACATGTCTTGTTATGGGATTTGATACCGAGCTTACATTCCAAAAGCTGGAAGACGCATGCATTTTGCTTGGCAGAGACGTTGACTATATAGCGACTAATCCCGACTGGGTATGTCCGACGGAATACGGTTATGTTCCTGACTGCGGCTCGGTGTCCGAAATGCTTTATAACGCCACAAAGCGCCGCCCAAAGTTTATCGGCAAACCGGAAGCTACAATGATAGACCTTGCTGTGGAAAAGACCGAGTTTACAAAAGACCAATCAATTCTTCTCGGAGACAGAATGTATACCGATATACGCAGCGGATACAATGCGGGAATTGATACGATGCTTATGCTTAGCGGAGAGTCGACATTGGACGATGTTAAGGAGTTTGATTTCGATCCTACATATATATATAAAAATGTAAGAGAACTATATAATTATCTGTCACAGAAATAAAAGGACTGTAACAACAGTCCTTTTATTTTATCAAAATACCACTTAACTATATAAACACCCTTAAACCACAATCGTTCCTCCTCCCCCCAACTGCACAAAATATTCATTTTGTGCAGTTGGATATATTGCAAAATCGGTGAAAGCAATTTATAAAAAATATTTACGTCTTAATTCCCCCGCCAACGAAATATTGAAAAATTCATAAAACGGTGTTAAAATATAATTATAAAATTAAGGCGGTGAATTTTGTGGCTTACGACGACGTTTCAAAACCCGTGAAAGACTTTTTGTTTTACCTTGACGTTGTTAACGGAAAGTCAAAAAACACCATTTACGAATACTATCTTGATATCCGCGGGTATCTTAAATTTCTTTATAAAATGAAAAACAAGCTCTCCTGCGAGATATCGGAGGTCGACGCCGCCAAGGCTGATATTGATTTTATAAAGCAAATTACCCTTGAGGATACATATGAGTATCTGTATTACTTAAAATCGGTTAAAAATTGCAATAACCGAACGCTCAATCGTAAAATTTGCAGCATACACGTCTTTTTTAAGTTTCTCAGCAACAAATCAAGCTTTGACGTGCAAAATCCGGTTGAAAATCTGGAGAACAATTCCCTCCCCTACACGCTGCCAAAGCATCTTTCGCTTGAGGAATGCGAACAGCTGCTGAATGCCACAGATGGAAAAAACAGTAAAAGAGATTACGCTATGCTTGTGTTGTTTCTTAACTGCGGCTTGCGATTATCGGAGCTTGTGTCAATAAATCTGTCGGATCTTGGTAATGAATATCTGACAATTACCGGTAAAGGAAACAAGCAGCGCAGTCTCTACCTCAACCGGAGCTGTCTTGACGCACTGGACGATTACATAAAAAAAGAGCGCCCGAGAGACGGACTTCATTCCGACGCGCGAAACGCGCTGTTTATCAGCCGCAACGGCAACAGAATTTCCCGCAGAGCTGTGCAGAATGTCGTTGAAAATTGTCTGAAAAAAGCGGGGCTTGGCGATAAAAACTACTCGACGCATAAGCTGCGTCACACCGCGGCGACGCTTATGCACAAATACGGTAACGTTGATATAAGGGTTTTGCAGCAAATACTAGGGCATGAAAATCTCGGAACAACCCAGATATATACCCACGTTGACAGCGAACAGGTTAAAATCGCGGTAAATGCCAATCCCGTCTCAAAAATAAAGCATAAGGAAAAAAACGAGTGAATTTATATAGCAAACCCGCCTGACAAAGGCGGGTTTGCTGTTATTTTACAAGCTGTGTTTTTTGATAGCCCGGTTTGTCTGCGCCGCCTATGTCCGATACGGCAATACCGTAATATTCCCGCGCGCTGCGTTCACAAAATGCTTGCTGCTTATCAATATATTTTTGCGAGTCAAAAGCATCGCTTCGCAAATGTGAAGGGAATTTTGCTTTAATATCACCCTCATAGTAAGTGCCGTCTCTTGGCGTCCAATACTCGACAAGCTCATAATGCTTTTCGGCATGACCGATGGTATCGCTGCGCTTTACCGTGACAACGGTGGGCGTATGTGCGCCTTCCTCAAAGCATATATCGCCGTTTTTAAGGCTGTATTCACTATATAGAACCCACATATATACCGTCGTTTCATCAGATGAGTTGTTAACATCTAAAATTTCGTAATCAATGGCAATAAAGTTATCGCCGGTCTGAGACGAGCGATGATGTTCCGCAATCTGTCCGTCAAGAAAAACGCTGAGTTCACTGCTGATTTTTGTATGCCGCGTGATAGGGCTTGTCAGCAAGCAAACTGCCGCGGCAGCGCCCGCGATAACGGCAGTAGTGATAACCCAAAATGCGGGCTTTTTATAGCTCAGCACAGATTTCACTCTGCTTTTTATTCCCACTTCTCCGAAAGCAAGCGGACAAGCCGTTATCACTCGGTGATTTATGCTGAGGGTCAGCAGCGCCTGAGAGTAATCGGCTCGATGAGCTTTATCCAGTTCCTTAATCACCTTTTCATCACAGGCAAGCTCAATGTCGCGGCAAAACAGCGCATAGCCGAGCCAGATGAGCGGGTTGAACCAATAATATGCAAGGAGCAAAAATCCGAGCGGCTTCAGCAAATAATCTTTACGGCTGATGTGCGCCCTTTCGTGAGCGATGACATATTCCATATTCTGCTCGTTTATATCAAACGGTAAAAATATCTTTGGATTTATAAGCCCCATTACAAACGGCGATACGACGCTCTCGCTTTGAAAGATATTATCGCAAAGTAAAACCGCAGTTGCAACTTTTCGCTTTATTCGCAGAAAGCTTACAGCTGCGTATATCAGCATCGCGGCAATGCCCGCCGCCCATACGACGGAAAAAACAGGTATCCATATTTGCAGCGGACTCGCACTGTCCGACGGGTCTGGAGAAAGTGAGCCGCTTATAAACGGATTTACCGCGTCGTTTAAAAACGATATCCCTGTGTTTATCTCCGGCGTTTTATCCGTCATAATTTCAGGGCTTATCGTCTCCGCGCTCGGTATAAGGCTGATTTTGCTTTCGATGTTAAACGGACATATAAGACGCACTGCAACAATGCCCCACAGCAAAACAATCGTCCATTTCGGAGCTTTTTTCATCAGCAGCCTCAGTACCGATACGGCGGCAACAATCCATCCGGCTGAAATGCTAATATTAACGGCTTTAAGAAATAATCCGCTCATTTTGACTCCCCTTCTCTGTGTCGGTCAATCATTTTCTGCACCGCGTCAATCTCGTCGGCAGAAAGTCCGCGCCGCTTTGCAAAAGCGGCTATAAACGCAGGCAGAGAGCCTTCAAATGTTTTTTCAAGCATATTATCAAGCTCGGCAGTTTGAACCTGTTCTTTGCTCACAAGAGAAGTGACGACAGTGTTTTCGTTTTTCAGCACTCCCCGCTGTGACAGGCGCTTGATAACCGTATATGTGGTTGTCGGCTTCCAGCCAAGCTTTTTGCTGCAAAGCTCCACAAGCCTGCTGCTTTTTACAGGCTCATTTTCCCACAATATAAGGCAAAAACGGTATTCGCTTTCAAATATCTTCGGCGTGTCCATAAAATCCTCCTCTAATGTTGTAGAGTACACACAGTCTAACACATTAGAGTTATAATGTCAAGATTTTTTAAAAAGTAAAATCGGCAAGACAAAAGTCTTGCCGATTTTGGCTCCCCCTGTTGGACTCGAACCAACGACCCTGCGGTTAACAGCCGCATGCTCTACCAACTGAGCTAAGGAGGAATATCTACTCTATAAGTTTATCCGATACTGTAAAAAATATCAAGTCTTTTTTGAAATTTCATTGATTTTGAATTATGTTTTTTCTATAATGGATAAAAGCAAACGGTGGCGGAAAGGTCGCTTTTATGGAGATATACAAATTTCTGATAAGTGAATATGCAGACAGGTTATGCGAGCTTAGTGTAAGTCTTGCTGATTGGCAAAAAAGAAGCAGGCAGAGCATTGTCGCATATTCAAGCTTAAAACGGCTGCTTGCCGAAAAATACGGCAAAAGTGCGGATGAAATAGATATTGAACGAGACAAAAACGGCAAGCCATACTGCGATCTTTGCAGCTTTTTCAGCATAACTCACACGGGTGATTACGTTTATATAGCTATAAACGACAAAAGCGTCGGCGTCGACGCCGAAATGCTGCGTGATATAAAAGATAACCTTATTAAAAAAACGGCTCACACGGAGGAAGTCGAAAGCATTTTGAATTCCGACGACAAAAACGTATCGTTTATAACCATGTGGACCGTAAAAGAGGCGTATTTCAAGCTGAAAGGCACGGGTATAACCGACCTATGTGCCATATCGGAAAATGAAATCCGCCGCAGATACGATGTTGAAACAACGCACTGCGGCGACCATATATTGACGACTGTGACAAAGCGGTCTATCGGGTCATCTCCAAAAACTTCTGCTCGTCGATAATCTCAACGCCAAGCTCCTGTGCTTTTTTGAGCTTGCTGCCCGGCTTGTCGCCAAGCAGCAGATAGTTTGTTTTTGACGACACGGATGAAGACGTTCTGCCGCCAAAGCTTTCAATAAGCTCGCCTGCCTCTGCGCGGGACATACTGTCAAGCCCGCCGCTTAAAACAAATGTCAGCCCCTCAAAACGGTTGTCGCTCAGCTTTTCGCTGTAATCTGTAACGACTCCGCACGCTTTAAGCCTGTCTATAAGTTCAATATTCCCCTGCTCTGCAAAGAAATCCACCACGGCGGCGGCAGAAATATCGCCGAAATCGTCTATATCTACAATCTCGTCAACCGACGCGCCGATAAGCGCGTCTATATTTTTAAACCGTTTTGCGAGCAGGCGTGACGCTTTTTGACCTATGTTGCGTATGCCGAGCGCATAAATGAGCCTGTCAAGCCCCGCTGTTTTTGAATTTTCTATCGAACGAACAAGGTTTTGCGCCGAAATATCCGCAAACCCGTCAAGCTTTGATAACGCACCGGCGGTTAAAAGATAGATATCAGCCACATCGTTTACAAGCTTTTCATCTATAAGCTGCTGAACTATCGCGGGACCGAGTCCGTCGATATCCATTGCGTCCTTTGAGGCAAAATGAACAATTTTTCTGAAAATTTTAGCTTCGCAGGACGGGTTCGGGCATCGCAAAGCAACGCCGCTTTCATCAGCTACCACCTTGGTATTGCATACGGGACAGACGGTCGGCATTTCAAATTCACGTTCGCTGCCGTCCCGCTTTGTCTCGTCCACTCGCACAACCTCGGGTATTATCTCCCCCGCTTTTTGCACGATGACGGTGTCGCCCAGCTTTATGCCCATATCCTTTATAAAATTACGGTTATGCAGCGTTGCGCGGGAAACTACCGTTCCCGCCAGCACGACCGGCTCAAAAACGGCGTTTGGCGTTAATACGCCGGTCCTTCCGACGTTGACTTTAATATCAATGAGCTTTGTTGCTTTTTGCTCAGGCGGGTATTTGTAGGCAGCCGCCCAGCGCGGGAATTTAACCGTTTCACCAAGGTGGTCGCGAGCCGACAAGTCGTTAACCTTTACAACCGCGCCGTCTATATCGAAGCCAAGCTCGGCGCGTATACTGTCAAAACGCTCTATTTCCGCAAAGGCGGAGCTGAGTGTTTTATATTTATTATGAAACGGGATTACCTTAAATCCAAGCGTGTGCAGAAAATCAAGACACTCGGAATGGGTTTTCGGCATATTTCCGTCGAAGCTCTGGATGTTAAATGCAAAAAAATCGAGGCTGCGCTTTGAAGTTATTTTACTGTCAAGCTGACGCAACGAGCCCGCCGCCGCATTGCGCGGATTGGCAAACAGCTGCTCGCCCGCGGCTTTTCGCTCGGCGTTGAGCCTGTCAAAGCTGCTGCGAGGCATAAACACCTCGCCGCGAACCGTTATGCTTACAGGCTTGCTCAGCTTCAGCGGTATGCTCTGGACGGTTTTAAGGTTTGCCGTTACGTCCTCGCCGACAAGCCCGTCGCCGCGGGTGGCGCCGCGGTAAAATATCCCGTTTCGATATTCCAAAGCGACAGAAAGCCCGTCGATTTTAAGTTCCACGACATATTCAGGGTCGCTTTCAGCCTTGCGCACACGGGCGTCAAATTCCTCAAGCTCGGCATAGGAAAACACGTCCTGAAGGCTTTTGAGCGGCACTTTGTGCGTTACGGGTTCAAACTGTTCGAGCGGCGTCCCCCCTACTCTCTGCGTCGGCGAATGGTCGAAGACAAGGTCCGGATAGTCCGCTTCAAGCCGTTTAAGCTCGCGCATCATCATATCGTAATCGTAATCGCTTATTTGCGGGTCGTCATCGACATAGTATTTTTTACTGTGGAAGTTCAGCGTTTCCACAAGCTCGGCTATTCTCTTTTCAGCTTCAATTCTGTCCATTTCAACCTCAGCTTTTCGGTATTGTTAACGACTTTTTCATATTCATTCACATACTCTGTGGGATACTTGACATTTATAACACGCTCTACCCTGCCGCCGTCTATGATTTTGCTTGACGCACCCGCGCCGCAGGCGATTATCGAATGAATGTCCTCCATCATATAGACGTTATACCTGCAAAGCTTGTCGCCTTTACAGTAACCGATGTTCTCCCCGTTGGAGATACAGTTTTTCTGGCGGTATATGTAATAAGGGCTGAATCCGTATGACGTAAGCTTATTATAAGCGTAATCAAGCATTTTATTTATATTGGGGTCGTATGGTACATAGTTTGCCCTGTCGCCGCTTAAAGCGGCGGCTCGCTTTATAGCGAGCGTGTGAACTGTTATATTGTCTGCGCCGCTTTCGATAACCTCGTTAAGCGAGCGGCAAAACGACGCTGTCTCCTCTCCTGTCAGTCCCGCGATAAGGTCTGTATTTATGCTGTCAAATCCGTATTTTTTCGCCTTTTCCACAGCCGAAAAATACTGTGCCGCAGTGTGATTTCTGAATACGTTTGACAGGATTTTGTCATTTGTGGTTTGGGTGTTTATGCACACCCTGTTTACGCCGTGGCTTTTGAGAACAGCAAGCTTGCCGTCTGTTACGGTGTCAGGTCTGCCAAGCTCAAAGCAGATTTCCTCAATCCCTGTCGTGTCAAAGCATTCAACAAGAATTTTCAGCAGGCTTTCGAGCTGATTTTCACTCAAAACTCCCGGAGTACCGCCGCCGACATACAGGGTTTTCACATTAAGACCAAGAGCTTTTACAAGCTCGCTTTTAGCCTTTATCTCCAGATACAGCTTTTCAAGATAGCTTTCGAGCAGACCTCCGTTGTTTACAGCCGATACGCTTATAAACGAGCAGTAGCTGCATTTTCCGGGGCAAAACGGTATTGAAACATAAACGCTGACGTCATTTGCCCTCTTTTCAATATGAGCTTGCTGAAAGCCGTAAATTGAAGATAAAATATCAAGCTTTTGGGGCGCGACGTAATATTCACGTTTCATAATGTCCTGCGGGGTATCCCCTGCTAAGGCAAGCCGTGCATAGACGCTCAGCGGGCGTATTCCCGTTAAAATCCCCCAGAGAGGACTTATTCCCGTCGCTCGTGACGCGGCGATGTAAAACGTCTGCTTGACAAGATTCTTTCTGTCGCAGTCATACGGCGCCGTTTTTTGGGACGTAAACGTATTTCCCCGGAAATGTATGCTTGTAAAGCTTATAAGCCTGTCATCCTTTTCTGCAAGGCGGGATACGGCTCGAAGCGGCGTGCTGCCGCGACGCACGTAATTTACCTTTTCGCCATGAAAAAACAGCATAGCAATGGAGGTTATATCATAGTAAAATTGATGTCCGGAAAGCTTTATATCCATATCAGCTCATTCTGACATAGGGGTTTTCACGGCGCTCGGCATCAAGCGTCGTACTCATGCCGTGACCCGGCAGACAGACGCAGTCGCTTTCTATCGTATACAGCTTGTTTTTTATCGAGCTCAGCTCTTTTTCAAAGTCGCCGTAGGGCGGAAAATCGTTTCCGACAGAACGGTAAAACAGAGTGTCGCCTGTAAAAAGCGTATTTTCCGCTTTTATACAAACAGAGCCGTTTGTATGCCCGGGAGTTGTGATAAATAAAAAATCAATCCCGCACAGCGTCTTTTTTTCGTCGCAAACGGCGGTTATATTATCGTTTTTTACGGTGATTTGTCTGTCGTGGTGCGCCGAAAAATTAAGCTCGGGGCTGGAAAGCAACGGCAAATCGTTCTTGCCAACAAAAATATCGCACCCGTATTTGTCACAAAGCGCGTCAACCGCGCCGATATGGTCATAATGCGCGTGTGTGAGAAAAATATGCTTCGGCGTTAAGCTGTGCTCGCAAAGCTTTGCGTCTATTTTTTGAAAATTTGCGCCGGGGTCAATCACAATCGCGTCGTTTCTTTCACTGTCGCAGACAATATAGCAGTTGCAGTATGCGCCGCCAAAAACAAGGGAATATATCTTTAACATCACAGTTCCTCGCTGTCAATAATTATGTTTACCGGTCCGCTTGCGGTCGATTTGATTTCCATATCTCCGCCGAAAACGCACGGCTTTACCTCTACCCCGCGTCGTCTGATATAATCGAGGCTGAAATCATACAGTCTTTTGGCAGGCTCAAATTTCGCGCTTTTGATGAAAGAGGGACGATAGCCGCGTGAACATTCGCCATACAGTGTGAAATTTGAGACAAAAAGCATCTGACCGCCGATATCGCCAAGAGAAAGATTGAGCTTCCCCTCCCCGTCTGAAAAAACACGCAGTCCACACAGCTTTTTAAGCGCCTTTTCGACAGTCTGTTCGTTATCGCAATCGCTGAATCCGACGTAGACCAAAAGCCCCTGCCCTATTCCGGAAATTTCATTTCCGCTTTCGTATAAAACAGCGTCATTGACGCGCTGACATACAGCTCTCATTTAATCTCCTCTATGTGCTTGTACGCTCGATGTTGTTTACAAGCTTGTTCTTTTTGAGCTTTGCTATGATAAAGTTGAGATGATCGACGTTTTTAACGTCCATCGTGATGCTTGCGCTGACGGTGTCGTCGCCGTTATCGTGCGCGTTGAAGTTGGTTACGCTCACCTTCATATCTGCAAGAGCCGACGTGATTTTTGCCATAAGCCCCACCGCCTTGCGCGCCTCGACGAGAATAGTGGCGGTAAAATATTTCTTTTCACTGCCGGAGTCCCAGCTTGCTTTGAGCCATCTGTCAGGCTCCGTTTCAAGCCCTCGGCGGGCGTTCGGACAGTTGATATTGTGTATCGACACGCCGTAGCCCTTTGTTATAAATCCGACAATGAAATCCCCCGGCAGCGGATTGCAGCACTTTGCAAATTTGATAAGGCAATTGTCAATTCCTTCAACCGAAACGCCGCCGGTACTCATACGTTTTTTGCGAAGCGGCGTGATTTTCGGCTCGTCCGCCGTCCTGATTCGGGCGAGCATATCGCGCACTTTCACAGCTATTTTCTGCGCCGACGCACCGCCGTAACCCACAGCGGCGTACATATCGTCGATATCGGAAAAATGCATGCTCTCGCTGATGTTTAAAAGCTGCTCGTCCGTTACAGGGTCGCTCAGCGACACGCCGAGGCTTTTTAGCTCATACTCAATCGCCGACACGCCCTCGCTGATGTTTTCGTCGCGGCGTTCCTTTTTAAACCACTGGCGTATTTTACTTCGCGCCTCGTTTGTATGCACCATTTTGAGCCAGTTGCGGGACGGTCCGTGATTGGGAGAAGAGGTTGTTATTATCTCCACAATGTCGCCGTTTGACAACGTATAGTCAAGGTTGACGATTTTTCCGTTTACCTTGGCGCCTATCATTCTGTTTCCGACGGCGCTGTGAATTGCATATGCAAAATCTATGACAATAGAGTCGGCAGGCAGATTTATAACGTCGCCCTTCGGCGTGAAAACAAACACCTCGTCGCTGAACAAATCGACTTTAAGCGACTTTAGTAAATCCTCTGTACCCGATATATCCTCCTGTGTTTCGAGAATATTTCTGACCCAGGTGAGCTTTGAGTCAAACTCGACGTTGCTCTTTGATACGTTGTCTTTATATTTCCAGTGCGCCGCTATGCCAAATTCCGCTGTCCGGTGCATATCCCACGTCCGTATCTGTATCTCAAACGGAATACCGTCCTTACCGATAACAGTCGTGTGGAGAGACTGATACATATTGGGCTTTGGCGTTGAAATATAGTCCTTGAACCTGCCCGGGATGGGGTTAAACAGGTCGTGGACAAGCCCTAAGATATAATAGCAGTCGTTGACGCTGTCACATATTATTCTAAAGGCATAGATATCGTAAAGCTCCTCAAACGACTTGTTTTGTGTGAAAACCTTTTTATATATACTGAAAATATGCTTTATTCTGTGTTCGAGCTTGAAATTAAGCGAATATTCATCGAGCCTTTTTTTAATCTGCTCGCATATGCTGTTTATAAATCTGTTTTTGTCGTCGGTAGTGTTTTCAAGATATGTTTTTATCATATCGTAGCCGACAGGGTCAAGATATTTGAGAGACGTATCCTCAAGCTCGACCTTCATCTGACGCATACCGAGACGGTGAGAGAGCGGTGCGAAAATTTCAAGCGTTTCAAGCGATATACGCAGCTGTTTGTCCTTGTCGCAGGCGTCCAGCGTGCGCATATTATGAAGCCTGTCGGCAAGCTTTATGACAATAACACGAATGTCGTTTGCCATGGCAAAGAACATTTTCCGCATATATTCCATCTGTTGCTCCTCTTTCGAGGAGTAGGCGATTTTGCCAAGCTTTGTAACCCCGTCGACAAGAGACGCGACCTCATCGCCAAAGCTTGCTTTAAGGCTTGAAAGCGTGACGTCGGTATCCTCTACAACGTCGTGTAAAAGAGAGGCTACGATGCTGTCGCTGTCAAAGCCGAGGGATGCTATGATTTTGGCGACCTCTATCGGATGACAGACATACGGTTCGCCCGACTGCCTGAATTGACCCGCGTGCTGGCTGCGGGCAAACTCATACGCTTTTGTAATCAGTTCTCTGTTATAAAATTTATCGGAAGTATCAAGCAGCTTTGTAAGCTCTGCAAATGCTTTTTCTTCAATTTCCAAATTCTACACCGGCCTTTTCATATGCGCTCATAAGCAGTTTTGAGTCGTAAAGAGACACTTTTAAGCCGCAAGGCACGTCTGTCACTATGAGTGTCTCATCGTCTATAAAACCCGAAACTATTTCAAGCTCAAGAAGAATTTTTACAGAAAAATAAATTTGCTCGTAGTTCATATTCACGGCGTTTTTTTTGCAAATTATACTCTTTATATTATCAAGGTTAAAGTTTGTTTTGCCTAAGGAGACGCTGTGTGATATGTATTTATACACCTTGCCGATATCGTCGCGCGACGGGAGCATCGACGGTATAATGTCGTTTGACCTGTCGCAGAAAATCCGCCTGTTTTTGTTTGCTTCAAGCTGCCGCCGCGGAAGACGCATATCGCGGACGATGAGCTGGACGCTTTTGGTGTTTTTATACTCGTTTTCGCACATCTCGCAGACTATATCGACAATATCACCCTCACGGTAATCAAACTCGTTTTCGCTGACCCCGAAATAAAAGCAGGTCACGCTTTTACCGTTTATGTCAAGCTTCAGCCTTAAATGCCTGTTGTTGACAGTCGGCGCGGCAAAGGCTATCTTTGCGCCGCGAATGCAGAAAAGAGGCACGTCGTTATCCTTGCCAAACGGCTGGAGTCTTGATATTTCCGACACGGTTTTGATATTAAGCTGTTTTTCGGTTATAACGCATTCAACGTCGATATAGGGCGCGTGCATCTTATCCGCCATGCCGTCAAATCTGGCGCAGAGTCTGTCACGCAGCTCGTAAAGCCTGTAATTTTCGACAAGCACGCCCGCGGCATATTTATGCCCGCCGTATCGGATTAAGGTGTCCTTCATACTGTCAAACGCATCGAAAATATTGAACGACTCAAGGCTGCGCGCCGAGCCTTTCGCGCGCTCTTCGACCGAAAACAGAACCACGGGCTTATGGTATTTTTCTTTAAGCTTAGACGCTACGATGCCGATAACTCCGTTGTGCCAGCCCTCTTTCCACAGTACAAGTACGCTGCACCGCCTGTCAAGGTCGTGCGTTTCAATTATGTCTATTGCCTGCTCATATATGCTTGCCTCTATCCTTTGCCGCTCACTGTTGAGATCACAGAGATATTTGGCTATTTCCTCAGCCTCGCTTTCCGAACTTGAGATAAACAGCATAACAGCCGAATGCGCGCTTGCCATCCGTCCCGCGGCATTTATTCGCGGAGCTATCGTAAAGCCTACCGACGCTGAGTTTATCTGTCCGTTTGAACATAAATCAATAAGCTTTTTAAGACCCATATTAGGACTCTTTGCCATTTTTTCAAGCCCTGTAAAGACAATTTTTCTGTTCTCGTCCGTAAGCGACATAATATCTGCGATGGTGCCTATCGCGACAAGGTCGATATTTTCATCTTTTAAATCGACGCCGAGCAGACTGTCAAGCGCCGTTATGAGCTTGTATACCACGCCTACGCCCGCAAGCGACTTGAAAGGATATGTGCTGTCGGTACGTTTCGGGTTAACTACAGCGGTGGCGGGCGGAAGCTCATTTTGACACTCGTGATGGTCTGTCACAACAAAGTCTATTCCAAGCCTTACCGCCGCCTTGACCTCGCCTAACGCCGTTATGCCCGTGTCAACCGTGACGATAAGCTTGCATCCATCTTTCGCAATTTCGTTTACAGCGTCCTCGTTTACGCCGTAGCCGTGCGAAAACCTGTCGGGTATAAAATAGGTCACATTGTCCGTGAAATGCTTCAGGTATAGATATAATACGCTTACAGAGGTGATGCCGTCAACGTCATAATCGCCGTAAATACATATTTTCTCACCGTCATTCACGGCTTTAATAATTCTATTTGCCGCGGCTTTCATATCCGGCATCAAAAACGGGGCGTGCAGGCGCTCGCTGTCGGGATTTAAAAAGCGGCGCGCCGCGTCAGGGTCGGAAATTTTTCTGTTAAGTAAAAGATATGCGGCGGTTTGCCCGCAGCCGACAGCGGAAGACAGCGCCCTTATGCTGCTCTCGCTCTGTTTTTTTATATTCCATTCGGTATATGACATAAAAACTCCACGTTAACATATAATTAAATATTATACCATTTATACTTTAATATATCAATATATAAATTTATAAAACATATAAAAGGCTCTGTCGGAATAATACCGGCAGAGCCTTTTGAGGTAAGGCTGTTATATGCTTAACAGTATTGAAGCAAAAAAGAAATAATTCAGCAGTGAAACCGCATCGACAATAGTCGTTATAAACGGGCTTGCCATAACCGCGGGGTCAAACCCTACCTTCTTTGCGGCAAGCGGCAGAAAGCTGCCTACAAGCTTTGCCGCAACAACGGTTGTAAGCAGAGTGAGACTGACGACAAACGCCACCGAAATGCTCACGTTGTTTCCCATTATAAGCCTGTCGACAAGACATATTTTTGCAAACGACGCGGCGGAAAGCAGCAGACCGCAGAGCAGCGACACACGAAATTCTTTAAAAATCACCTTAAATGTGTCGCTGAAAGCTATTTCATTCAGCGAAATGCCGCGGATGACCGTGACAGACGCCTGACTGCCTGAATTTCCTCCGGTGTCCATAAGCATTGGAATAAACGCTGTAAGCGCCGGCAGGGCTGCCAGGGCGCCTTCAAACGACGAAATAATCATACCCGTAAATGTTGCGGACACCATAAGAAGCAGAAGCCACGGTATCCGCTTTGAAAAAGTCTCAAAAACCGAGGTTTTAAGGTATGGTTTGTCGGAGGGCGTTATCGCCGCCATTTTTTCGATGTCCTCCGTTGCCTCGCTCTGCATTACGTCAATTGCGTCGTCAACGGTTACAATACCGACAAGCCTTCCTTCGGTGTCGGTGACAGCAAGCTCTGTTAAATCGTAACGCTCAAACAGCAGCGCGGCGACTTCTCTGTCGTCTACGGTAGTTACAGACTGTATGGCGTTGGTATCCATTATGTTTTCGATAAGCTCGCCGCCGTCAGAAAAAAGCAGCGCGCGGATGGAGACAACGCCGATAAGCTTCCGGCTTTTATCAATGACGTAGAGGGTATTTACGGTCTCTTTGTCAAAGCCGGTTTGCCGTATATATGTCACTGCGTGTTCCGCAGTCATTGTGGCGCGAAGTGAGATGTACTCGGTATTCATTATTCTGCCCGCGCTGTCCTCGGGATACCGCAAAATCTCATTTATCATTTTGCGCATATCGGGCGATGCGTGCAGCAAAATACGTTTGACGACGTTAGCCGGCATTTCTTCCACAAGGTCCGCCGCATCGTCGACGTAAAGCTCATTTAATACGTCGGCAAGCTCTTTGTCCGAGAAACTTCGGATAAGCTGTTCCTTGATATCGTCCTGAAGCTCAACAAATACCTGTGCCGCAAGCTCCTTTTTCATAAGCCTGAACAACACAGGGCGCTTGTCGGCGGGCAGCGTGTCAAACACGTCCGCCAAATCAAATGCGCTTGCGGCGTTCATGATATCGCGCAGAATTTTGTATTTTTTCTCTTGCGCGAGCTGTGTAACAGTCTTTTCAAGCGTAATGTATTCCATACTGTGTGCCTCCTCTTAAATTTTTAAGAGGTACCCGCAGTTAAACGGCAAAAACAGCAAAGCTGCCGTTTTTGCAACGATGTTCGGGTACCGTGTCGCCTGCAGCGTCCACTGCTTTCACCTGCCTTGTAATAGTCTGTACTATTATTTTAGTAAATAAAAATTATTATGTCAAATTTGTTTTGGAATTTCGTTTTACTGTTAAAAATTACATGGCATACAGCTCTTTTTTCAGGAAATTCTAATATCGTGAAGGACACGCAGTTCTTCATGAAAGGGAGATTGTTATGAAAACAAATTTGCCTTACGACCGCAACAACAACAGGAAGCTGTATGACAACAGCTTTCATGCAGCGTCGATGTCTGAATGTACCGGACTTATACCCACCGCTCCCGATGACCAGAGCGAGGTTCATTCCTACAGCGACATTTACGACATACCGCTGCCGAATTTCAGTAACCGGAGAGACAAAATGAACAACCAGAACAACCAGAACAGCAATCAGAAGAACAATCAGAGCAGCAACCAGAAAAATAACCAGAGCAGCAACCAGAAGAACAATCAGAGCTGCGACAAGAAAGACAGCGATTACAACAACTAACGCTGCAAGGTTTTAAGTACTGCACGGCAAAAAGACAGCTCGAAAGACGATATCGTCTTTCGAGCTGTCTGCTGTTTTATTATTTAATTTCCGCATTCGATACTTATGTCGTTAAAGATATGCAGGATATCGTCGACTGACGTTTCCTTTTTTTCTTCGGCGTTTTTATGGAGTACGATTTGACCTTTATCCATCATTATAAGCCTGTTGCCATATTCCACGGCGTAGCGCAGGTTGTGCGTTACCATTACGACCGTCAGCCTGTTTTTCTTTACTATCTCGTCTGTAAGCTGCATTATCGTTTCCGCCGTGCGCGGGTCAAGAGCCGCGGTGTGCTCGTCAAGCAGCAAAACGTCAATCGGCGTCATAGTACTCATTATCATCGAAAGCGCCTGCCGCTGTCCGCCGGAAAGAAGACCGACGGGTATATCCATTTTATCTTCAAGCCCGAGACCGAGCTTTAACACCGTTTCGCGGAACATCTCGCATTTGCGGCGATTGACGGCAAGCCCTAACGAGTACGGCTTTCCTTTGTTTTCCGCAAGCGACAGGTTCTCAAGTATTGTCATGCTCGGCACTGTGCCGACAGACGGGTCCTGAAACACCCTGCCGATTTTTCTTGCACGGATATGCTCTGACATTTCCGTGATATCCATTCCATTAAGATAAACCGAGCCTCCGTTTATCGGTATACTGCCGCTTATTATGTTAAGCAGCGTCGTTTTCCCCGATCCGTTTGAGCCGACAATAGACACAAACTCGCCCGCCTTAACGTCAAATGAAAATCCGTTAAAAAGCCGCATTTCGTTGACCGTGCCGGCGTTGAAAACTTTATAGATGTTTTTAAGCTCAATCATCGCCGCACTCTCCTTTTCATTTTGGTTTTGCCAGAAATGACGGCGTTCATTCTGTCGTTGAAAACAAGAATGAGCGTGAACAGCACGGCGTTGAGAAGCTTGAGATATATGCCGTTTGTGTCGACAAGAACAAGATAGTTAAGGCAAAGCGAATATACCGCCGCGCCGAATATGACAGCCGTTGTGTCCTTGATGAAGCGAATGCGTGAAAATACGGTTATGCCGATAATAACCGACGCGAGAGCCAAAACAACCTTTCCGCTGCCGCTGGTGTTGTCGTACTGCATGAAAAGGTGCGAATACAGCGCGCCGGAAACCGCCGAAAAGCCGTTTGCCACGGCAAGACCGAGTATTTTATACATACCGGGGTCTTTACCGAGAGACACGACAAGCCTTTCGTTATCGCCTGTCGCTTTGAGCATATAGCCGAGCTTTGTTTTCAAAAACAGATCTATAAGCAGCTTTATGGCTATCACTATGACGAGTAAAACGCCCAGCACGATATAGTCTTTAACTCCGCTGCCGTGCGATGAGAAAAGCTTTCCTCCGAACAGCCCGTCAAGCGACTCGCTTCGATAGGAAAAAATCGACGTCGTCTGTCCGTTGCGGGTGAGCAGCTTTGTAAGAGCAAGCGTGACGGACAAAAGCGCCGTCATAACGATTATCCCGGATAGCAGGTTGGACACCTTTAGCTTCACGTGCAAAACGCCTGTGACAACGCCCGCCATAAACCCGGCGAAAAAGCTGAGCGCCGTTGCGAGTATCGCGGGCACTCCCGCTTTCAGCATAAGTATTGTGCATACCACGCCGCCAAGCGGAAATGTACCGTCGACAGACAGGTCGGGAAAGTCAAGAATCGAATATGAAATATAAACCCCGAGCGCAAGGACAGCAAAGCACAGCCCCATTTGCAGCCCGTCAAGTGTTGTTGCGTAAAACAGCATATGCTTAATTACTCAGCGGTGTCGGTAAGCGGCAGGTCGGTCGGAACGGTAAGCCCGAGCGTCTCACACGCTTTGCTGTTGTAGTAGTATTTAGGCTCGGTTATCCGCGCCGCCGGAATGTCCGCCGCGGATTTTCCGCCGAGGATTTCAGCGGCAGCTTTGCCCGCCGCCTTGCCAACGTCGATATATTCAATAGATGCGCTTGCGACGCAGCCCAGCTTGACCTGCTCGATTTCAGAGCCGAAAACAGGTATTTTCTTTTCGTTTGTTATGGGCAGAATGTTTGTTTCAAGCTTGCCGACAATTGTATTGTCAAGCAGATTTACAAAGCACTCCGCGCCGCGGTCGATAAGCTCGTTTGTCTTGGCGTCAATTGTCGATATATCGGCAACCGCGCTGTCAAGTATCTCCATGCCGTCATAAGCCTTTGCGGCTTCCTTCAGGCTTTCGAGCATAAAGGGCGAGCTGGACTCCTCTGTCGAGTACATAACGCCGATTTTGACGTCATTTTTACCCATAAGCCCCGTCACGACCTCAAGCTGTTTTGAAAAATCCGGTATATCGGACGAGCCTGTGACGTTTGAATAATTTTCCATCGTCGCAGGATCGGTCACAGCGCAGTATACGACCGGAATGTCGCTGTCCGCGGCGGCGTTTGCCGCGGCAATGGCGGAGGGCGTCGCTATCGCGATGATTATCGAGGCGTTTTTATTGACAAGGTTGTTAGCCTGCGTTTGCGACACGTTCGGGTCGAAGTTGCTGTTGACATACTCAACGGTATAATCGTCAAGGTTTATGCCGTTTTCTTCAAGACCGGCGACAATGCCGTCGTGGCAGTTGTTAAGCGAGGCGTGAGAGCCGAACTGAATGATTCCGATTGTCTTTTTGTCGCCCTGCCCGCCGCTTTCGGCGCAGCCAAACAACGCGAATACCATAACAATCGCAAGTAATACCGAAACTAACCTTTTCACTGTTGTAATCTCCTTTTGATAAAATTATTTCAGCGCCGTTTTCGGCGCGGAAAAACAAAAAACAGTCTTGTCCCTTTACATAGGGACAAGACTGTAAAGTCCTGCGGTGCCACCCAAATTGATGAAAAATCACCCACTCTGCCTCATACTTTTATATGAGCCGCACTGTAACGGGTGCGCCGCCGTCGACTGCTACTTGCATAAGCTTTCGGTCGCCCTCATAAGTCCATTCGCTGCTGTTCAAACTGCCATGCTTCCACCGTCGACGGCTCTCTGTAAGCTTTGCAACAGCTACTACTCTTAATCATCGGTTTATTCTTTTTTGATAGAAAAATGATATCACAGTTGATATTGTATGTCAATACTTTTAAAAAATTTCTTTGCCAATGTTGAAATTGAATGAAAAATGTTGTAAGATATGGAGTAAGAAAATCAGACTTGAAAGCAGAAATAAAATGATTGATTTACATATTCATACGACCTGCAGCGACGGAACCGACTCCCCTGCCGCGATTTTGAAAAAGGCGGAGGAGCTTGGCGCGGAGCTTATATCCGTAAGCGACCACAATTCTGTTGAAGCATACGGCGAAATTATGCAAAACAGAGACCTTTTTTCGGGCAAAATCATTACCGGCGTCGAGCTTACCTCGCATTTTCTTAAAGGCACGTTTGAAATACTCGGATACGGCTTTGATACAGACAAAATGCGCCGGTATATCAAAGAGCTTTATTCCAAAAGAATAACGCTCGAGCAGCGGTTTATGATGATACACGAAAAATATCGCTCGATGGGGCTGCATATGAGAGATATCGAGCAGTATCCCAAAAAGAAATGGTATCATCTTAAAAATTTATTAGAAGACGTAGCCGGAAGCGAATATAACAGAAAATTTTTATACAGCCGGGAAAGCGTTGAAAGTCTCGAAAAATTTTTCAGGCGGGAAATAAACAACATTGACAGCCCGCTGCACGTTGAAATATCAAAGACGATGCCGGCGCCCGAGACGCTTGTCAAAGCCGTTCACGACTGCGGCGGGCTTGCGTTTGTCGCGCATATTTTTGTCTATCACGAAAACGTCTACCAAAACGTTGATAAGCTTATCGAGCAATGCAAGCCGGACGGATTTGAATGCTTTTATACAAGATATACCGAGCAGCAGACAAAGGACATTGTCTCGCTATGCAAAGACCGGGGGCTTTACATGTGCGGCGGGAGCGACTACCATGGCGGAAACCGCAGCGGCGTTATAATCGGTACCGGCAGCGGAAATCTGAATGTCCACCATGATTTAATATATGAATGGGCTGAAAAATATGTTTGCGGCGATCAGGAATGACCGCCGCTTTTTATATGCTCAGCACATTTTTAATGACAGCTGCTCGCCGCCGAGGATGTGAAAATGCAGGTGAAAAACGCTCTGCCCCGCGTACTCGTTGCAGTTTGAAACAACTCTGAAGCCCTTTTCGAGCTTTTCGTCCTTCGCAATCTTTGATATCACCTCGAATATATGCGAGATAACAGCGCTGTTGCTTTCGTTTATATCAAGAACATTTGCGATATGCTCTTTTGGAATTACGAGAATGTGAACGGCAGCCATCGGGTTGATATCTCTGAATGCGAATACCGTTTCATCTTCGTACACCTTTTGCGAGGGTATCTCCCCCGCCGCGATTTTACAGAAAATACAGTCGTTCATATAAAAACCTCCTAATCTATATATCTTGCGATAATTTCCGCCGCCGCAGACATAGCTTTTTCAATATCGGCAAGATTGCCTACGCCTGCCGTTGCGTTTTCGGGTCTGCCGCCGCCTTTGCCGCCGGTAAGCGCCGCAATTTCACCGACGATTTTCCCCGCGTGCGCGCCCCTTTTGACGGCGCTGTCCGAGCATACGACGTGGAGCGTGGCTTTATCGCCGTCCAGAGCGGCGACAGCCGCGACAAAGTCGCTTTGCTTTGCGCGCATATCGTCGCATAAAGCACGCGCTGTTTTGGCGTCGGTATCTTTAAGAATGCCGACGGCAATCTTGATGCCTTTTGTTTCAACTGCATTTTCAAAAAGCGATGCGCACTTTGAAAACGCGGCTTTTTCATTTGCCGCGGCAAGCTCGGCGCGAAGCTTTTTAAGCTCGGCTGTAATCGCACGGCATTTTGCCGGCAAATCCGAAACGCTGTTGAGCTTTAACGCCTCGGCGGACTGTTTTAAAAGCCTGTCGTTATCGTTTATAAGCTCTAAAACGCCGCTTCCGGTCACCGCTTCAATTCTGCGCACGCCGGACGACACCGAGCCTTCGGAAATTATCTTAAACAATGCGATTTTCCCGGTGTTTTCTATGTGCGTGCCGCCGCATAGCTCGAAAGAGAAGTCCCCTACCCTGCAAACGCGAACTCTTTTGCCGTATTTTTCACCGAACAGCGCCATAGCACCTTTTGCCTTGTCAAAGTCCGTCTCGTAATTTTCGACCTTGATATCGGCAAGAATCTGTTCGTTTACTATTTTTTCTACTTTTTCAAGCTCTACCGGTGTGACGGCTGAAAAATGAGTGAAGTCAAATCTCATTCTCCTGTCGTCAACATACGACCCCGCCTGATGGACATGCTCGCCCAAGACCTGTCGGAGCGCCGCCTGAAGCAGGTGTGCGCTTGTGTGGTTGCGCTTGATGGCGGTGCGTCTTTCAACGTCTATCTCGGCGCGGCAGCAATCGCCTGTTTTTATACTGCCCGATTCCACGACGCAGCTGTGCAGGAAATGCGCAAGCGAGTCTTTTTTACAGTCGTTTACCGATACCTGCGCCGTATCAAAGACAAGCCTGCCTCTGTCGGCGACCTGCCCGCCGCTTTCGGCATAAAACGGAGTTTTGTCAAGCACGATTATGACCTCGTCTCCGCCTTTGGCACTGTCAACAATCTCACCGTTTACGACAAGCGCGACAACCTTGGAGTCGCAGCTTGTCTCGGTATAGCCCACAAACTCGGAGTTTTTGGTTTTAAGATAGTCCAATACCTCGTCTTTCCAGCCGATTATGTCGCTGCTCTGACGGGCGAGTCTTGCGCGCTCTTTCTGCTTTGTCATAAGCTCGTTAAATCCGTCCTCGTCAACCGTCATACCGCGCTCGGCGGCGATGTCGGCGGTAAGGTCGACAGGAAAGCCGTAGGTGTCGTAAAGCTTAAACGCAACGTCCCCGGGAACGACGGGTTTTTCCGCCTTGTCCATAAAGGACGAGAGCATCTCCATGCCTTTATCAATCGTTTTGAGGAATACTTCCTCCTCGTTTTTGATGCTTTTTGTAATGTAGTCTTTTTTGCCTACAAGCTCGGGGTATGCCGTTTTGTTTTCGTTTATGACAGTCTTACACAGCTCATAGAGAAACGGGCTGTTTATGCCGAGCAGTCTGCCGTGACGGGCGGCGCGGCGAAGCAGACGCTTGAGAACATAGCCGCGACCCTCGTTTGACGGCTTGATGCCGTCGCACAGCATAAATGTGACGCTCCTGATATGGTCGGTTATAACGCGGATGGACACGTCTGTTTTTTCGTCCTGTTTGTATGTCACGCCCGCTATTTTCGATGCGTGTTCGAGAATGTTGCGCACAGTGTCGACTTCAAACAGATTGTCAACGCCCTGCATGATGCAGGCGAGCCGTTCAAGACCCATTCCGGTGTCGATGTTGGGGTGCTCCATCGGGGTGTAATGACCCTCGCCGTCGCTGTCGTACTGTGAAAAAACAAGGTTCCAGAACTCGACGTATCTGTCACAGTCGCAGCCGGGAGCGCAATCAGGTTTGCCGCAGCCGTATTTCTCGCCGCGGTCAAAATAAATCTCGCTGCATGGTCCGCACGGACCGCTGCCGATTTCCCAGAAATTATCCTCTCTGCCGAGTCTTACTATCCTGTCGGCGGGAACTCCCACCTCTTTTGTCCAAATTTCAACCGCTTCGTCGTCGTCCTCAAACACCGATACGTAAAGCTTATCAACAGGAATTTCAAGGACTTTTGTTATAAACTCCCACGCCCATGCAGTCGCCTCGTGCTTGAAATAATCGCCAAACGAAAAGTTGCCGAGCATTTCAAAAAAGGTGCCGTGGCGGGAGGTTTTACCGACGTTTTCAATATCGGGCGTGCGTATACACTTCTGGCATGTCGTGACCCGCTTCGACGGCGGCGTTTCCTTGCCGAGAAAATATTTTTTCATCGGCGCCATTCCGGAATTTATCAAAAGCAGGCTGTCGTCGTTTATCGGCAGCAGCGGAAAGCTGTCAAGACGATAGTGCGACTTGCTTTCAAAAAACGACAGAAACATCTCTCTGAGCTCGTTAAGACCTATGTATTTCATACTTCCTCCTAAAAAAGCACATTGAAACAACGGGGACGGAACAAATTCCGCGGTACCACCCCGATTGCACAATGTGCCTGCTCTTTTGGCTGTAACGCAGCCTATGCGGCTCGGCTCGGAAAACGGCGACCCGCGTGTTCGACCCGAGAGGCTCTCACCGTCCCTCTCTCGCTTTCAACCGATTTCACGCGGTTTTTTTCGTCATTGCCTTGCAAAAGATATTGTAAAAATTATAACACATAAAAAATTTATGTCAATAATTTGCGGCAATAAAATCACATATTTCTTTGAACACCGGCGCGCACGTTTTAGAGCCTGACTGACCGTTTTCCGCATATACCGTTATCACATATTTTGGATTTTCGGCAGGAAAAAAGCCGGTAAAATAGGTGTTCAGAATTTCTTTCCCGTTCTCGTCCAATCTGCCTGTCTGAGCGCTTGCCGTTTTACCGCCCGCGCCGCCTGTGTCGGGATTTGCCGAGGCGCCCGTTCCGCTTTGCACACAGCCTATGCACATTTGCTTCAGACGCGCGGCGGTATCGTCGCTTATTATTTTTGTTTTGTAGCTATACTCGCTCTCATTTGAAAATCTCCCTCCGATATACGTTCCGCCGTAAAGTCTTGGACTTAGCAAATACCCGCCGTTACACATAACGCCGGTAATACGAGCTATTTCAAGCGGGGATATCATAAGACTGCCCTGCCCTATGCTGAGATTGGCAAGCGCGAGCGCGCCGCTGTTTTCGGGTATGTTTCCCGACGACGACGCCATTCCCCGCAGTATCTCTATGCTGCTGTCAACGCCGAAAAGCTGCGCTGTCTGCAGTATTTTTTCATAGCCGAGCAGCTGACCGAGCGCGATATAATAGGAATTGCAGGACATCGCAAACGCGCTGTCAAGCGTCATATGCCCATGCTTTTGTCTGTTTTGGCAAGTGAAAACCCTGTCACCCACGGCTATGCCGCCCGTACAGTCATACTCAAAGCCGTCAATCCCGTTTTCAAGCGCGCAGGCGGCGATTACCATCTTGAAAACAGAGCCGACAGTACCGTTTGACATCGCTCTGTTTATAAGCTCCCCGCCGTCCGAATTTATATATTCAGATATGTTTTCCGCATCAAAATCGGGCATGGACGACATAGAGAGAATTTCGCCGCTGTCGCAGTCTAAAACAACGGCGGCTCCGCGTTCCATATGTTCTTTCATGCTCTGCTCGACAGCGGCTGACAATCTCCTGTCAAGGGTCAGCACAATTCCGTCGGTTGAGTCTTCCCTGTCGCGGCTCGCCTCTATTCCAAGCCCTGCGATAACACCCTGAACAGCGTTTGCGGAGTAGCGTATATAGGTCGATGAGCAGAACTTGGAAAGCTCGCTGTCAAACGCCTTTTCAACACCCGATATGCCCTTTTTCTGCTCATTATCAAGATATCCTATTGTGTGAACCGCCGTAGGCTCATTTGAATAACGCGTTGTCCCCTCGTACACATAAACGCCTGGCATTTCCTTTGGCTCATAGTAGCTTTTAAGTACAAATACCCCCTCTTTTTCGAGTTTTGAAACAATTAAATCCTTGTCTGTATCCGTAAGAGAGGAAACGTATTCTATATTCTGTCTGTCAAAGCCGCGCGGATTTATTACAAGATAGTAAGCAAATTGGTTTCCCGCAAGTGCGCAGAGATTTCTGTCGTATATAATGCCTTTTGAGCCGTAAAGCTCGAGCTTTACACTTCTGCTGCCCGCAACGGCGCGCGTCGTGTCGCTTATTTGCCCGAACGAGACGTAATAAACACGAAAAAGGACCGTTAAAAACAGCGCGAGAAACAATATATAAACAACGCCGCTTCTTTTTATCCACATAAAAATCACCCGTTTGTATTATTGACAAAAACGGATGATTTAATATAATATGACAACAGCAAAAATAAAAACAGAACCGAAGGAAATCCCTCGGTTCTGTTTTATAAATCACTTATTCATCAACAACGTCACCGCCGTCGCCGTTTTCGGTAACCAGCGGAGAGTCTGTTGACTGCGACTGCGAAAGCTTGCTTGTCATAAGAAGCTTTAACTGATCGTTTGACATAATCCTGTACTCGCCGTTTATCTTGCCGACTGTAAGGGTTATCTCCTCGTCAACCGTGTCAATCCCGTTTTTCTCTATTTCGTCTATCATAAGAGCGATAACGAGAAGCTGAGGGTCGTTTTCGGGATCTTCAACCCATTTCATTGCCTCATCGCTTGAAAACGTCTGAGAAAGAACCGACATAAACGTCTTTTGATACAGACCGTAAACATCGGGCATGATGACGTCCAGCGTGACAGAACCCGCTTTTGCGGATTTGATGGTGTATGAAAGCTTGGAGTTTGCCGCCTCATAAAGGTCTTTATAATAATCCTCGGTGTAAATATCGTGCTTATACGGTGTGCCGCTGTTATCGGGAAAGTCCTCTATGCAGTCGCGCATAGCGTCCATATCATATGTAGTAAGCGCGGTCATAAAATTTTCAACGACTTTTTTGGCTGCGCCGGCACCCGACTTGCAAGACACAAGCGAAAAAGCAAGAATAACAATAAGCACTAATGAAATAGCTCTTTTGAATTTCATATACATAACTCCGTTCTGCCGCGATTACGGCAAAAATTTGTCTCCCGCGTGTCCGCGGGGCTGCTTATGCGACTGCATCGTATTCGATACAGTTCTGATATATTATATCATATCAATTTGTAAACTTCAAGTTTTTTTAACCTTTTTTACAAAAAAACATAATATGGTTATGAAAGCCCAAAAAATTTATTTAACGGGAGGAAATATATGGACAACACATCGAACATAGCGGACTGTAAATTCAAAGATGAAGTGTGCATAAACGTACAGCGGATTTACGATACATGCAAAGATAAGGATTGCTTTGCCGACCTGAGAGTGTATCTCAATCCTCAGGATCAGAAAGTGATAGACAACGCGATTAACGTCAGAACTCACAAATCGGAGCTGATATGGACGTCTGTCGACCTCGACCCTGTTCCTTTCAACAAGGGTTTTTACTCGGTAAACATAATGTTTTTCTTTCTTCTCGAGTTTGAGGTCTACACAGGCGTCGGCAGACCTATAATCGTCGAAGGGCTTGCCTCATGCAATAAGACCGTGATACTTTACGGCAGCGAAGGCAACAGCGTGACCTACTCCTCTAAAAGCAGCGAAAACGGCGGAACGCAGGGTACGCGTTCGGTAAAAAATCTGCCGATAGCCCAAGTTGACGTGGTCGATCCGATAGTTCTCAATGCAAAGACCGTACCGGCGGGCGGAAAAATCTGCTGCGGTGAAACGGATTTACAGTCGATACCGGAGTGCGTTCTCTGCTGCTTTGACGAAGGGCTTACGTCAAACAGTGAGAGAAACCTCATTGTCACCATCGGCGTATTCAGCATTGTGAGGATTGTGCGCGAGGTGCAGATGCTGATTCCTTCCGCCGAGTTCTGCCTGCCTGACAAGGAATGCAGCCCGATAAACGAGGAGGAACCCTGTCACTACTTTGAACGGCTGTCCTTTCCTACAAATGAGTTTTTCCCGCCCGAAAGCGGCAGAAACGGCTGTTCAAGATAACACCGGCTGTATAAAAAACGCATCGTATGATGCGTTTTTTATTTTCCGTTTGTGTACGCAGAAACGCCTTCGAGCGACTCGTCGTTTTCTATCCAGTCGTTTACGTCGATAACACGGTAATTATTGTAATCATCTCTGACAACAACCCGCGTGATACCTGCGTTGATTATCATTTTCTGGCACATGGTGCATGAATTTGCGTTTTTGACATACTTGCCGTCCTGCATCTCCTTGCCGACAAGAAACAACGTGCCGCCTAACATATCGCTGCGAGCGGCGGATATAATACAGTTTGCCTCCGCGTGAACGGAACGGCAAAGCTCGTATCGCTCGCCGCGGCGAAGATTGAGCTTTTCTCTTATGCACACCCCGCAGTCGCAGCAGTTTTTCCTGCCTCGGGGCGCGCCTGTGTAACCCGTCGCCACAATCTGGTCGTTGTTGACGATAATCGCGCCGAAGTTGCGACGAAGGCATGTGCCGCGTGTTGTCGCCGCCTCGGCTATATCAAGATAATAGTTAAACTTGTCCCGTCTCATTTCAATCACCGTAAAAATTATACCTCTTTTTTTGAGTTTTTTCAAGAATATATTAAAAATGTATGCAAATGAGAAAAGTCAAGATGTAAATGCGAAAAAGTGCGAGAGTTTACAAGCTGTTCATAAATTACGCGGCAAAGAGGCTATTTAAGCAAGCCTCGTAGAGCTCGGAGGAGCTATAATAGTTAAAAATTCCCCTCGGATAATTGTTAATCCATTTTTCGAGCTTTCGTATGTCGGCGGGCGTTACGGCTGTAAAGTCGTAGCCTTTCGGGTAGTGGCGGCGTATCATTTTGTTTTGGTTTTCGTTTGAACCGCGCTTGTAAGAGCTGTACGGGTGACAAAAATAGAGCGTTGTCCGCTTTCCCTCTACCGTAGAGCTGCGCTCTATGCTCTCATAGTCGGAAAACTCGGAGCCGTTGTCTACTGTGATTGATTGAAAAATCAAGGCAAACCGTTCCGCTCCCATTTCCGCCTCGATAGCGTCGAGCTCTTTTAATACGCTTGCCGCTGTTTTGTCTTTCATAAGCCGTATTATCTCGTTGCGGGTTTTCCGCTCCGTGAGCACAAGCAAAGTTTTCTTTGTTCCTTTTTTACCCTCTACCGAGTCCATTTCCCAATTACCGAAAGTTTCGCGCGTTTCGATCTCCTCGGGGCGTTTCTCTATGCTCTTTCCTTTTGGAGCTCTCGACAGTTTTACGCGGTCGTATTTTTGTTTATCCTTGTTCCGCTTTACGGGCAAGTCTTTATTTGTAATCGTGAGAAACACCCCGTCCTCAATATAGCGGTAAAATGTCGTTTTTGATATGGTCGTATGAAAAGCTATGCCTTTTTTCTTTATTTCTCCGAGGATAGCCCCAGGCGAGTATTTTTCAACCGATACTTTATATTCAAGATAAGCCGCGTACTCGTGGTCGTTCCCGAGCTTTAACTCCGCTCCCTTTGCGCGTAGGTTATCCTGGTACTTTTTCTCCGCAATGTCGGGGCTGTACCTATCCTCCGTTGTGAGGTCTGAATTAAGCCGCTCATATCTCCCGCGCTTTAATTCGCGGTAGATCGTGCTAATGCGTACGCCGAGCTCGTCCGCCATAACGCGCGGCGAGGTTCCTACCCGCTCCCACGCCTCTATTTTTAGTCTGTCCGTAAATGTTAGGTGCTTATAGTTTCTCATAAAATCACTCCGTTTTATAGAAAGCAAGCCCGCTCCCTTTGTGGAGGAGCGGGCAAAAGTTTGTTGTTATCGGTCTGTAATATGGAGCTCGCGCTTTAGTGCAGCTTGCAAAGCCTGGGAAAAGTTAATATTTGCTTTTTCCGCCTCGTAGCAAAGCCAACTCGGGAGGGTGCAATTTTTCTTAACTACTCTCATTTCGTTTTTGCGGCGGTATTCTGCAAAGTCAACGTCTACGAGAGAAACAACTGCGCCCTCTGCCGCTGATACGCTTTTAAGTGCTCGCGGATTAGGCAAAGCCTTTCCGTCATCCTCCATATCAATACCCATTAAACCGATAGCGTCCCGTGCCATTTCGATAGCCTCCGTCAAATCGTCGCCCTCTGTGTTAATGTCGAAATCGGGTATATATACGGTAAAGCCTTTTTCCTCTGGTGTTAAAATGATTGGATATGAATTTTTCATATAGTTACCTCCATAAAAATATATATGTTAACGCGAGGGTGGAGT
>CANQVN010000002.1 GCA_947627315.1 uncultured Clostridia bacterium | reverse complement strand
CCCGACCAGTTTCCGACCGTGCCGTTGGAGCCTGTTAAAATTGAACAGCGTCGTCTTGCCGCTGTTCGGGTTGCCGATAAGCGCGATTTCCATGAGCCATTTTTCCTTTTTTTACTCAATGTATATGCGCCGGCGTATCCGTTTTATACAAAAACAAGCTGTATCAGCAGCATGTAGCAGACCGTTCCGCCCACAATGCTCACAAGCGTATTTTTAAGCCACAGATGAAGCAAAACCACAAGCGCGACCGAAATAAACTCCGGCGCGCCGAAAGGGTATGCAAGCGGGCTTATATTTCTCAAGCAGTAGACTATAAGCATACCGATAACCGCGCTCGGCAAGACCCTGCTTAAAAACAGGACGACGCGGGGGATTTTTCTGCCTTCCGAAAAAACGATAAAGGACAGCGCGCGGGTGGACATCGTCGCTGCCGCAATCACGGCGACGGTGAGAATGTCATGCAGCGTTTTATCCATTTTTGCTCTCCTTTCTTGTAATCGCGCCGTATACGCTGAGCGATACAGCTATGAGCAGCATGGACGGGATGAGAAAATTCTCCGCGCCGAAAACCGCCAGACACAGCACCGAGCAGATAACGCCGATAAACGCGGGAGCCTTGCTCTTTGCCCCCTTAAGTTGCTCGATAAAAATAACGACAAACAGAGCCGTCATTGAAAAATCGATTCCCGCAGAGTTGAAGCTCACAGACAGACCTATGGCGTTTCCTATAAGACTGCCCGTTATCCAGTAGCACTGGTTAAGAACCGACAGAATGAAAAAATACCTGCCTTTATCGGTGTTTTCAGGGTTTCCGCCCGAAACGAGCGCGTAGGTTTCGTCTGTCAGCGAGAAAATAAGGTATGGCTTGTATTTTCCCGTGCCGCGGTATTTTTCAAGCATCGAAATACCGTAAAAAATATGCCTTGCGTTTACAATCAGCGTCATTATCGCGCTGGTTATAAGGCTTGCCCCGCTCGAAATAAGGTCTACCGCAACAATCTGACCGGAGCCCGCGTAAATTGTAAGGCTCATAACAAACGCCCAGATAAGACCGTACCCCTTTTGAGCGAGCAGCACGCCAAAGGCGGTGCCGAGCGTGAGATATCCGACCATAACGGGCAGCGAGCTTTTGAAAGCGGCTTTAGCCGTGTAATCCTTCATTTACCGTCATCCTCTGAAAAATATGTCTTTAATTGTAGCATATACATTTCTTTTTTTCAATCAACGGATTGAAAAAGCTTTTGTTTCGTGGTATAATTTGTGTGAAAAAAATTTACGGGGTGATAGATATGTTGAAAAAATCAGTGTCGCTTGTTGTCGCTTTCGTGCTGGCGATAAGCTGTTTTGCCGTTTCTCACGCGGAAAATGATTTTTTGTTTTCTGTTCGAGGGACGTCGTTTACGTCGTCATCTACGATAGATAATGTTGTTTCCGTGTACGGCGCGGAAAAGCTGAAGACAAAATCGATTTTCGGCGGCTGGGCGTATTCGTTTTACGATAACGGATATTCAAACTATCTCTATGTCGAAACCAACGCGGCGGGCAGGATAGCAAGCTACTCGGTGTTTGGCGAGGGCTTTTCCTCAAGCGCCGCAAGCTACGGAGACAGAGAGGGAAATGTGTTTTCCTCACTCACGGGCGATATTTACAGCTACGATAATAAAGTGTGGGGAGTTACGGGGTACTGCCGGCAGAATATCACAGGCTCCGTAAGCTCGCTTATGGAACGGTATGAAGGCGATATCGCCTATGCTGAGGGCGTGGCGCGCCACGCCGTGCTTATGTGGAACGCGGTTTCCGTCTACTTTGGAAAAGCCGGGACGATGCAGTTTGACAGCCGCACTTTTTACACAAACAGGCAGCTTATGGAGGGCGGCAGCAATTTCTACTATTACACTCAAACAGTCGGAAGGAGCAACGAGTTTGCGCTTATCTCCGCCGTGAGTATGCCATATGTTCTTCAGGCGGGCGGCTATCTGCCAAATCCGGGTATGTATGCCGAATACGCAAGAAATTACACGCTTCCCGAAAAGGCATACCCCGTTTTTGATTATTCAAAAAAGGCGGGAATGATAGTGGGCGCAATACGCGAGACCTACTATGCCGAGCGGGCTGTCGTACCCTATACCGAGCAGGAAAAGCAGACGCTTGAAAGGGTGCGTCAAATCTATAACAGCGCCACAAACTGGTCGGGCGAGTATTTTGACCAGCACCCGCAGGACGAAACGCTGCCGCTGACGCCCGGCAAGGTGTCGGACGGCGCGCTGAACGCCGCGCTGTGCTATCTTAACGCGATACGTGTCGGAGCGGGGCTTCCCGAGCTTGAGCTTTCCGAAGAGCTCTGCCGTCAGTGCCAGTATAAGGCGGTGCTGACCTCGTATATTTCAAAAAGCGGAATAGATAACCCCAGCCCGCACTATCCGCCGCAGCCGGACGGGGTGACAGACGAGTTTTACAATACAGCGCAGGCGTGTATGAACGAAAACCTTTACCACGGCAACGTTGTCGTTAGCATAATGAACGCGCTTGACGACAGCTATGGCGACCCTGTAAGCTGCGGACACCGCTATAACCTGCTCGACCCGTACTGGAGATATGTCGGTTTCGGCTCTACAGAGGTGGACGGTATGCTCTCCTTCGGGGTGCAGGGCGTTCACAAGATGGACGGACACCAGGCGTGCGACGCGGAGATTGTCGCCTGGCCATCAAAGGGCATTATGATAAACGAGGCAAACGCGGGCGGCGGCGCCATGTTCAGCGCTCGGTTTTACAATCGGTATTCGCTTACGGAAAACTCCGGCGTTATATTCAAATGCCTTAACACCGGCGAAACCTTTTATTTTTCCAAAAACGACGAGAACACGTCTTCTCACAAGTTCAATCTCAGCGGTTATATGGTGTCTTATTATGACCGCAGCATCAGTATGTCGATAGGTGACGTCTATGAGATAACCATAACAAACGTCACAGACTCGCAGACGGGCAATACTGTCGACTACAGCTACCGCTCGGTGTATGAAAATGCGTTTATGGACGGCGCGTCGTCTGACGACGGGTATGTCGCCGTTTCGCAGAGCGAGATTACCCTTGCGCTCAATCAGACCAAAAAGGTAAACGCCGCCGTTTCGGAGACCAACCCGAATAAAATGGTACACTGGTCTACAAGCGACGCCGAGATAGCCACCGTGAACGAAAACGGATTTATCACAGGACACGGCAGCGGCAGCGCGGTCATAACGGCGTATACCGACAGCGGCGCCGTGGCGTACGTCAACGTGACCGTCGGCAATAATCCGTTTACCGACCTTACGCTGAATTGGTATAAGGAATATATCGACAAGGTCTATGAAAACGGAATAATGAACGGTATGACAGAAAGCACTTTCGAGCCGGATAAGGATATGAGCCGCGGTATGTTTGTCACCGTGCTTGCACGAATGGATGGCGTGAACGTTGACAACAATTCTCCCACCTCGTTTTCCGATGTTCAGGTCGGCAGGTACTTTACGGGAGCTGTCGCCTGGGCTAACGCAAACGATATTGTTTTCGGTATTACGAGTACCACGTTTAAGCCGAACGACTCGATGACCCGCGAGCAGATGTGCGCCATGATTATAAGATACGTCGAGTATAAAAACATCGCGCTTAATCAGGACGTAACACCCGCTGTTTTCAGCGATGCCGGAGAGATTTCAAATTATGCGAAAGGCTATGTTGAATCCTGCCAGAAAGCGGGATTTATCGCGGGTATGACGCCGACGACGTTTGTACCCAAGGGCAAGGCAACCCGCGCTCAGGTAGCAAAGCTTGCCTCGCTGCTGTACGATTATATCGGTTAAACAGACGTAAAGCCGCGCCGAAAGGCGCGGCTTTTTTTAAGTTAACGGTTTACAAGCCCGCTCTATAATGTTATAATATAATATCATAGTTAATTATAGGCAGAAAGGAATTTTATTTTGTCCGAGGCGGGGTACGAGCGGTATATAAAGCTGCTCAAAAATCATTTTGCTTCTTGCGGTAAAAAGCCGAAAGCGGCGGTTGTTACATACGGCTGTCAGCAGAATATAAGCGACAGCGAAATAATAAAGGGTATGCTCGATGCGGCGGGCTACGGTTTTTGTGACGATTATGAAAAGGCGGATCTGGTTGTTTTCAACACCTGCGCCGTGCGAGAGCACGCCGAGATGCGGGTTTACGGGAATATCGGCGCGCTCAAACCCATAAAACGCGCAAGACCGGATCTTAAAATTGCCGTCTGCGGCTGTATGATGCAGCAGGAGCATGTGCAAAAGCAGATAAAGGAAAAATACCGGCATGTGGATATGGTATTCGGTCCGTCTCTTGTAAGCCGGTTTCCCGAGATGCTTTACAAGTCGATAGAACACGGGCAAAAGAGCTTTGACCGCAGTGAAATCCCCGAAATAATCGAGGGTATGCCGGTGCGCCGCGCGGAAAACGGCAAGGCGTGGGTCACGGTGATGTACGGCTGCAACAACTTTTGCACCTACTGCATTGTTCCGTATGTGCGCGGCAGGGAGCGCAGCCGGAAGGCGGAGGATATTGTAAACGAGGCTCGCTCGCTTGTAAAAGACGGATTTAAGGATATAACTCTGCTCGGGCAAAATGTCAATTCTTACGGAAAAGATCTTGCAGGCGGTTGTGATTTTGCGGATCTTTTGCGGGAGCTAAACGGCATTGAGGGGGATTTTTGGCTGAGGTTTGTCACAAGCCATCCCAAGGACTGTACGCACAAGCTGCTTGACACTATGGCGGAGTGCGATAAGGTGTGCAGACAGCTCCACCTTCCGTTCCAATCGGGAAGCGACAGGGTGCTTGACGCTATGAACAGGCGTTACACCGCGGAAAAATACGTGTCGCTCATAGATTACGCAAAAGAAAAAATGCCCGATATAGCGCTTACAAGCGACGTTATCGTCGGCTTTCCCGGGGAGACGGAGGCGGAGTTTGAAAAAACGGTGGAGCTTGTAAAAAGAGTGGAATTTGACAACCTTTTCACATTTATCTATTCAAAGCGGGAGGGTACTCCCGCGGCGGTGATGGCAGACCCTGTAACCGATGAGCAAAAACAGCGGCGGTTTGACAGGCTTTTGGAGGTTATTCACCCCATATCACGCAAAAAGAACGAGCGGCTTTTGAATAAAACGGTAAAGGTATTTGTCGAGGGTACAAGCAAGACGGATAAAAACGTGCTCACCGGCAAGACCGAGGGCGGAAAAACGGTAGATTTTAAGGGAGAAAGCTCGCTTATAGGCGGTTTTGCTTTTGTGAAAATAACAGAATGTAAAACATGGAGTTTGGCAGGGGAGACGGTATAATGGCAGATAACGCGCAGATAATCGAAAAGGCAAGAGAGCTCGGCAAGCTTGTCGCGCAGAGCGACGAGGTAAAAGAGCTTGCCGCCGCAAGAGCGGCATACGAGCAAAATGCGGAGCTTCAGGACTTAAACGGTCAGTTTAATCTGCACAAGTTTTCAATCGCGGCGATATCAAAGCAGGAAAACCCCGATGAGCAGCGTATTGCCGGGCATGAGGACAAGCTGCGGGAGATTTACGACAAGATAATGTCGCACAAGGTAATGACCGAGTATCAGCAAAAAAGCGCCGCTGTGGAGCAGCTTGTAGGACAGATAAACAACATAATAAACTTTTACATAACGGGCGGCGAACAGAGCGGCTGTACAGGCTCCTGCGCCACCTGCGGCGGCTGCGGCAGGGGAGAGTAAAAATGTCGAAAATATCACCTATGATGGAGCAGTATCTCGAAGTCAAAAAGCAGTATCCCGACCATATTCTGCTTTACAGGGTCGGGGATTTTTACGAGATGTTTTTCGACGACGCCGTGACTGTGTCAAAAGAGCTTGATATGACGCTCACAGGCAAGGACTGCGGGCTTGAAAAGCGCGCGCCCATGTGCGGGATGCCCTATCACTCCTGCGACGGATATATAGCCCGTCTTATAGCGGGCGGTCATAAGGTGTGCGTGTGCGACCAGGTGGAAGATCCGAAATCGGCAAAGGGGCTTGTCAAAAGAGAGGTCGTAAAGGTCATAACTCCCGGCACGGTGACCGACAGCGATATGCTGGACGCGGCGAAAAACAACTTTTTCGCGGCGCTTTCCGTCCGGTACGACACTATGGCGCTCTGCTTTGCGGACGTTTCGACAGGCGAGCTGTTTTTGACCGGCATATCCGATTTTACCGAGCAGGACGTTATAAACGAGCTTTGTAAATTCTCCCCGCGCGAGCTGCTTGTGACGGAAAAGACGCTTGCGATGTCGCAGGTCGTCTCCTTTTGCACCGAGCGGCTGGGCGCGATTATCTCCACGTTTGACGACGGCTTTGACCAAAACGAAATATCCAGGGCGGTGCTGTCTCATTTCGGCGCGGCGTCGCTTTCCGAGCTTGAAATAGAAAACGAGGCGCAGCTTGTTTCGCTCTATTCCGCGCTTTCCTACATAGCACAGACGCAGAAATGCGAGATAGGATATATGAACAAGCTTGAGGTATATTCAAAAGCCCAGTTTATGGAGCTTGATATCAGTACCCGCCGCAACCTTGAAATAACGGAGAGTATGCGTCACGGGACAAAGCAGGGTTCGCTGCTCGGCGTTTTGGATAAGACAAAAACCTCTATGGGCGGACGCAGACTGCGCACAATTCTGGAGCGTCCGCTTGTCAAGGTGACCGAGATTGAAAAGCGGCTGGACGCGGTGGACGAGCTGAAAAAAAGGCTTATCGAAAGGGACAGGCTTACCGATGCGTTAAAGCTTGTACACGACCTTGACAGGCTGATGACGCGGATGATGTTGGGTTCGGGCAACGCCAAGGACCTTATCGCCTTTAAAAGCGCCTTTTCCGCTTTACCCGAAATAAAGGCGACTCTTTCCGGCTTTGACTCTCAGCTTTTGCGTCAGCTTTGCTCGCAAATCACAGAGCAGAGAGAGCTTTTGGAAAAAATAGACGCGGCGATAATAGACAATCCGCCTTTTACCGTTCGTGAGGGCGGTATGATAAAAGACGGCTTTGACAGCGTCGTGGACGAAAACCGCCACCTGAAAAGAGACGCAAAATCGCTTATCTCCGCGCTTGAACAGAGCGAGAAGGAAAAGACGGGCATAAAATCGCTTAAAATAGGCTATAACCGCGTTTTCGGTTATTATATAGAGGTCACAAAGCTCTATTTTGAGCTTGTTCCCGAAAGGTATATCAGAAAACAGACGCTTGCAAACTGCGAGCGGTTTATAACAGAGGAGCTAAAGGAGCTTGAAACAAAGATACTCTATGCGTCCGAGCGGGAGCAGGCGCGGGAGTATGAGCTGTTCTGTATGCTTCGCGACCTTGTAAAGGACGCCTCCGCCGAGATAAAAAGCACGAGCGACGCACTGGCGATGCTGGACGTGCTGATATCGTTTGCCGCTGTGGCGCAGCAAAACAACTATGTCCGTCCCGACGTTGATACGGGCGACAGAATAGAAATTACAGACGGCAGACATCCGGTTATCGAAACGGTTCTTAAAGACTCGCTGTTTGTGCCAAACAGTATGAGTCTTGACTGCCGCGAAAACCGTATGATGATATTGACAGGACCGAATATGGCGGGGAAATCGACCTATATGCGTCAAAACGCGATGATAATACTTATGGCTCAGGTCGGCTCGTTTGTCCCCGCCAAAAGCGCGTGCATCGGGGTCGTGGATAAAATTTTCACACGTGTCGGCGCGTCGGACGATTTGGCGTCGGGTCAGTCCACATTTATGCTGGAGATGCTGGAGGTTGCGGCAATCCTTAAAAACGCGACGAAAAACAGCTTTCTTGTGTTTGACGAAATAGGGCGGGGAACGTCGACCTACGACGGTATGAGCATAGCAAAGGCTGTTGTGGAGCATGTAGCGAACAAAAAGAAGCTTGGAGCAAAAACCCTGTTTGCGACCCATTACCACGAGCTGTGCGAGCTTGCCGACAGTGTCGATGGGGTCGTCAACTTCAACGTCGCCGTTAAAAAGCGGGGCGATGAAATAGTGTTTTTGAGAAAAATCGTACCCGGCGGGACAGACGACAGCTTCGGCATCGAGGTCGCCGCGCTTGCGGGAATTGACAGCGCGATAGTCAAGCGTGCAAAAGAGATATTAAAAGAGCTTGAAACGGGGGAAAGGGTAAAAATAGTTACCCGCCCGCAGCAAATCGACGCGCAGGTTTCCTTTGCCGATATCGGCAAAGATGAAATAATAGAGAAGCTGAAAAATATCGACGTCAGCACGATAACGCCCATCGAGGCGATGTCGCTGCTGTACGAGCTTTCAAATAAAGCCAGGCAATAAGCGGAGGGCAAACCGATGGGCAGAGTAAAGGTCTTAGACAAAAATCTTGCCAATATGATAGCCGCGGGCGAGGTGGTGGAGCGTCCCGCAAGCGTCGTCAAGGAGCTTGTGGAAAACTCTATTGACAGCATGGCGGACAGTATCACGATAGAGGTTAAAAACGGCGGTAAGACCTACATCAGAGTTACCGACAACGGCTTTGGTATGACAATGGAGGATGCGCGCACCGCGTTCAAGCGTCACGCCACAAGCAAAATCTCAAACGAGGGCGACCTTTTTAACATAGGCACCATGGGCTTTCGCGGCGAGGCGCTCGCGGCGATTTCAGCCGTTTCAAAGGTGGAGCTTATGACGGCGACCACCGTTTCCCAGTACGGCGCAAGCGTTATAATCGAGGGCGGCGAGGAAAAGGTATGCAGCGAGGTCGGTCTGCCGGTCGGCACGACCGTTATTGTCCGCGATTTGTTTTATAACACTCCGGCGCGGATGAACTTTATGAAAAAGGACGCGACGGAAAATGCCAACATAGTGTCGCTTGTAAACAGGTTCGCGATAGGCAACCCTCAGATTTCGTTTAAGCTGATAACCGATTCGCGCACCGTCCTGTCAACCGACAGCGGGCTGGAGCTTGCCGACACGGTTTACGCGGTATTGGGAAAAGAAATAAGCGACAGTCTCATCCCGGCAGAGAGGGTGGGGGACGAGGTGTGCGTTTCGGGTCTTGTCGGAAGTCCGCGCGCCAGCCGCTCCAACAGAAACTATCAGCTCTTTTATGTAAACCGGCGCATTGTCAAGAGTAAGACGATAACGGCTGCGGTCGACCGCGCCTATCACAACCTGCTTATGAACGGCAAATACGCCGTCTGCGTGCTTATGCTGAATCTGCCGTTTGACAGGGTGGACGTAAATGTTCACCCCACCAAAACGGAGGTGAAATTCAGCGATGAAAAGGCGGTGTTCGACGCGGTCTATTACGCCGTTCGGGACGCGCTGGAGCGAGAGCCGCAAATAAACCGCAGCGTAGAGGCGTTTTTCAGACAGGCAGAAGCGGCAGAAACCGGCGACGAGCATTTTAAGTTTGATTTTACCGAGCCGGAAAATCATACTCGGAATGAAACGTCCGGCGCCGTGCAGCAGGTGATGACGCTGCCGCATGATGATAAAGTTCCGATCGACGCGCCGCCGCCCGCTTTTTCCGGCTCGCCGTTTGTACTCAGTAAAAAGGACATTCGTGACAGCGGCTTTTTTACCAGAAAGACGACGCTTGAAATAGACGAGCTTTCCGAAAAGTTCAGCCCCGAAAAGCTGGACGACTCGTATATGCTAAAGCCGGAGGTACCGTACAGATATGTGGGCGAGGTGTTCAAAACCTATATTATCGTTGAGAGCGGCAGCAGCTTTTATCTTATTGATAAACACGCCGCACATGAGCGGATACTCTTTGATAAAATTTACGATAAATACAAAAACAGCGAGAGGTACTGCCAGCAGCTGCTGACCGCCGTGCCTGTCACCCTTTCCCCCGAGGAGGCTGCCGCCGCGCGGGAAAACAAGGAAAAGATAGAGATGCTCGGCTATGAGTTTGACGAGTTTGGCGAGCAGGACGTTATAATCCGTTCCGTGCCGTATGTAATCTCGCCCGGCGACACCGTTTCGGGCTTTATCGAGACGCTTGAGCTTCTGACTGACGGCAAAAACCTTGATATGACCGAATTTGAAAACAGAACGCTTAAGCTTTACGCCTGCAAGGCGGCGATAAAAGCCGGTTTTGACAGCAGCGACTGGGAGCTTCAGGAGTTTATCAAAAAGATGCTTACCGAGGGCATTGAAAACTACTGTCCTCACGGCAGACCGATTATCTGCGAATATACAAAGGCGAGCGTTGAAAAGCTGTTTAAGAGGATAGTGTGATGGACGGCTTGCTCATTGTGGTCTGCGGACCGACAGCGTCGGGCAAAACCGCGCTGGCAGTCGAGCTTGCAAAACGCTTTGACGGCGAGGTGATATCCGCCGATTCGATGCAGATATACAGGGAAATGAATATCGGAACGGCAAAGCCGGATATCCGCGAGCGGCAGGGAATACCGCACCATATGATGGACGTTGTTTCGGTGAGCGAGCAGTACAGCGTCTCCCGCTACGTCAAGGAGGCGGGAGAATGTATAGACGGCGTTATGTCGCGCGGGCGGCTGCCGATACTTGCCGGAGGAACGGGGCTTTATATTGACAGTCTTGTAAACAATATAGATTTTATTGATATAAAAAACGACTTTGAATACCGCGAAAGCTTAAAGCGTATGTCGGAGCAAAGCGGGGCGGACAGCCTTTATAAAATGCTCTGTGAGGTTGACGCGGAGACTGCGGGACGACTGCATCCGAACGACGTAAAGCGCGTCATCCGCGCGCTGGAGGTGTATAAGCTCACCGGCAGGACAATGGCGCAGGTACAGCGTGAGAGCAGACGGCGGCGCAGGTACAACGCTCTCTTTATCGGGCTTGACTTTCTTTCAAGAGAGATTTTGTATCGGCGCATTAACGACCGTGTCGCGGCAATGCTTGAAAAAGGGCTTGAAGACGAGGCGAGGGCTATTGTGAAGCTCGATCTTTCAAAGACAGCCCGCGCGGCGATAGGATACAGCGAGATGTTTGACCTTATCTGCGGTAAAATTGACCGTGAGAGCGCGATTCAGACAATTTGCAGACGCACCCGCAACTATGCCAAGCGCCAGCTTACATGGTTCAGAAAAAACAGGGAGATACACTGGCTCTATCCCGACAGCACGGAAATAGATTTCGACCCGGTCAAGCTTGCAAACGCCGCCGTTAAGGTTGTGGAGGATTACTGTGAGACTTAAATTTAACATTGCGAAATTTCTGCTCGGTATTTTCGCCGTAGTGGCGGCAATAGTCGCGGTTTATCAGCTTTACAGCTATTTCTACGTTGCGGCGTCTACCGAATATGCCACCGTTATCGAGTGTGAGGACACGGTTAAAGCGACAGGCTATTTTCTGCGCGACGAGTCTGTTATTACCGCTTCCAATTCAAAATATATCGACATTACCGTTAAAAGCGGCGATAAGGTGGCGCGTCAGGGCAGGATTGCAAATGTATATTCCGATGAGACCGCGGCGAAAAACCAGAGCGTTATCCGCGAGCTTGAAAGCCGCGCCGAGGAGATACGGGCGGCTATGTCCTCCTCCGCCGCGTTTTCGGAGGGAAAGGCGTATGTTGAAGATATACGCAAGAGTATGCTGGGCGTCTCCGGCAACGTTATGCGCGCCAATGTGTCCGATGCGTTTGAAAACGCCGCAGATTTTACCGCAAGCGTCATTAAAAACAAAATATCAAGCGGTGAAATAACCGATTATTCCGATACTCTGTCCGAGCTTGAACGGCAGATAGAGGAGATGAAAATCACCTCCGGCTCGGTTGTAAACTATATAACGGCTCCTAAATCGGGATATTACGTAAGCAAGACCGACGGACTGGAAAGCTCTCTGTCGCTTTCCGCGGCGGATGAGCTGACTTCCGACAGCTTCGCGCAGATTTCAGCCTGCTGCGAAAGCTCGGGCACCGTGCCGCAGGGTACTATCGGCAAGCTGGTGGACGGCTCGACCTGGCGCGCCTGCTTTAAGAGCGACAGCCCCAAGTTTGAGCGGCTGTCGGCGGGCGACGCCGTTTATATCAGAATGCCTTCCGTGACCGACGCTAAAATCAAATGTGAAATCTCACAGATATTTTCCGACGGTCAGTTTACCTATGTCGTTTTACAGTCAAATATGGTGTCGGGCGATATCCTTTCGCAGCGCTGCTGTGAGATAGACGTGATTACAGCGACCTACCGCGGACTTCGAGTCGATAAAAATGCGCTTCGCAAGCTTGACGGAGAGGACGGCGTCTACGTCGAACGCAACGGACTCATAAAATACTGTAAAGTTGAAGTGATTTACATTGGCTCGACCTACGCCGTCGTAAAGTATGACCCGCTGTCGGGGCTTCAGGCGTTCGACGAGGTCGTAATAAAAGGCGTAAACCTGTATGATGGGAAGGTGGTATCATGAACGAAGATATGAAAAACGTCATAACCCGGCTCATTTCCGAGACCGAAAGCAGGGGTGTAAAGCTGATTGCCGTTACAAAAACGGTCCCCGTAGACGTTATAAACGAGGCTATATCCTGCGGCGTCACGGCGATTGGCGAAAACCGCGTGCAGGAGCTTATGGAAAAATATGATAAGCTTAATCTTGACGGGGTTGAGGTTCACCTTATAGGAAGGCTTCAGACAAATAAGGTGAAGTATATCATCGGCAAGGTCGATTTAATTCACTCGGTCGACAGCCTGAAGCTCGGGCAAACGGTGGATAAATATGCCCAAAAGGCGGGGATTGTGCAGGATGTTCTTGTTGAGGTCAATATTTCCGGGCAGGAGAGCAAGGGCGGGGTTAAGCCGGATGAGCTTATGGAGCTTGTAAAATCGCTGGCACAGCTTGACAATATTCGGGTGCGCGGACTTATGTGTATACCGTCCCCTGAAACGTATGCGGGTGAAAACAGCAAATTTTTTAACTCTCTTAGAAAAATGATGGTTGACATTAATAATAAAAACATAGATAATATAAGTATGGATATGCTTTCTATGGGAATGTCGGGCGATTACAAAACGGCAATCGACTGCGGCGCGACCATGGTACGTATCGGTACAAAAATATTCGGGCAAAGAAAAAATAAGGAGGTATAGGATATGAGCTTTATGGATCATCTCAAAAAATTTGCCGGTGTTGAAGGTGAGACAGATATCGACGATCCCAATTACGATCCTATTGATTTGGGTGAGGACGCTCCGTCGGCGCGGGTACACAGCATAGGCAGGGATAAGACCCAGCCGAACATAATCAATACGACAGCTCAGCTTCAGGTGGTTCTTGTCAAGCCGGAGGAGTTTGAAGATGCGCGCGATATAGCGGACAATCTCATCTCTAAGCGGACGGTTTTGCTCAACATTGAAAATCTCAATAAGGACCTGTCCCGCAGGCTGATAGATTTTCTCAGCGGCGTCGCATATGCTCAGGGCGGCAATATCAAGCGTGTCGCCAACAGGACGTATATCATCACGCCTTATAATGTCGATATCAAAGGGGACGAGCTTGACAGGCTTAACGCGGACGGGTTTGATTTCTGATAATGAACCTTTTTCTTGCTTGCAGAATTTTAGCTTATATCATAGTTTCGGCGTATGAGTTCGTACTTGTCGTATACTGCGTCTCGTCCTGGATAATCAGAGACCCGTTTAACGGTTTTATGCGTGTTCTCGATAAAATCGTTTCACCGGTTGTTTTTCCCGTGCGCAGTATTTTGAACAGGTTTTCGTTTTTCAGAAACTGTCCGATAGATTTTTCGGTTCTTATCGTATTCATAATCTGTAATGTGATTTTGTCGCTGCTCTGATATGCTGGATAAATCGAAAATGCTCGCTTCAAGGATGGGCGATTATATTGATGCCGCTCGCCGCGACGGATTGTCTTTCACGCGCTTTTTCAGCGAGAGTGAGTTTGCGGCGGCGTATGCTTTGGCTGAAAAGAGCGGTCTGCTTTTCGCGGCGTTTGGCGGCTATGACGATGCGGAGCGTAAGATGATATCTCTTTGTGATTACGCGATGCCGGAGAGCGTGTGGTTTCCCATAACCGCGCTTGCGTTTGACTGCCCGCGCGGCGAGATTACGCACAGGGACGTGCTTGGCGCCGTCATGGCGCTTGGCGTTAAACGCGAGTTTATCGGCGATATTATTTTTTTCGACGGGGTCTGCTGTATTTTCGCAGACACTTCGATTGCCGAATTTATAATGCGCGAGCTTACCTCGGTTTCAAATCTTACGGTTTCTCTGAGGGAATACGAGGGGAAAATCGGCTTTAAGCGGGCTTATGAGCAGATGACTTTGAGCGTAAGCTCTATGCGGCTCGACTGCGTCGTGTCCGCGCTTGCGCCCTGTTCCCGCACCCTATCGGCGGAGCTTATCGCGCAGGGATATGTATCGCTAAACGGAGTTTTATGCGATAAAAAGGACGCCGCCGTTCAGACAGGCGACACAGTCTCGATTCGCCGCCGCGGGAAATTCCGCATAGGCGAGCCTGTCGGCGTTACAAAAAAAGAAAGAATAAAGCTTAGGATATTCAAATATATTTAGGGGGTTTAGGTATGCTTAATCCTAATCAAATCCGTTCTCAGGAATTTGACGTCAGCGTTTTGGGGGGCTATAAGCGCGAGAGCGTCGACAGCTTTTTTGCACAGGTGGCGGACGACTATGAAAGGCTTGTCACCGAAAATTCCGAGCTTGTGAAAAAGCTGAAGGTGTGCGTTTCAAAAATCGAGGAATACAGAAAAGACGAGGAGTTTTTAAAATCCGCGATAATCAACGCGGAAAAGTTAAATGAAAACACGCTTCGCAATATAGAGGAGCGCGAAAGGCAGTCTGAAAAGTCTGCCAAGGAAACGGCGGACAGGATTATTTCCGAGGCAAAGGCGGAGGCGGAAGGCATTATCGCCAAGGCAAAGCTTGATATGGAAAAATCAATACAAAGCCGCGAGGCGGAAGCCGCCGTCAAAATTGAGGAAATACGCCGCAGCGTTCAAAAAGAGGAGCAGGCGCTGCGTCACATAAAAAAAGAAGTTTCCGATTTCAAGGAAAGATTGCTTAAGCTGTATAAGTTGCATCTCAACTCGATAAACACTCTTCCGTCCGAAAAGCCGGAGCCGGCAGAGGAAAAGAAGCCGCCGGTCTCACCTCCGGAAAAGCGACCCGAGCCTGAGATAAAGCCGGAGCCTTCGGTTTTTCCCTCAGCCGAGCCGGAAAAGGAAGAGCCTGTTCCCGTTCACGTCGGCGGCGAAAAGACGGCGGAGTTTGTGATAGACACAAAGCCCGAGCCTGAAAAAAGCGCCGATGCGCCTGAACCCAACCTGAAATTTCAGGGGCTGAAGTTCGGAACTGATTTTGATTTAAATAAAGACGAGTGAGTATGATTGACGTTTTCGGAAAAAAGCCTGTTTTGCGTAACCTTGTGTGGATTGTCGCCACGGCGCTTATAGTTTTTATCGACCAGCTTACAAAGCGGCTTGTGGTGAAAAATATGGAGCTGTATGACGAGCATATTTTAATCCCCGGCTTTTTTAATTTGAACTATGTCAGAAACAGGGGCGCGGGGCTGGGCATACTGGCCGACGCGCGCTGGGTATTTATCGTTTTCACCGCGGCGGTGATAGTAATTGTGGTCTGGCTGCTTGCCGCGTATAAGTTCAAAAGCGCTTTTGCGAATATTTCACTCGTTTTTATTCTCGGCGGCGGTATCGGAAATATGATTGATCGCCTGGCTTACGGAGAGGTCGTCGACTTTTTTCAGTTTCAGATAAGATATTTTGATTTTATATTTAACGTAGCCGATATATTTGTCACCTTCGGCACTCTGATGTTTGCCATTTACTACATTTTTATGCACGGCGGCAGGAAAGACGATGAAAGCGGACAAACTCGGGAAAATTGAATTTACGGCGGACGCGCAAGGCAGCTTTACAAGATTGGACAAGCTGCTTTGTTTGCGTCTGCCGGATTTTACAAGAAGCAGAATAGTCTCGCTCATCGAAGGCGGCAGCGTAACGGTAAACGGCAGTACGGTCAAAAAAAACTATTGCCCTCAAAACGGGGACAGTATTGTCGTCCGGCTTCCCGAACCCGTTGAATATGACGCTGCTCCCGAGGACATCCCGCTTGATATCGTATTTGAGGACAGCGACGTTGTGGTTGTGAACAAGCCAAAGGGGATGGTCGTTCATCCCGCGCACGGAAATCTGAGCGGCACGCTTGTAAACGCACTTATGTATCACTGCAAGGGCAGTCTGTCCGGTATAAACGGGGTTATGCGCCCCGGCATCGTACATAGAATTGATAAGGACACGAGCGGGCTTATCGTTGCCGCGAAAAACGACGCGGCGCATATCAGCCTTGCGGCGCAGTTCAAGGAGCATTCCGTTTTGCGGGAATACCGCGCGGTTGTTTACGGCGGATTTCGCGAGCCGGTCGGCGTTATCGACAGACCTATCGGAAGGAACAGCGTTTTACGAAAGAAAATGACCAGTCGGGGTGCTGCAAACGCAAAGAACGCCGTGACTCACTACGAGGTCATAGAACAGTTTTCGGGATTCAGCTATATAAAATGCGTTCTTGAGACGGGGCGTACACACCAGATAAGGGTGCATATGTCCGATATCGGTCATCCGCTTTTGGGCGACACGGTTTACGGACCGTCAAAACAAAAGACCGATTTTGAAGGGCAGTGTCTTCACGCCAAAACGCTCGGCTTTATCCACCCGTCGACAGGTAAGCTTATGTTGTTTGACAGCGAGCTTCCCGATTATTTTGAAAAAGCGCTTGAAAAGCTGAGACGGACGCTGTGTATACGATGAATTTTTTCAGAATTTACCGTTTTCTATTTACAAAAGAATAATTATTTAATATTATTATATATATAAATGTTGTTTAGGGAGAAAAACAATGGATAATAAGCTGAAGTATAAACGCATTTTGCTGAAGCTCAGCGGCGAGGCGCTTTCCGGCGCAAACGGAAGCGGAATAGATTTTGATTATGTTCTGAAAATTTCCGAAACAATAAAGCACTGCGTCGAGCTTGGCGCGCAGATAGCAATCGTTGTCGGCGGCGGTAACTACTGGCGCGGCAGGAGCAACGGACATATGGATCGCACCAGAGCCGACCATATAGGTATGCTTGCCACCGCGATGAACGCGCTGACGCTGCTTGACGGTCTGTCGCAGGTGGGCGTTGACGCGCGCGTGCAAACGGCGATTGAAATGCGGCAGATAGCCGAGCCGTATATACGCAACAAGGCGGTTCGTCATCTTGAAAAGGGCAGGGTGGTTATATTCGGCTGCGGCACAGGCAACCCCTTCTTTTCAACAGATACCTGCGCCGCGCTTCGCGCCGCGGAGGTCGAGGCGGAGATTATTTTTAAGGCTACCAATGTCGACGGCGTTTATACCGCCGACCCGAAAAAAGACCCTGCCGCCAAGCGTTATGCGGAGCTTAGCTTTATAGACGTGCTCAAAGACGAGCTTAAGGTTATGGATATGCCCGCGGCGGCTATGTGCAACGACAACAATATCCCCATTCTTGTGTTTGATTTATCCGATCCAAATAATATCGAACGCGCCCTGAAAGGCGAGAAAATAGGCACGATAGTACATAAAGGAGGAACTACACATGTCGACTAACTACCCTGAAATTGACAGTAAAATGAGCAAGGCGATATCATCGCTTGACGAGCAGCTTCACACGCTCAGAGCGGGGCGTGCTAACCCTTCGGTGCTTGACAAAATCCGTGTCGAGTACTACGGCGCAATGTCCAAAATTACGGAAGTGGCTGCCGTCAGCGTGCCTGAGCCGCGGATGCTTGTCATCCAGCCGTGGGACGTTTCGCTTATCAAAGAAATAGAAAAAGCCATTCAGGCGTCGGACGTCGGGATAAACCCCGCCAACGACGGCAAGGTGATAAGACTGCTGTTTCCGCAGCCGACTGAGGAGCGCAGGCGCGAGCTTGTCAAGGAGAGTAAAAAGTACGGAGAGGAGACAAAGGTCGCAATACGCAATATCCGCCGCGATTTCATTGAAAAGTATAAAAAACAGGAAAAAAGCCATGAGATAACAGAGGACGACCTCAAAGAGGCGGAAAATGATATCCAGAAGCTTACTGACAGCTATATCAAAAAAGTCGAATCTGTCGTTTCCGATAAGGAAAAGGAAATAATGAGTGTATAAGGGAGCCGCGTTTAATGCCTGACAACAGTAAAACCAAGCCGATAGCGGACAGAAGCTGTCTTCCAAACCACGTCGGAATAATAATGGACGGCAACGGCAGATGGGCTAAAAAGCGCGGATTGCCCCGCACCGCGGGTCACGCGGTCGGCGTGAAGGTATTTAAAAAAATAGTTTTTTACGCCAGGGATATGGGACTTAAAAATCTCACCGTATACGCTTTTTCGACGGAAAACTGGAAGCGCCCCGAAAGCGAGATTGACAGAATTATGCAGCTGCTCGATCAGATGATAGACGAGGCGCTGGACGATTTTATGAACCAGAAGGTGCGCATCCGTTTTATAGGCAGCCGCGAGCGTCTTGGCAAAAGGCTGCTTGATAAAATGGACAGGGTTATGGCTCTCACCGAGCAGTTTGGCGATACGACGCTGTATATCGCGCTGAATTACGGCGGAAGACAGGAGATAACCCACGCCGCCGCCGCGCTTGCGAGAAAGTGTGTGGAGGGCAGGCTGTCGCCCGAGGATATCACCCCCGAGCTTGTAGGGAAAAACCTGTATTATGAGGATTTCGACTCGGTGGATTTGATAATCCGCCCGAGCGGCGAACAGCGGCTTTCCAATTTTCTGCTGTGGCAGTCGGCATACGCCGAATTTTGGTACTCTGACGTACTCTGGCCCGATTTTAAGCCGGAGCACCTTGAACGCGCAATATACGATTATCAGCAACGTAACAGGAGATTTGGAGGAATATGAAAAATTTTGCTACAAGACTGATGACATCGCTTCTTATACTTGCAATATTCTCGGCAATGGTGGCGGCGTCCTTTTTCAGTTACTTGTTTGAGCTGACAATTTCGTTCATTTCCATGATGTGCATATATGAGGCGGTAAACGCGATAGGCTTTTCAAAAAGCAAGCGGTTTTTAACGCCCTGCCTTATATATGCTTTCCTTGTCCCTCTTTCGCTGCTTTTCAAAGAGCATGTGAACAAAAGCCCTTACTACATTATTATTTTGCTTACGTTTTTGTACCTGATATCCTTTATGGTAATGGCTATGCTCAACTTTGACAGGATAAAGTTCAGCGATGCGTCTACCGTTATGTTTGTTTCGCTTGTCATAACCTGCTTTTTATCAAACATAATATTACTCAGGCAGTGTGAAAAACACGGTCTGTTTTATATGATACTTGTAATTGTCTGCTTTTCGTGGGCGACGGATGTTTTTGCATATCTTACGGGCATGCTGCTCGGAAAGCATCGCTTCGCGCCGAATATCAGCCCGAAAAAGACTGTCGAGGGATGTATCGGCGGCACAGTCGCAGCCATTTTGGTAACCTTAGCCGCTCTGCTTATTTACAGGTCGGTTTCGGACGTTTCTGTCCATATGCCGCTTGCAATTTTCTATGCCCTTCTGTGTTCCGTCATAGGTCAGATAGGCGACCTGTCCTTTTCCTACATCAAACGCAGCTACGGTATAAAGGATTTCGGCAACCTGCTGCCGGGGCATGGCGGTGTGCTTGACAGGCTGGACAGTCTGATTTTCATCACTCCGTTTTTCTATATGCTTATAACTGTGAAAGGATTTTTGATATAATGTCCGTTTCAATTCTCGGCTCAACAGGCTCGATAGGCAGGCAGACGCTGGAGGTCTGCCGCGACCTTAACATAACAGTTGACGCCATATCGGCAAACAAAAATATTGATCTCGCGGAGCGTCAGGCGCGCCTGTTTAACGTAAAGCTTGTCGGTATTTACGACAGTATCTGCGCCCAAAAGCTCCGCGAGCGGCTGAGCGACACCGATATTGAGGTTATAGAAGGCGAAAAAGGCAATATTGAGGTGGCGCGGTTTGCGGCGTCGGACACGGTGATAACGGCAATGTCCGGTATGATAGGACTTTTGCCGACAGTCGCCGCGATAGAGGCGGGGAAGCGAATAGGTCTTGCCAACAAAGAGACGCTTGTCTGCGCGGGGCATATTATTATGCCGCTTGCAAAGCGGTATGGCGCGCAGATTATTCCTGTAGACTCGGAGCACAGCGCGATTTTCCAGTGCTTAAACGGCGCGGACGGAAATAAAATACGCAAAATTCTGCTCACGGCGTCGGGCGGTCCTTTTTACGGTATGACGGCTGAAAAGCTTAAAACCGTAACTAAAAGCGACGCTCTGCGCCATCCCAACTGGTCGATGGGCGCAAAAATCACGGTTGACAGCGCCACGCTTATGAACAAAGGTCTTGAGGTGATAGAGGCAAAGTGGCTGTTCGGAGTTGAAACAGAGGATATCGAGGTACTCATACACCGCGAGAGCATTGTCCATTCCGCCGTTGAGTTTGAGGATAACTCCGTAATAGCTCAGCTCGGCGTTCCGCGGATGTATCTGCCGATAAAATATGCTCTTACATATCCCGTGCGCGTTCACAGCGGCGGTCATGAGCTTTCTCTTTTCGGCAAAAAGCTCACCTTTGAAAAGCCGGACCGAAAAACATTCAGGTGCCTTGATTTGGCGATAGCGTCGTCTGAGGCGGGCGGACTGTGTCCCGCCGTTATGAACGCCGCCAACGAGTGCGCCGTTTCTCTGTTTTTGCAGGACAGAATAGGCTTTGCCGATATTGCGGATATCGTCGAGAACACGCTGAACGCCGTCAGTGCCTCAGGCGACGGGCTGGACGCTGTTATCGCGGCGGATGCCGCCGCGCGCGATTATGTAAATAAAAACGCTAAGGAGTAGTCATGCAGACTTTTTTGTATATCATTGTCACATTGCTCGTATTCGGAGTGCTAATTTTAGCGCATGAGGCTGGGCATTTTTTTGTTGCAAAGGCATGCAAGGTCAAAGTGAATGAGTTTTCGATAGGCATGGGACCCGCCATTTTCAAAAAGCAGGGCAAGGAAACGCTTTACAGCGTCCGCGTTCTGCCGATAGGCGGTTACGTCCAGATGGACGGCGAGGACGGCGACGGGACTGACGAAAACTCATTTAACAAAAAGCCGTACTGGAAGCGTTTTTTGATACTCGTGACCGGCGCGCTTATGAATATTCTGCTCGGCTTTATCCTGATTTGCATTATAAATTCCCAGCGCGCCCTGCTGCCGACGACAGTCGTCGCACAGTTTGACGATAACGCCGTTTCAAATGCGGGCGGGCTTAAGGAAAATGATGAAATAGTTGATATCAACGGTTACGGAGTAAACAGCTACCTTGATATGACCTATGCTCTTGCCACGGCGGGGACAGACCCCGTATCCGTCACCGTTTTGAGAGACGGCGGTAAGGTGACGCTTGACAAGGTCAGCTTTCCTGTCGTTGAAGACGAACAGCTCGGCGAGTGTTTTTCCATCGACTTTGTCGTTTTCGGCGTCAAGCGTTCGTTTATATCGACCGTCAAATATTCCTTCGACTGGACGGTGTCCATTTCAAAATCAATCTATTCGTTTTTCGGAACTCTGTTTACAGGCAAGGCTGATATAAATCAGGTGTCCGGTCCTGTCGGCACGACGACAGCGATTGGGGAGAGCGTAAAGCTCGGGCTTGACTCGCTTTTGCTTGTCGTAGCGCTGATTTCGATAAATCTCGGGATTGTGAACCTGCTCCCGTTTCCCGCGCTTGACGGCGGCAGGATACTGCTGCTTGCGATTGAGGCGGTGCGCAGAAAGCCGCTCAGTCAAAAGGTCGAATACTCAATAAACGCGGCAGGACTGATACTGCTTCTTGCGCTTATGGCGGTAATTACAGTCAAAGACGTTATAAAATTGTTCTGAGGTCGTTTTTATGAGGCTTGTAAAGGTTAAAAATCTTATACTCGGCGATAAAAAGCATATTTATGTCCAGTCGATGCTGTCCGCCTGCGCAGATGATGTTGAGGGCGCCGTAAGACAGGCGATTGAGCTGCAAAACGCGGGCTGTGAGATTATAAGACTTGCCGTTCCCGATATTCAATCGGTAAAAACGATATTCGCGCTTAAAGAAAAGGTCAGTGTCCCCATAGTCGCCGATATTCATTTCGATTATAAGCTTGCGCTTGAAAGCGTTGCCGCCGGCGCGGACAAGATAAGGATAAACCCCGGCAACATCGGCGACGACAGCAGGGTAAAGGCGGTGGCTGACGCCTGTAAGAGCGCGGGCGTGCCGATACGCATCGGAGTAAACGGCGGTTCGCTCGAAAAAAGCATTCTATCAAAATATGGCGCGCCGACGGCGGACGCGCTTGTTGAAAGCGCGCTCTACCATGCGTCTCTGCTTGAAAAATTTGACTTTAACGACATTGTAATATCAATAAAATCGTCCGATGTGAAAACGATGATAGAGGGCTATCGTCTGCTTTCCGGCAAGTGCGATTATCCGCTTCACCTCGGCGTTACCGAGGCGGGTACGCGCCATATGGGCGTTATTAAAAACGCCGTCGGAATCGGCTCTTTGCTTGCAGACGGCATCGGCGACACGATACGCGTCTCTCTCACTGCCGACCCGATATACGAGGTGAAAGCGGGTTATGATATCCTGCGCGCGCTCGGTATTGCCAAAGGCGGTGTTACGTTTGTCTCCTGCCCGACCTGCGGCAGGTGCCGCATCGACCTTATTCCGCTTGCCGAAAAGATAGAGGCGGCGCTTTCCGGATGTGAAAAGAAAATAAAGGTGGCGGTTATGGGCTGCGCCGTAAACGGTCCGGGGGAGGCGCGCGAGGCGGATATCGGCATCGCTGGCGGAAATAACGAGGCTCTTATTTTCAAAAAGGGCGTTATTGTCAGAAAAGTGCCGTATAATATGCTTTTTGACGAATTTATGAAAGAAATAGAAAAGCTATGAATGTAAGAAAATTGCTTACACTTTTTAATAAATGCAGGTTTGACGAGAGGGAAATTTCGCTCTTTTCGGATGCGGAGGTGACTTATGTCGCCGTCAACAAGGAACAGAGAATGCTCAAAGCCGACATTGTGTTTTATCGTTATGTCGATGCGGACACGCTGCTTGCCTTTGAGAGCAGCGTTAAAAAAACCTACTCGCTTAATTTCCTTGAATGCTCCTATACCTGCAAGGGCGTGGCTTTTTCGAAGGAGTACTGGCGGGATATTGCCGAAGAAATAAAAGCTCGCTGTCCTGTTGCAAACGGGTTTCTCAACAATTCCGAAATAAGCGTATCAGACGGAGTCTTGTCGCTGACGCTCTGCCACGGCGGCGAGGATATACTGAAAGAGGCGGGTATCGAGCGTAGAATATCTGCGATTATTTCAGAGCGTTTCGGCGAAAATTACAGGGTCGTTATAAACGATAATGGCGATGACTTTGCAGCGCCGGACAGCGGTTTTTTTACAAGCGACAACGTTCCGCCGCCCCCTGTAAAAGAGAATGTCGCCCCGCCGCGGCGGACAGGCGGCGCCCCCCGCCGCCAAAGCTCAAATCTGCCGCTCGATATCACGACCCCGTTTAAGCTTGACGAAAGCGGTGTGATTTTCGGCAGAAAACTGTCCGGCGCGTTTGTCCTTCTGGGTGACGTAAACGGCGAGGAAATGCACTCGATTACCGTTATAGGACAGATATTCAAGTTTGAGTCAAAGCTCACGTTTAATAAAAAGAAAAAACGCTGCACGGCATATATTTACGATACGACAGGCTCAGCCATTGTAAAATTTCAGGTGCCGGCAGAGGGCGCGGACGAGGTTGAGGACGAGCTTAAAGAGGGCGCCAGTATCGCCGTATCCGGCGATATGATATACGACCAGTTTGAAAGAGACTACGTCATAAACGCGCAGGCGATTGCAAAGGCGAAAAAGTACACGCGGGAAGATACAAGCGAGCAAAAGCGGGTAGAACTTCACCTGCATACAAGTATGTCCGCAATGGACGCGATAAACGACATCGACGACTATGTTAAAACTGCCGCCGCCTGGGGACACAAGGCAATCGCTGTAACGGACCACGGCAGTCTTCAGGCGTATCCGTCGGCACAGTCAGCCGCAAAGTTCTACGGTGTTAAGATAATTTACGGCGTCGAGGGCTACCTTGTCGACGACTGCGCGCATGACGAATATATAGTTTTCGATTTGGAGACGACAGGTCTTAAATGCGAAAGCGAGCAAATAACCGAAATCGGAGCCTGCAAGGTTCGCTCCGGCAAAATAATCGACCGATTTCAGTCGTTTGTAAATCCGGGCAGACCGATACCGGACGAAATAGTTAAGCTTACGGGCATAACCGACGAGATGGTAAAGGATGCTCCCGCGATAAACGAGGTCTTGCCGAAATTCATCGAGTTCTGCTCGGATTACCCGACGCTTGTGGCGCACAACGCGGGATTTGACTGCTCGTTTATTAAATCCGCGTGCCGCCGGTGCGGGATTAGCTTCGATTTCAGAAGTATAGACACCGTGCCACTCTGCCGCAAAGCCTTTCCGGAGCTTAAAAACGTAAAGCTGGATACTGTCGCACATAGCCTCGGCGTGGATGATTTTAACCATCATCGCGCGATAGACGACGCGGAAATGCTTTCCGCAATATTCGCCGTCCTGATTGAAAAGGGCTTTGTAAACGTCAGAGGCGGCAGCTATAAAATCGACAGCTTTGATTATAAAGACGCCCCGCGTTACCATATAATTTTAATCGCGAAAAACAGGCAGGGATTAAAAAATCTGTATAAGCTTGTCACATATTCACAGATAGAGCATTTCTACCGCCGCCCGCTCATGTATAAAAGCGAAATTTGCGACCTGCGCGAGGGTCTTATTATCGGCAGCGCCTGTGAAGCCGGAGAACTTTACAGGGAAATCCTGTCGGGGGCTGTCGAGGAGGACTGCCTGGCTGTCGCCGCGTTTTACGATTATATCGAAATACAGCCGCTTGGCAACAATATGCACCTTTTAAACGACAGCAAGTATGTAAACGACGTATCGGATCTTGAAAAAATAAACATAATGCTTGTAAAGCTTGCCGATAAGCTGTCAAAGCCCGCCGTTGCGACATGCGATGTGCATTTTCTAAATAAGGAGGACGAGTGCTTCAGGCGTATTCTCATGGCGGGGCAGGGCTATAATAAAGAGGATGCGGACAGGCAGCCGCCGCTTTATTTAAGAACGACCGACGAAATGCTTTCCGAGTTTTCATATCTCGGGAAGGACGTCGCCCGCCGCGTCGTTATAGACAATACAAACCTCATTGCGGATATGACCGAGGAAATAATCCCTATTCCCGACGGTATGCATGCGCCGGAAATGGACGGCTGTGAGGATGAACTGCGTGAAATCGCCGTGTCAAACTGCAAACGGCTTTACGGCGACCCGATACCCGAATATGTTGAAACGCGGCTTAACAGAGAGCTTGACTCAATAATAAACAACGGCTATGCCGTCATGTATATGATAGCTCAGAAGCTTGTCAAAAAGTCAAACGACGACGGATTCTCGGTCGGCTCGCGCGGCTCGGTCGGCTCGTCATTTGTCGCCTCCATGGTGGGGATATCCGAGGTAAATCCGCTCGTTCCGCACTATCTCTGCCCTAAGTGCAAGTACAGCGAGTTTTTCCACGACGGTAAAATAGGCTCCGGCTTTGATTTGGAGGATAAAAACTGCCCCGTCTGCGGCACGAAGCTTAAAACGGACGGTCATGACATACCGTTTGAGACGTTTCTCGGCTTTAAGGGCGATAAAGTGCCTGATATCGACCTTAACTTTTCCGGAATATATCAGGCAAAGGCTCATAAGTATGTCGAGGAGCTGTTTGGCACGGGCTATGTTTTCAAAGCGGGTACTATCGGCACGCTTCAGGATAAAACGGCGTTCGGTATGGTGAAAAAATATACCGAGGAGCGGGATATAACGCTCAACAAGGCGGAGACTCAGCGGCTTATGCAGGGCTGTGTCGGCGTTCGCCGCACGACAGGTCAACACCCGGGCGGTATGGTGGTAATACCGAAAAAATACAGTGTTTATGACTTTTGTCCCATTCAGCACCCCGCCGAAAAGCAGTCGAGCGATATTCTGACAACACATTTTGATTTCCACTCGCTTCACGATACTATACTGAAGCTTGATATTCTTGGTCACGACGTACCCACGATGCTTAAATATCTCAACGATATTCAGGATATGAAGTTTGAGGATATCCCGATGAACGATAAGGACGTGTACAGCCTGCTTACAAGTCCTGAAAAGCTGGGCGTCACCCCCGCCGATATCAACTGTGAAACGGGAACTCTTGCACTGCCCGAGATGGGAACGAGCTTTGTCCGCCAGATGATGATGGAGGCGCGCCCGAAGAATTTTTCCGACCTTCTCCAGATTTCAGGGCTGTCCCACGGCACCGACGTGTGGACGGACAACGCGCAGGAGCTTATACGCAGCAAAACGTGTACGATAGAGGAAGTTATCGGTACGCGTGACAATATTATGACTTACCTTATCCATAAAGGGCTTGACAGCGGTCTTGCGTTCAAGATAATGGAAATTGTGCGTAAGGGCAAGGCGGCAAAGCAGCTCACCGAGGACATGAAGGATGAGATGCGCGCGCACGGCGTGCCGGAGTGGTATATCGACTCCTGCCTTAAAATCAAGTATATGTTCCCGAAGGCTCACGCGGCGGCTTATGTCATTTCCGCCATGCGGCTGGGCTGGTATAAAATAAACCGCCCGCTTGAATTTTACGCGGTCTACTTCACTGTCCGTCCGGACGGGTTCAACGCGGTGGATGTAATGCAGGGACGCGAGCGCCTGTCAGAGATAATAGACGGTATCCAGCGGCAGGGAAAGCCGTCGCAGAAAGACGCGGAAACCGTCTCGACGTATCAGATAGTTATCGAAGCTATTGCCCGGGGAATAGAATTTCTGCCGGTCGATATTTACAAGTCGGATGCGTTTAAGTTTGTCATTGAGGACGGAAAGATAAGAATGCCGTTTTCGGTGTTTTCCGGAGTCGGCGAAAACGCGGCGGAGAATATTGCCAAATCCCGCGACGGCGGCAGGTACATATCTCAGGAGGATTTTCGTATGCGTTCGGGCGTGTCGGCGACTATAATTGATTTGTTCGACGAGTACGGCGTGTTCGGCGACATACCGAAAACAAGTCAACTTACACTTTTCTGACAGGAGGGACCAATGACAGAGCTGCTTGACTTTTTTGCTAAAAACAATATAGTATACAGCTCCGATATGCAGCTGTCCGACATTTCGTCTTTTAAGATAGGCGGCACGGCAAGGCTTATCTGTTATCCCGAGGACTCCGTACAGACCGCGAAAATTGTGAGATTTTGCATCTCTCACAATATAAGATATCTCGTGTTCGGGCGTTGTTCAAACGTCCTGTTTTCCGACGGCGGGATAAAGTCGCTTATAATCAAAACGGATAAAATGGAACAGATGTCGCAGGAGGACGGCTTTTTTGCCTTCGGGGCGGGCGTCAAGCTTTCAAAGGCGGCAAAGTATACCGTATCATGCGGTTATGCGGGAATGGAGTGTCTGCACGGCATACCGGGCAGCATAGGCGGCGCGCTTTATATGAACGCGGGCGCGTATGACGGAGAAATGTCCCGTTGTGTTTTCGGCGCGGAATATGTGGACGAGAGCGGAAAGGTCAGGATAATTCAAAAAGACAAGCTGAGCTTTGGCTACAGATATTCAAGCTTCACCGACAGAAACTGTGTTATAACAAAGGTCTTTCTGATGCTGAATAAAGGGGACAAAGAGCAGTCGGAACAGCGGATTTTACAGCTAACCGAAATGCGAAAGGCAAAACAGCCCTTGGACTTGCCAAGCGCAGGCTCGGTTTTCAAGCGCCCGCAGGGCTATTTTGCAGGCGCGCTTATCGAGGACTGTGGGCTTAAAGGCGCATCCGTCGGCGGCGCGATGGTAAGTCCGAAGCACGCGGGCTTTATCGTAAATACGGGCGGCGCGACGGCAAGCGACGTGCGCACGCTTATCAGTCAGATTAAAGACAGAGTTAAAGCGGAGTTTGGGGTAGAGCTTGAATGTGAGCTTAAATATATAGAGGATTAAAAACGAGGATATGTCGTTTTCGTTTGATGTAAAATGTGAATTATGCGCGGTAGAGGTGAAAAACAGCTGCTGTAAAGTCGCAATGCTTTACGGTATGCTTCTCTTTGCCCAGCACATAGGCAAAGACGAAATCAGGGTTGTAACGGAAAACGTCCTTGTCGCAAATTCGCTGAATACGCTCGCATACGATGTGTTTGGTGTGTATTTTGCCATGGAGGAGACGGCAAACGGGTATACGCTCACGCTCAAAGGCGACGTGCTTGACAGCGTGTTTGACAGACTGTATATTGACGTAAACGGCAAGCTGTCGCTTGCGGTCAGCAGCGTCATAACGGAGAAAAGCTGCTGCGTCAACGCATTTCTTCGCGGCGCGTTTATGGTGGGGGGCTACGTCTCCAACCCCGAAAACAGGTATCATTTTGAAATATCCACGTCCTATTACACGCTTGCAAAATCCTTTTGCGGCTTTATGCGCCGTCACGACCTGCCTGCAAGGACAGTTGTCAGAAAATCAAGCTACGTCGTTTATTTCAAAGAGAGCGAGGCTATTGAACGCTTTTTATATCTCACAGGCGCCAAAACCGCCGTTTTTGCGTTTATGGACGTGAAAATTCAAAAAGAGATGAACAACTACAGCAACAGGGTAAACAACACCCGTATGCACAATATTGAAAAGACGATAAATAAATCTGTCGAACAGGTTAAATCAATCAATAAAATAGCCGAGAAAATCGGACTTGATTTTCTCGAACCGGACCTTGCTTTTGCCGCGCGGCTCAGACTTGAAAATCCGGATAAGTCGTTAAACGAGCTTGCAAAGCTTTGCGGCGGCAAATTCAGCCGTTCGGGACTTAACAGAAAGCTTGCAAGGCTTTCTGAAATCGCTTCTAAGTTAGAGGATTGAAAAATGCAAGACTTTGTGCATCTGCATGTTCATACCGAATACAGCCTGCTTGACGGCGCGGCGCAGCTTGACACGCTTATAGAGCGCGTTAAAAGCCTCGGTCAGTCCGCCGTCGCTGTAACCGACCACGGCGTTATGTACGGCGTGGCTGAGTTTTATAAAAAGGCGAAAGCAGCGGGCATAAAGCCGATAATCGGGTGCGAGGTGTACGTCGCACCGCGGGACAGGCAGATGAAAGAGCAGGGGATAGACTCTAAATACAGCCACCTTGTCCTGCTATGTAAAAACGATATCGGCTACCGCAACCTGCTCAAAATTGTATCCGATGCGTTTATAAACGGATTTTATTACAAGCCGCGCACCGATTTGGATATGCTTTCAAGACAATCGGAGGGACTTATTGCTCTTTCTGGATGTATTGCGGGCGAGGTTCAGCGACTTATACTTAACGACGATATTGACGGTGCGACGGCGGCGGCTGTTCGCTATCGTGATATTTTCGGCGATGATTTTTACCTTGAGCTTCAGGATCATCTTCTTGACGAGGATAAAAAGATAGTCCCGGGGCTTTTGGAGATAGCGGAAAAGACAGGCATACCGCTTGTCGCTACCAACGACTCTCACTATGTTGACAAGGGCGATGCGTATGTTCAAAGGGTGCTGATGTGCATAAGTATGAACAAAAGCATCTACGAGGAAAACCCGCTTGCGTTTCAAAACGACGAGTTTTACCTAAAGTCGGCGCGTGAAATGACAGAGCTTTTCCCGCAGGCGACTTTTGCTGTTGAAAACACCGTTAAAATTGCCGATATGTGCAACGTCGAACTTGACTTTGACACAATGCACCTGCCGCGATTTTCACTGCCTGAGGGAGTCTCAAGCTTTGAGTATCTCAAATCGCTTTGCATAAAGGGCTTAGAGCGCCGCTACGGCAGTAAAGCCGCTCACCTTGACAGGCTTGAATATGAGCTTGACGTTATAAAGGAAATGGGCTTTACAGACTATTTTCTTATTGTGAGCGACTTTGTCGGATTTGCCAAATCAAGCGGTATTGCGGTAGGTCCCGGGCGCGGCAGCGCGACAGGCTCGCTTGTTTCCTATTGTCTCTCGATAACCGATATCGACCCTATTCGCTACGAGCTTATGTTTGAGCGGTTTCTCAATCCGAGCCGCGCGTCAATGCCGGATATTGATATTGATTTTTGTGTTGAACGCCGTCAGGAGGTTATAAATTACATTGTTGAAAAATACGGGGAGCAATCCGTTTCGCAGATAATAACCTTTGGAACTCTCGCGGCTCGCGCCGCTATAAAGGACGTGGGGAGAGTGCTTGAGGTCTCCTATTCAACAGTCGAAACGGTGTCAAAGCATTTTCCGCAGAAAACGGGCATAACCATAAGCTCGGTTATGGAAAAGGATGCGCAGCTTTCCAAAATGTATAAAGAAAACGATGAAATCCGCCGGCTTATCGACACGGCGAAGCTTGTAGAGGGCTTTCCGCGCCACGGCTCGACCCATGCGGCGGGCATTGTGATAACCGACGGACCTGTCAGCGACTATCTGCCGCTTGCGCGAAACGACGACGTTATTGTAACCCAGTTCCAAAAAACCGAGGTGGAACAGCTCGGTCTGCTTAAAATCGACCTGCTTGGTCTTCGCAATATGTCGGTTATTGCCAAAACAGAGGAGCTGGTACGCGCGGACAACCCTGATTTCAGAATAGACGATGTGCCGTTTGACGACGCAGAGACATATAGTATGATAAGCGAGGGCAACACGTTCGGCGTATTTCAGCTTGAAAGCCCCGGTATGCGAAAGCTTTTGCAGCGTCTTCGCCCCGCGGCTCTTGAGGACATTATCGCCGCAATCTCGCTTTATCGCCCGGGACCGATGGACTCTATCCCGCAGTATCTGAAAAACAGAAAAGAACCTCAAAAAATCGAGTACGTCACTGAAAAACTGCGTCCTATCCTGTCGGACACCTGCGGCTGTATCGTATATCAGGAGCAGGTTATGAAAATCGCGCAGGAGATTGCCGGGTATTCGCTTGCCCACGCTGATGTTTTGCGTGCGGCGATGAGCAAGAAAAAGTACGACGTTATGGAAAACGAGCGCGAGATTTTCATTAATGGCGCGGTCGAAAACGGGGTGACGGAGGATGCCGCACGCTCGATATTTGAGGATATGAGCGAGTTTGCAAGATACGGCTTTAACAAGTCGCACGCGGCGGGATATGCCGTCATAGCGTACCGCACGGCATATCTTAAAGCTCACTATCCGTCAATGTTCATGGCGGCTCTGCTCACCAGCGTCACCGGCAGCATATCGAAAATAAAAGAGTATATCACAGAAAGCCGCAGGCTCGGCATCCGCATTTTCCCGCCCGATATCAACAAAAGCAGAGACATATTCTGCGCGGGTGAGGACGGGATATATTTCAGCCTTGCGGCGGTTAAAACCGTGGGTAAGAGCCTTGCCGAGCAGATAACGGCGGAGCGGGAGCAAAACGGCGACTTTACCGATTTCAGGGATTTTGTATACAGAATGGGCGACGCGCTCAACCGCAGGGCGGTGGAAAGCCTTGCAAAATGCGGCACGTTTGACAGCCTTGGATTTTCAAGGCGGCATATCCTGTCCGTTTGCGACAGGATGTTGAGCGAAGCCGCGCTTGAAAGGAAAGCCGGGGAAGATTTGCAGCTCAGCTTTTTCGACGACGGCTCGCAGCGGCTTATGCCCGACTATTTTTCAAACCCCGTTCATGAATTTGACATTTCCGAAAAGCTTATGTTTGAAAAGGAAAGCCTCGGAATTTATCTGTCGGAGCATCCGTTAAAGCCGCTTGAAGGCGTGTATCGGGCGGAAAAATACAATTTTATTTCCGATATTTTGAAATCCGAAAAGAGAGACGGCAGAGTGCGTATTATGGGGCTTGTCGACGGTGTGCGCGTCATCACGACCAAGCAGCGCCGCGACATGGCGTATGTTTCTGTGGAGGATTTGACCGACAGCATAGACGTTATTGTTTTCCCGAATGTGTACGAGACTTACAAGTCGCAGATAGAAACGGGCGCGCTTGTGGAAATAATAGGCGAGCTTTCCGAAAAAGACGACGAGACGGTACAGCTTCGGTGTAATAATTTGAAATTTCTGAACAAGGATAGTTTATTGGAGGAAATAAAAAAGCTGTACCTGAATTTTGAAACGCAAGACGCGGCAGTATATAACGACGTGCTTTCGCTGCTGAAGCAAAATCGGGGTACGCACACCTGCGTTTTTCACTTTAAGGACAGCGGTAAAACTCTGTCCACGGCGGGCAAACTTACGGTTTCGCTCGAATATTCGATGATAGTTAAGCTTAAAAAAATGCTGGGAAATGAAAATGTTGTCATAAAATAGTTGATTTCGCAAATCATTTGTTGTAAAATGTTTTAGGTTAATATTCATGGAGGCGATTAACATGAGTGTGGAGATAAAGAAAATAGGTGTTCTCACAAGCGGCGGCGATGCTCCCGGTATGAACGCTGCCATAAGGGCGATAACCCGCACCGCGCTGTACAGGGGAATTAAGGTTATAGGAATACAGCGCGGCTATCAGGGGCTTATTGAAGGGGATTTGACCGAGCTTACCTATACGAGCGTTTCCCGTATTATTAACAGGGGCGGCACATTTCTTTTCACAGCTCGCAGCAATGAGTTCAGGCATCCGGACGGCGTTAAAAAGGCGGCGGAGACCTGCCGCAAAAACGGGATTGACGCGGTTGTTGCCATCGGCGGCGACGGGACGTTTCGCGGCGCGGCGGATCTTTCAAAAATAGGCGGCATACCCTGTATCGGCATACCCGGCACGATAGACAACGATATCGGTATGAGCGATTATACGATAGGCTTTGACACCGCTGTAAACTGCGTTATCGATATGGTGGACAGGCTTCGTGACACGACAGAGTCGCATCAAAGATGCTCTATTGTTGAGGTTATGGGAAGAAACGCCGGATATATCGCGCTTCACTCGGCGATATCAACGGGGGCGACCGCTGTCGCTCTGCCCGAGATTGAAATCACTTGCGACGACATAGTGAATAAAATCAGAAAGTCCATCAACGCCGGCAAAACTCACTTTATCGTTATTGCCGCGGAAGGCGCGAAAATCTCCGCGGGCGAGATTTTGCAGAGCATAGGCGACAGCCTTGGAATCAACGTGAGGCTTACCGTTTTGGGACATGTTCAGCGCGGCGGTATGCCGACGGCGGACGACAGGGTAAACGCAACGCGACTCGGTCATTACGCGGTCGATCTGCTTACAAAAGGTATCTACGACAGGGTTTGCGGTATACAGAACAACAAGCTTGTCGATTATGACGTGCAGGAGGCGCTCAAAATAACAAAGCCGTTTGATACCGACCTCTATAAGGCGTTTTTGGAAACGAGCATATAATTAAAGTATTATTTATTTAAGTATTGATATTTTTGTGTTTATCATTTATAATATGAATACTTTGCCGGAATGATGGAATTGGCAGACGTGCCGGACTCAAAATCCGGTGGTAGCGATACCGTGCGGGTTCGACCCCCGCTTCCGGCACCACGTCGTCGCGGACGATACAAAGTCCGCGACGACTTTATTTTGAAAAATCATCTTATGACTTGATATTTGGCTGCTGTTTAACGTATAAATTTTCTCATTTTTTATGCTGTAACAAATCCAATACGTTTTATTTTCAAATAATATTGACAAAATACCGTACTTGGAATAAAATAATTAGGTATCATCTTTGTCGATATAGCTCAGCCGGATAGAGCGACCGCCTCCTAAGCGGTAGGCCGGAGGTTCGAATCCTCTTATCGACGCCACGTCGGAGCAAAGCTCGCTTTGCTCCGACACTTTTTTGTCTCCGGCAGAAAAGCGTTATCCGCCCGCTCCATTGCTTTACAGAATCGACACAAAAAATTTACAAATTAAACTACCACAGTAGTATTGACAGCCTCACACTACTGTGGTATTATAATAATGCCATGGCAAACTACTCCAGTCTTATGAAAGGAGGCGAATTGTTTGGAAATAAAACTTTTTGATTCCGAACTGAAGGTGATGAATGTGCTTTGGCGCGAAGGAGACGTCACGGCAAAGCATATCTCCGACGTGCTGAAGGAGGAAACGGGTTGGAACATTAACACGACCTATACACTGATTAAACGGTGTATTAAAAAGGGCGCGATCGAGCGCTCCGAACCGAACTTTATGTGCCACGCCATTGTTTCCAAAGAGACGGTGCAGGAGGCGGAAACAAACGAGCTTATCCAAAAAATCTATGATGGGTCCGTTGGCAATCTGTTTGCCGCTCTGCTTGGCAAAAAACAACTCTCTGCCAAACAGATTGAGCGACTGAAACAGATTGTCGATAAATGGGAGTGAGCAATAATTTATGAGCATATTGCAAATGAGCCTGTCCGGCGCGGTCATAATTCTTGCGATAGCTGTCATTCGAGCGGCTACAATACATAAGCTGCCTAAGAAAGCTTTTTTGGTCTTTTGGGATATTGCCGCTGCCCGTTTGCTCCTGCCCATATCATTTCCGACGCCGTTCAGTCGCTTGTCGGGACTTGAAAAAGGAGCGGCGCAAGTCTTACGCATCAACACGCCGATTATATCTGCCTTGCGGCTTATCTGGCTTGTGGGAGTGATACTTTTCTTTGCTCGCTTTGCACTGTGTTATCTGCGCTGCCGCCGCGAATTTAAGACCTCTTTGCCCGTGCAAAATGATTTTGTGGGGAAATGGCTTTCGGAGCATCAGCTCCGACGGAAAATTGACGTGCGAAGCTTTACCGGCATTTCAACTCCTTTGACTTATGGGCTGTTTCATCCGGTCATTCTGATGCCAAAAAACACAAATTGGAAAAATGAGCGTCAGCTACGGTATGTTCTGTTCCATGAATATGTGCATATTTGCCGGTTTGATACGGTGAATAAATTTATCGTGACTGTCGCAGTATGCGTCCATTGGTTTAACCCGCTGGTGTGGCTGCTTTACATTCTCTTTAATCGTGACGTTGAGCTTGCCTGTGATGAGCGTGTTATTCGCTGCTTTGGGGAAAATGACCGAGCCTCATACGCGCATACGCTGATTTGCATGGAGGAAAAGCGACGGCATATTGCACCGTTTTACAACTGTTTTTCAAAAAATATAATTGAAGAAAGGATTAAATCTATTATGAAGTTCAGAAAAAAATCAATAAGTGTGCTTGTTCTTGTACTTTTGCTTGTAACGATGGTGACGGGGTTTGCTTTTGCGTCGGGCGCAACGCAGGGAAAAATCAAATCCGGATTTGTCAAAGTGAGATTTGATGATAAAAACGGTCAGGTTATTATTGACACCGAAGATCCGTCCTGTCAAAAGGCGGAAACGGACACGGAGTTTGTGTACGAAATGGATGGAAGTACGCTGCATATTCATAAGAACATCCCCTCGGAGCTTGCCGATTAAACAGCTTTTCTTAGACTCGATAGTATAGATGCCTCTTGAATTTTTCCTTTTATGGGATATAATATATATAAAGAATAAATACGGGAGGTAACGACTATGAGAAAAGCGCTTGATTTAACAGAGGGTATATTCCCGATGCCTGTTTTAATGATAGCGACCTACAACGAGGATGGAAGCGTTGACGTGATGAACGCCGCATGGGGGACAATGCAGGAGCGCGGGAACGTTGCGCTCAACCTGACCGAGACTCACAGAACGGTTCAGAATATTAAAAGAACCAAGGCGTTTACCGTGAGTATAGCCGATGCGTCGCACGCGGTCGAGGCGGATTATTTCGGCGTTGTGTCCGGCAATAAAGAAAGCCGTAAGTTTGAAAAAAGCGGGCTTACGGCAACAAAATCCGATGTCGTGAACGCCCCGATAGTCAATGAATTTCCGATATGTATGGAATGTGAGTTTATTGAATATCAGGATAACGCTTACGGATGCGGCGTTATCGGAAAGGTTGTTCGCGTCACGGCGGACGAAAGGGTTATGGTCGGGGATAAAATTGATATGTCTTTGGTAAACGCCATTGCCTTTGACCCCTACACCCACGGCTATTACAGGGTAAGCGAGCGTGTAGCGGAAGCTTTTAAGGACGGTCTGAAGCTTAAATAAAAGTACCAAAAAAATTGCGGCAAGTCATTGTGACTTGCCGCGGTTTTTCCTTTGAGCGCGCTTCCATTCTTTTATCTGCTCAATTCGCGCCTTGAATTTATTTTCAACGCCATGGTCTGTCGGAGAGTAGTAGGTTTTGCCCTCAAGCGCGTCGGGCAGGCATTGCATATCGGTAAGCCCCTCATCAAAATCGTGCGCGTATTGATAGCCCTTGCCGTAGTTAAGCTCTCGCATGAGATTTGTCGGCGCGTTGCGTATAACGAGCGGCACAGGCTCCGCAAGCGTTGAAAGAGCGTCCTTTTTAGCTTTTTCGTAGGCGGTATAGAGCGCGTTTGACTTTGGAGCCGCCGACATATATACCACCGCCTGCGTCAGATGCACGGAGCATTCGGGCATACCTATGAAATGGCACGCCTGATAAGCCGCCACCGCGATTTCCAGCGCGCGCGGGTCGGCAAGACCTATGTCCTCGCTTGCAAACCGCGTCACCCGCCGCGCGATATACAGCGGGTCTTCGCCCGCCTCCAGCATCCTTGCAAGCCAATATACGGCGGCGTCCGGGTCGGAATTCCGCATTGACTTATGCAGCGCGGAAATAAGGTTGTAGTGTTCTTCGCCCGTCTTGTCGTACAGAAGCGATTTTTTGGAGGTGCATTGTTCAATTGTCTCTTTTGTCACTATTGTCTTGTCGCCCTCGACCGTGCCGTTTAAAACCGCCATTTCAAGGGTTGACAGCGCGCTTCTCGCGTCGCCGTTTGCAAAAACGGCGATTGTCTCCAAAAGCTCGTTCGATATCTCGATTTTCTGCTTTCCAAACCCGCGCTCGTCTGTAATGGCGCGGGAGAGAAGCTTTACAAGCTCCTCCGTTTTAAGAGCTTGAAGCACGAACACCTTGCACCGCGACAGCAGCGCGCTGTTTACCTCGAACGAGGGGTTTTCTGTCGTAGCTCCTATGAGGATAATGCTGCCCTTTTCGACAAACGGTAAAAACGCATCCTGCTGCGCTTTGTTAAAGCGGTGTATTTCGTCCACAAACAGTATAGTCCTGCCTCCGAAATTCCTGCTCTCCTCCGCTTGCTGCATTACCTGCTTTATCTCTTTTATTCCGCTTGTTACGGCGGAAAAATCAATAAAATCCGCCTGCGTGCGGTTTGCGATTATCCGCGCGAGCGTTGTTTTGCCGACGCCGGGAGGTCCCCAGAATATCATCGAACCGACCTTGTCGCCTTCAATGATTTTTCTAAGCACCATACCCTGTCCGAGCAGGTGCGTTTGACCGCAGAACTCATCAAGCGTCTGCGGGCGAAGCCGCGCGGCAAGCGGGCGGTCGTCATCTTTCATAAACAGTGAACGCTGCTCATACATCTTTTTTTCTCCGGTTTGGAATTTATTACATTATAACATCATTATCGTATTTTTACAAGCCTATGTGATATTGACAATATAAAGTAAATTTTATATAATTGCAGATGGGAAAACATTTCCCATTTGTTTTTGAGGGTAAATATAATGGATTACAATATGTCTGTAATATACACAAGCTCCGTCGGGATTGAGCATGTTTCAAACCTGCTTATTGTAAACGGTATCGGCGGGTTTGAGGTGTGCGACAGCAGGGATTTTGAGGAGTTTATGAAAACTCGCATACCCGCTTACGACTATGTTGACGACAAGCTTTTGACTTTGTCGTCCCAGCGCTCCGCCATAAAGTTTTACACGGCTAAAAACTCGCAGGGAGACGAAATTATAAGGTCGGTTGAAAACAGCCTTAAAAGACTTAAAAAAGCTGATGTAAACGGGGAATACGGCACGCTTGAAATGAGCGTTTCCACCGTGTCGGACAACGACTGGAAGGATAACTGGAAGCAGTTTTACCGCCCGATTGAGATAGGCGGAAAGCTTATTGTGACCCCCGCGTGGGAGAATGTTGAAACAGACCTGCCGATAATTAAAATCGACCCCGGAATGGCGTTCGGCACAGGCTCACACGAGACGACGGCCCTTTGCCTTGAGCTTTTGTCCGAGCTTGAGCTTTCCGGCAAGCGCGTTATAGATATCGGCTGCGGCAGCGGGATACTTGCGCTTGCGGCGGCGCGGCTTGGGGCAGGTGAGACAGAGGGCTGCGATATAGACGCCGCCGCGGTCGCCGCGGCGCGGGCAAACGCTCAGATAAACTCGCTTGAGGACAAAGCCGCGTTTGTATGCGGAGACCTTATCGAGCTTGCGCGCGGCAGGTATGATATCGCCGTGGCAAATATCGTTGCCGACGTAATTAAAACCCTGTCGGACAGCGTCGGCGGCATATTAAAGGAAAACGGGATATTCATCTGCTCGGGGATAATCGACAGCCGCAAGGACGAGGTCATACGGCATATTGAAAGCCGCGGCTTTGAAATTACCAAAATCGGGGAAAGGCGCGGCTGGGTTGCAATTTCAGCCGTGAAAAAGTGATATGCAGCGTTTCTTTTTAGATGGCGAGCGCATTAACGACGGGAAATTTACCGTATCGGGCGAAAAGTTTAACCATATATGCAACTCGCTTCGTATGTCAGTCGGCGACACAGCGGTGTTTTACGACGGCGAATTTACCGATTATCGGTGTAAGCTTTTGTCGGTTCAAGCAGGCTCCGCCGTCTTTTCGGTACTGTCGAGCGCTCGGAATGAGACCGAGCCGAAAATTAAAATCACGGTGTTTCAGTGCCTTCCGAAGGGCGACAAGATGGACGATATGGTAAAGCGCTGCGTACAATTCGGCGTTTACCGTATAGTTCCCGTTATAAGCAGCCGCTGTATTTCCCGCCCCGATAAAAAGACGCTTTCAAAAAAGACGGAGCGGCTTAACAAAATCTCGCGCTCGTCCGCTATGCAGAGTATGCGCGGCTGTATTCCGAGGGTTGAAAACGCTGTCGATTTCAGCACGGCAATCGAGCGGCTATGCGAGTACCCAACGCGGTTTATCTGCTACGAGCAGGAGCGGACAAGGAAAATAACGCGCGATATGCTGCACGGCGATATAGCCTTTTTGATAGGTCCCGAGGGCGGAATATCGCCGGAGGAAATTGAGCTTGCGGCAAGGCGCGGGATTGACGGCGTCTCGCTCGGCGGGCGGATACTGCGCACGGAGGACGCCGCCTCGTTTTTACTGCCGATACTTCTTTCTATGACGGATAATCTGTAAAGGAATATAAAAAATGGGTACAAAAAAAGTAAGCAAAAACGAAACTGCGGTCAGCAGGGTTGTCATTATGTTCTTTTCATTCGCGCTGCTGTCGGCTTTGACATGGCTGTATATAATTCCTTTCAAAAAGCATCAGCTTGTCATAAATAATTATTACAGGTATATTGAGTACGCGGTGATGGCAGGCACACTGCTGCTTTTTATCTGCGCCTGTGTATTCTCCCTGCTTTTCAAAAGGCGCGAGGGTGACAGCTCAGAAAAGCTGTTTCCGCCGTCAAGCGCTCTTATTCTGTCCTTTTCGGCGGCGTCCGCCGCGGCGGTGATTCCTCTCAGCCATAACAGAACGCTGTGTGCAAAATACGCCGTTATAAGCTACATTTGCATATTCGCGGCTTACGCGGTTTACTATTTTATAAGCCGCGCCTACGCATTTCAGACGATAATGTGCGCTATATACTGTATTTTACTGCGTATGACGGACATATTTTTCGCTTCATCGTTAAACTTTGCAGACATGCCGCTTATAGGATATCGGCTTTATACCGTGATTATGATATGCGTGATACTTTTCGGGCTGTTTATATCCTATCTTGCGTCTAAACTGTTTTCGGGAGTGAGAGTGTGGCAGACGGCTGTTTTTGCCGCCGTTGCAACAGCGTCGCTTATTGTCCGCCTGTTTGTTCTGAAATACGTGCTTACGGTCGGAATTTGCCTTCTTGCCGCGGCATATATTTTGCTTGCCGTGGTCGAAAAAAAGTTGTCAAAACAAAGCTGAGTTATTTTAGGTTGACATAAATTATGTTCAAAACTCTGTTGAAAACGTTCAAAACTCCCCGAAATGAACATTTTACAAGGTCATAAATGTTCAAAAGTGGGGTGAAAATAATGTTTTTCTATTTTTTTCAAGTTAAAAAAATAAAAAAGCCTTGCATTTCCATATAAAGTATGGTATCATAATTTGCGTATTGATTTGAAAGGTTGTGTAATATAAATGTCGTTAATTCAGATAATTTTGGGTTCGGTTGTTTTGGCTCTGTGCGTTGTCACTATCGTTTGCATCAGCGTCCAGCAGGGCAAGAGCAACGGACTTGGCGCGATGGCGGGCAGCTCGGCTGATATGGACACCTTTTTCAGCAAAAACAAAAATCGCAGCAGGGATTATAAGCTTGCCGTCATCACCATTGTGGTTACGATTATTCTTGTAATCTGCATTCTGCTTCTCAACTGGATTGGGATATAATAAAATAGGCTGTTAAAAACCGTCTGCTTTTGCAGACGGTTTTTATTTAGGCATATTTCATTCAACTCTGTATTCTCCCAAAGAAAGCGTGCTGTCCTGCTTGAAAACAACCTGTATTCCGCTTCTTTCAAGCTCTTTTACGTTTGCTCTGCCGTTTCCTATGGCGGTTGAGATAAAAGCGGGCGAGACGTAAACGGTGTGTGTTTTGCCCGAAAGCTTTCCTTTTATATCATCCAAAAACGCCCGCGAGCGAACAAGCTCGCCGAAAGCGGGGTGAAACGGTCCCGCAACGCTGTCGGATGCGCTGTGAAGCCCCATTTTTAAGATTGTAACCCCGTTTTCATTAAAAAACCTGTAAAGTCTTGAACAGACGGAAACCGCGTCCTCGAGCGAAATCGGAGCGTACTGTCCGCGCTCGTACATACGTTGAAGCTCAGTTCCGCGGATAACAATCACGGGGTATATTCGCACCTGCTTACAGCCAAGCTCGCAGGTTATCCTTGCGGTCAGCATATCCTTTTTTGGCGTGTCGTTTGGCAGCCCGCACATCATCTGCACGCCAAGCTCAAAGCCGTGTTCGGTAATTCTTTTGCACGCGTCGATTGCCGTCTTTGCATCGTATCCGCGCTTTGAGGCGCGCAGAACGTCGTCGTCAAAGCTCTGAATGCCAAGCTCAATGGTTTTGACGCCGTAATGTGAAATAAGCTCCAAAACGTCGTCCTGCACGCAGTCGGGGCGGGTGGAAATCCTGATGCTGTCAAAACCGCCCTCGCCGAGAAAGCTGGCGGCGGACTCAAGATATTCTACCATCAATTTTCGGTTTATAGCTGTAAAAGAGCCGCCGAAAAAAGCGATTTGCGTCTCTTTTTTCGAAAGATGTAAATCGTTTGCGGCGGCTTTTAGAGTTTTTTTGACGTCGGCTGGCGTGACAGATCTGTCCACGCCCGTAATCTTGTATTGGTCGCAGAAAATACAGTTAAACGGGCAGCCGAGGTGGGGGATGAAAATAGAAATGTTCGAGTGGCTCATTGTTATTCGCCCATAAGCTTAAGCGCTTCGTGTGCCGCGTTCTGCTCGGCTTCCTTTTTGCTTTTTCCCGTTGCCGTGGCAAGCAGGTTGCTGTTAAGATACACGCTTACCGTAAACAGCTTGTTATGGTCGGGACCCGACTCGCCGACGACCCTGTAGCTGATAAGCTCGCCCGGATTTTGCTGGGCGATTTCCTGCAAAGCCGTTTTATAATCCCGGTTCAGAGTGTGCGTACGTCTGTCGCTTTCAAGCGCACTTGTGAGAAACGGGAGAATGAATTTTTTCGCGCATTCCATACCGCCGTCAAGATAGATGGCGGCTATCAGCGCCTCAAATGCGTCAGAGACAGTGGAGGGACGCTCGCGTCCGCCCGCATTTTCTTCGCCGTGACCGAGCAGCATATAGCTGCCGAGCTCTATCTGCCTTGCATAGTCTGCAAGCGCGGACTCACAGACAAGCGACGAGCGCATTTTCGACATTTCGCCTTCCGGCTTGTTCGGAAAACGCTCGTAGAGCATCTCGGCGCAGACAAAGCCCAGCACCGCGTCTCCTAAAAACTCAAGCCGCTCGTTGCAGCACTTACTGTTGTGCATATGCTCGTTTGCATATGACGAGTGGGTGAGCGCGTAGGTCAAAAGCTCTTTTTTGGCAAATTTATATGCTATCTTGTTTTGAAGCTCATTTGCGTTCATCTATGTAAAAATGCTCCTTCAGTTTTCGGCGGGACTGCTCATTTTTTCGATTATGCCGCTGTTTGTATACTCAACCGCCTGCCGTATCGCGTTTTTGAAAGCGCGCGCGTCGGACGAGCCGTGAGCCTTTATAACGGGGCTTGATATGCCAAGCAGCGGCGCGCCGCCGTATTCTTTATAGTCAAATTTCTTTTTGAAGTCGTTAAGCTGTTTTAATACAAATACCGCGCCTATGCTTGTTAAAATGCCATGCTCAAACACGTCTTTTATGCCCTCGGACATCATTTTGCCGACGCCCTCGTAGGTTTTAAGCGCGATGTTGCCGGTAAACCCGTCCGTTACGATAACGTCGCACCCGCCGTTTGCAAGAGCGCGGCCCTCGACGTTGCCGATAAAGTTGAGCGCGGACTCGGAAAGCAGCTTATATGCGTCCTGCTGGAGCTGCTGACCCTTGTGCGGCTCCGTTCCGTTGTTGAGCAGGGCAACGCGCGGGCTTTCAATGCCGTGCATATGCTTCATATACTCACAGCCAAACTGTGCGAACTGGAGCAGATATTCCGGCTTGCACACCGAATTTGCGCCCATGTCCGCAAGCAGCAGCGGACCTGTCGCCGAGGGGAAAACAGATGCGAACGCCGCCCGCTTTACGCCTTTTATTCGCTTTAGTATCATTGTTGCGCCGACAAGCAGCGCGCCGCTGTTTCCTGCGGACACAAAAGCGTCGCACTCGCCGGCTTTGACAAGCCTGAATGCAGCCGCCATCGACGAGTCGCTTTTTTCTTTCAAAATGGACGTCGGTTCGTCCTCCATTGAAAGCACGCTGTTTGCGTCTGCAATCTCCATTCCGCTTTGGCTTATGTTTTCGCTTTGCATTGTTTTTAAGATTATATCGCGATTACCGCAAAGCACAGGCGTAACGCCAAGCTCGTCGCATGCAAGCCTACAGCCTTTTATTATTTCCTTCGGCGCGTTGTCGCCGCCAAAAGCATCTACCGCGATTTTCATAGTAATTCTCCTGCTATTTCGTCTATTTTTTCAAGCGCTCGCGCGGAAATTGCCGCGTATCTGTCCGCCTTTGATTTAATGCGATATCCGAGCGGCTCGATTATACCGAAATTTACGTTCATCGGCTGAAAATCGGCGCTGTTTTCCTCGCTTACGTAATGGGCGAGCGCGCCTATCGCCGTGCGGTTTGTAAAATCAACCGGCTTTTTGCCGTGGATTATACGCGAGAGGTTTATACCTGCCGCAAGCCCCGACGCCGCCGACTCGACGTACCCCTCGACGCCTGTCATCTGACCGGCGAAAAAAAGAGTGGGACAGCTTCTGTGGCTGTAAAACGGGGTGAGCGTTTTGGGTGAATTTATGTAGGTGTTTCGGTGCATTTTCCCGTAACGCACAAATTCGGCGTTTTCAAGCCCCGGTATCATTGAAAAGACCCGCTTTTGCTCGGGAAATTTAAGGTGAGTCTGGAACCCGACGATGTTATACATCGTTCCTGCGGCATTATCCTTTCGCAGCTGGACTACCGCGTGGGAGCGTCTGCCTGTTCGCGGGTCAATCAGCCCTACCGGCTTTAACGGACCGAACAGCAGCGTCTGCCTTCCGCGCTTTGCCATAACCTCTACCGGCATACAGCCCTCAAACACATTGTTTTCAAACTCGTGTATCGGCGCGCACTCGGCTGTCACAAGCGCGTCGTAAAACCTGTCGTACTGCTCCTGCGTCATCGGGCAGTTGACGTAATCGGGCGTACCCTTGTCGTAGCGCGAGGCAAAAAAGGCAATATCTGTATCAATGCTGTCAAATGTAACGATAGGCGCCGCAGCGTCAAAAAAATGCAGATACTTGCTTCCAAGCAGCTTTCCGATGCTTTCCGACAGCGCATCGCTTGTCAGCGGTCCCGACGCTATAATTATGTTTTCGGTGGTAAAAAGATCTTTAACCTCGCCGTTTATAACCGTTATATTTGGGTGGGAGCGTATTTTCTCCGTCACAGCGTTTGAAAACGCGAGTCTGTCCACCGCAAGCGCGCCGCCTGCCGGAACGCGGGTTTTGTCGGCACAGCTTATAATCAGCGAGTTCAGCCTTCGCATTTCCTCTTTCAAAAGCCCGACGGCGTTTGAAAGCCCCTCGGCGCGAAGCGAATTTGAGCAGACAAGCTCCGCAAATCCGTCGCTGCTGTGAGCGGGGCTTTTTTTATCCGGCTTCATTTCGTGAAGGTTTACCTTTACACCGCTTTGCGCGAGCCGGTAAGCTGCCTCACATCCCGCAAGCCCCGCGCCGATAACAGTGGCTTTATTCATTTTCCGCCTCTTTTGTGTCGGATGCGGCGTTCTTTTTTTCGGAGGCTTTCAGCGCTTTTTTACAGTCGGGGTTGGAGCAGTATACCACTCTGCGCCTGCCGTTTTTGCGAAACAGCGTGCCGCCGCATATCTCGCACTTTGTTTTAAGCGGCTCGTCCCAGGTGACGTAATCGCAGTTCGGGTAATTTTCACAGCCGAAAAAGACCTTGCCGCTGTGCGATTTCTTTTTGACTATTTTTCCGCCGCACTTGGGGCAGGGTACGCCTGTATCGGTCACAATCGCTTTTGTAAACTTGCACTCGGGATAGCCGGGGCAAGCGAGAAACTTGCCGTAACGCCCGTTTTTAATGACGAGGTTTTTGCCGCACTTGGGGCAGATTTCATCCGTCACTTCGTCGGGGACCTTTATTCGCGTCTCTTTAAGCGCCTCCTCGGCGTCGGACAGCGTTGTGCTGAATATTTTGTAAAACTCCGAGATAAGCTGCTGCCAGCTTATCTGCCCGTCGGAAATCTTATCAAGCTCCGTTTCAAGGCTTGCCGAAAAGTCGTAGTCAATAATGGAGGAAAAATAATCCTTCATCAGCTTTGTCGTTATCTCGCCGAGGTTTGTCGGCTTTAAAAACTTGCCGTCCCGCTCGACGTATCCGCGCGCCAGTATTGTTGAAATAATAGGCATAAATGTCGAAGGTCTGCCGATGCCGTTTTCGTCCAGCGCCTTTGTGAGCGTACCCTCTGTGTAGCGTGAGGGCGGCTGGGTGAAGTTTTGAACGCGCTCAAGCTCAGAGAGCTTCAGCTTGTCGTTTTCCTCCAGCTTAAACATACGCTTGTCGTTTTCTTCTTTATCCGCGTCCTTGTAAACGGCGGAAAATCCCTTGAAGCTTACAGATTGGCAGTATGCCTTGAACAGATATTCACCGTCCGAAATATCCACCGACTGAGTGTCGTATATCACGTCGCTCATCTGGCTTGCGATAAACCGCTCGTAAATGAGCTTATACAGCCTGTACTGATCGGAAGTGAGAGACTGACGGACGCTTTCTGGGGTGAGGGATACGTTTGTCGGTCTTATCGCCTCGTGCGCGTCCTGCGCGTTTTTCTTGGTCTTGTAAATGCGGCGGGACGCGGGATAGTAGCTTTTACCGAAGGTACTTATAATATAGTCTTTTGCGGCAAGGGCGG
>CANQVN010000001.1 GCA_947627315.1 uncultured Clostridia bacterium | reverse complement strand
ACGCATAAGCTGGGCGGTACACTTGGTTATAAACGCACCGCCGAGACCGAACCGCTCGGCGTAGGTTATGCCGTGGTAGCTGTCGTCGGGGGTGGTCAGCCCGGGGAATTTGTCGGCGTGGGCAAACCAGTCGAACCTGCCCGAATCAACGATGGCGCCGCCCACCGCCGCGCCGTGACCGTCCATATACTTTGTGGTGGAGTGGGTCACGATGTCCGCGCCCCACTCGATGGGACGGCAGCCGACGGGGGTGGCAAAGGTGTTGTCAACGATAAGCGGCACGCCGTGGTCGTGAGCGGCTTTTGCAAATCTTTCAATATCCAGTACCGTCAGCGCGGGGTTGGCGATAGTCTCGCCGAATACCGCCTTGGTGTTGGGACGGAAAGCTGCATTAAGCTCTTCATCGGTGCAGTCGGGAGAGACGAAGGTAAAGTCTATTCCCATTTTGCGCATGGTGACGTTAAAGAGGTTAAACGTCCCGCCGTAGATAGCAGAGCAGGACAGGACGTGGTCGCCGCAGTTGGCGATATTGAAAATCGCATAGAAGTTTGCCGCCTGGCCGGACGATGTGAGCATGCCGGCAGAGCCGCCCTCAAGCTCGGTTATTTTGGCGGCGACACAGTCGTTTGTCGGATTTTGAAGGCGGGTGTAGAAATAGCCCTCGCTCTCAAGGTCAAAGAGCTTGCCCATCTCCTCGCTTGTCGCGTATTTGAATGTCGTCGATTGTATGATAGGTATCTGGCGCGGCTCGCCGTTTTTCGGCGTATATCCGCCCTGCACGCAGACGGTGCCACAACCCTGTTTATCCATAGCGGTTTCTCCTTTTGGTTTTTATATAATTTTAATCAACGCCCGCCATTTTGTCAAGCGCGCAGGGGAGTCAAATGATTTTTTCATTTATGTATTCCGATTACGAATAAAACGGCTGCGTTTACAAATAATAGAAGCATAAAACCGTTAGGAGACAAAAAGATGAAAGCAACAGGAATAGTTCGGAGAATAGACGACCTGGGCAGGGTGGTTATTCCCAAGGAAATACGCCGCACCATGCACATTCGCGAGGGCGACCCGCTGGAGATATACACAGACAAGGAGGGCGGCGTTATTTTCAGAAAATATTCGCCGCTGGGCGAGCTTAACAGCTTTGCAAACGACTGCTGTGCCTCGCTTTACGCCGTGAGCGGCATACACTGCGCCGTGTGCGACATGGACAACGTCGTCGCTTACGCCGGTCAGGGCAAGCGGGACATCATCGAGCGACCGATAAGCGCGGAGTGCGAGGCGGTAATCGAGAGCCGCAAAAACTACTTCGCGCAGGGAAGCGACGCGGCGGTCGCCATAATAAACGACGGCAATTCGCCCGCGATAACCGCGGCAAGCCCGATTATCGCGGAGGGAGACGTGGCGGGGCTTGTCGCCTTTCTCGAAACGCCCGGCAAAAAGCCGAACGTGACCGAGGAAAAGCTGCTCTCGTCATACGCGATGTTTCTTGGCAAGCAGATGGAAAGCTGACGCTATACCCCGCGCGGCATATGCCGCGCGGGGTATTTTCATACGGTTGACGCGGGCAGGCGGGAGATGTATAATAAAGGTATGGGCTGCTATATTGCGATAGATTTAAAATCATTTTACGCGTCGGTCGAGTGCGTCGAACGTGGACTCGACCCGCTTTCGGTCAATCTTGTGGTGGCGGATAAGAGCAGGACGGAAAAGACGATTTGCCTTGCCGTCTCGCCCTCGCTCAAAGCCTACGGGATATCGGGCAGGGCGCGTCTTTTTGAGGTTGTGCGGCGCGTGAGCGATATAAACGAGAGCCGCCGCCGCGCCGCGCCCGGGCGCGTCCTTTCGGGCGAGTCGTTTTACGACGCGGAGCTTAAACAAAACCCGTCGCTCGCGCTGGGCTACATCGTCGCGCCGCCGCGTATGGCGCGGTATATCGAATACAGCACCGATATCTACAAGATATATCTGCGCTTTGTCGCGCCGGAGGACATTCACGTCTACTCGATAGACGAGGTGTTTATAGACGCGTCCGGCTATCTCAACCGCGGCAAAATCACGCCGCGCGACTTCGCGATGAAAATAATACGCGAGGTGCTGAGGGAAACGGGGATTACCGCCACGGCGGGGATAGGCACCAACCTGTACCTTGCCAAAATAGCGATGGACATAACCGCAAAGCATATGCCCGCCGACAGCGACGGCGTGCGCATCGCGGAGCTGGACGAGATGAGCTACCGCAGACAGCTCTGGAGCCACCGACCCATCACCGACTTTTGGCGGGTGGGCGCGGGCTATGCCAAAAAGCTGGAGCAGAACGGGCTGTACACCATGGGCGATATCGCCCGCTGTTCGCTGGGCGGCAGGTACGATATCAAAAACGAGCAGCTTTTATACAAGCTTTTCGGGATTAACGCCGAGCTGCTTATTGACCACGCGTGGGGCTGGGAGCCATGCACAATCGCGGATATCAAGGCGTATAAGCCGGAGACGAACAGCCTGAGCCACGGGCAGGTGCTTCACCGTCCGTACAGCGCGGCGGAGGCGCGCCGCATTGTCCGCGAGATGTCCGAAATGCTCGTTTTGGAGCTGGTGGACAAGGCGCTTGTCACCGACAGGATAACGCTTACCGTCGGCTACGACGCGGAAAATCTTGCAAACGGAAAAAAGGGCTACGCGGGCGAGGTGACAAGCGACAGATACGGCAGGAGCATTCCAAAGCACTCGCACGGGGTCAGAAACCTCGAATTTCCGACCTCGTCGACGCGGGCGGTGACCGGCGCTTCGCTTGAGCTTTACGACAGCATAATCAACAACGACCTGACGGTGCGGCGGCTGACTCTCACGGCGGAACACGCGGTCGACGAGAACAGCGCGCGTGTCGCCGCGCGGCAGATAGACCTGTTTTCGGACGGCGCGGAGGCGGAAAAGCGGTATCAAAGCGAGCAGAACACGCGAAAGCGGGAGCGCAGCGTCCAAAGGGCGATGCTCGGCATAAAAAAGAGGTACGGCAAAAACGCGATACTGAAGGCGGCGGACCTTGAGGAGGGCGCGACGGCGGCGGAGCGCAACAATCAGATAGGCGGACACAAGGCGTAGGGAGAAAGTATGACGGTATCGGACAAATACGACGATATAATAGAGCTTGAGCATCACGTCTCAGACAGCCGACCGCATATGACGGCGCACGACAGGGCGGCGCAGTTTTCGCCGTTTGCCGCGCTGACAGGGTTTGACGACGCGGTGCAGGAGAGCGGACGGCTCACGGCAAGGCGCATCGAACCGGACGACGAGGCGAAAGAGGAGCTGGATGAAAAGCTCAGGCTGATAATGGAAAAGCAAAACGAGCATCCGACGGTGACGGCGGTGTTTTTTCTCGCGGACGCGAAAAAGGAGGGCGGCGGGTACGAGAGCGCGGAAGGCTCGGTGAAGCTTGTGGACGAGCGTGAGCGCGCGCTTGTGTTTGAAAACGGAATTTCGCTGCCGATAGACGATATAATATCTCTTTCCGGCTCTGTTTTCCCGAAAAAGAAGGCGGATAATGGGAAAAAGCGGTGAAACGGGCGGCACTTTGCCGCTTTTTGGTGTCGAATAAAAAATGTTGTAAATGTATTGACAGCGCGGCGTGATTGTGGTAAAATTAAAAACACATCGCGGAGTAGAGCAGTTGGTAGCTCGTCGGGCTCATAACCCTGAGAGTTTTCTCAGTTAGAACTGTGCTGACACCCGCGAAAAATTAAACACCGCGGAGTAGAGCAGTTGGTAGCTCGTCGGGCTCATAACCCGAAGGTCGTTGGTTCAAGTCCTTCCTCCGCAACCAAAAGATGCCGTAAATGCTTGATTTTTGAGTATTTACGGCATCATTTTTTGCCCGGAAACATTTTTGACACCAACTGACACCAATAAAAAATTCGTTGCTTGACTATTTGCCGCTTGGCATAGTCTGTTTCTTTTCGATCCTTTTCATATACCGCACCGAGCAGTTTGACACCACTTTTTGACACCAACCCGATTTTAACAGCGCAAACCTCTTTTTCATAAAAGATAGGCGCAATCGTATTTTTTCTGCTGATTTGCTTTTTGACACCAATAAATTGGTGTCAAAAAATCAAGTCCATCGTATTTTTATTGGTGTCAGATCGCATTTTGCGCTTCGGACGGACTGAGTTTATTGGTGTCAATTTTCATCTCAAGATAAACACCCCTCATTTTGTCCATACTGATACGCTTATGATCCGGCAGCGCATGTCCGTACAAATTCAACGTGGTGGAAGCCTGCGTGTGACCGAGAATGGACGAAAGTGTTTTGATATCCATTCCCCGCTCTAAGGCTCTTGTTGCAAAGGTGTGTCGAAGCGCATGAAAGTTTATCGTTTGCAAGCCTGCGCTTTTCAGACAACGAGTAAACAAGTCCTCATAAACGCGCGGATCGTATACGCAGCCGGAGGTGTTGGCAAAGATGAAGTCATTATCAACATACGTGCCTTGTAATGCTTCCATCATTTCCTTCTGCTGCTGACGGTATATCATCAGCCCTTCCCACAACTCATCGAATATCGGTATTTCACGGCGGGATGTAATGGATTTTGGCGATCTGATCACAATTTCGGTTGAATTGCATTCATCGCTTTTCCTTGCAACATTTCCGTCTTTGTCCACCTTTGCCAGCCTGCTGCTCGTTCGCCGTATGCGAACGGTATGCCTCAGAAAATCTATATCTTTCCACTGAAGACTGAGCAGTTCTCCCAATCTGATCCCGGTGTTCAACGCAAATACAATTCCGTATGCCTGCGGCTCAGGCGCGTCGAATGCCGCGCTCTGCAATTTTGCCTGTTCGTCCAAACTTAAAATGCGTATTTCCTGTTTGACTATTTTGGGCAGTTTAATTCCAATAAGCGGGTTGCGTATAATTTTACGATTGATCACCGCCTGATCCAATGCTTCGTGGAACATATTGTAGATATTCCTTATGGATTTGGGGGACAGAGATTTTCTTTGATTCGTGTCAATGCTCAGACGATTGAAAAACAGTTGCAATCGCTCTATCGTCAGCGCAGTCAGTGCAACATTGCCAAGCTGCGGACAAATGTGAAGGCGAATATAACTTTCATAAGAAATGTAGGTCGATTGCTTAACTGTCGGCAGCGCATACGTTACCAACCAATCCTTGAGCCATTTTTCTACGGTTTCTTTATTTGGTTCAATATACTCGCCTTTTGCGATCTCATTAAGTTTCTCGTTAAGTTTTTCACGAACTTCGCCGTGTGTTGCACCGTAGATGTATTTTCTTTTGCCGTTTACGGTGTAACGCGCCATATACCGTCCGTCCGAACGCTTGCTGATGGAGCCCTCTCCGTTTGCTTTCTTTCTGCTCACTAAAAATATACCTCCTTTTTGAGCAAAAAGCATTGTTTTGCATGTTTCGGGTTAAAGGACCTTTGGGTTTTTACTCCGTCTAATTATTATACGACGGGGACATTGCTGTTTTCAACATTTTTTAATACAGCCGATTGGATTCATCAAATTGCCTGTCCATCCATTCTAAAAAATGCTTTTTACTTATAATGATTTTTCTGCCTATCCGGTATTTGGGAAACCCCGCAGTATGGATCAGTTCATATGCCTTGTTTCTCGAAATACCGAGTATAGATGATAACTCCGCTGCTCCGAATGTTACAGGTATTTCTTCTGTATTTATAAACATATTTTTCCTCCTTTTATTTCGGCATTCCCGTTCCGGGCCATTTCCTGCACTCTCTCAAAGTGCGTATTTTCGGGTCGCGCTGTGCGCTGTTTCATCTGCGGGCACGCTCGGCAGCCGCGTCGTGGCATACTTTCCGCAAATCCCGTATAACTCCCGGCGGGAACTATTCGGTTTTCAATGTACATCGGCACACTTTCGTGTACCTTTTCATAATATAAATATAAGCCGTACCCTTTGTTTTCCGCAAAGGCTTTTTGAAAAATCAATATGTAGATAAACGCTATTGACAACTACAATATATTGTGGTATATTATAGTTGTCATTGATTTATGTGCTTTTCCTTAACGGATCGCAGAACGATCTGCATTGCACAAGTTGTTAAGTTTGTATATTCAGCCGATAGTATCAACCGTCCTTTGACGGTATGATTTTATCGGCTTTTTTTATTTTTAATTTTTAGTGAGAATGGCATCGGCTCTGCTTTTGCAGGCGACTTTAATCTATTGTGCCGTTCTCGCTTTTTTATTGCCAAAATCACCTTACGGTGTTTGGAATATTTCAAGAAAGGCGGAAAAATGATGAGAAGAAGGCACAGGCATCGCAGACGGCACATCGGACGGTGCGCCGCGCTGCGGCAAGCATGGAGAAAGGAGGCAAGAAAACAAATGAAATACCCGATACGGGCAGTGTATATCCCTGCCGCAATATCGCAAAGAACAAGAAACAGAGGTACTTAAAAATGGAAAAGGAAACATACAAACCGGACGTTATCGTAGAAACTGCCGGGCTTTCCAAAAAAGACTGGCTGAACTACAGACGACTGGGTATCGGCGGCAGCGACGCCGCGGCTGTACTCGGCGTTTCCCCGTTTGCCACCGCAAGAGATCTGTATTACGACAAATTGAATATCGTTTCTTTTGAGGAGGACGGCGATTGGGTCAAAAAACGCATAGGTCATCTGCTTGAGGATCTGGTGGCGGAAATTTTCAAGGTCAAAACAGGCTTTGAAATCTATCAGATTCATAAGATGTTCCGACACCCGAAACATACGTTTATGTTGGCGGACGTCGACTACTTTATCACGTTGCCGAACGGCGAGACCGCGATCCTGGAAATCAAGACCACCAACTACAATGCAAAAGACCACTGGTGGCAGGACGGCAGAGAGGTGATCCCCGTCAACTACGAAATACAGGGCAGACATTATATGTGCGTGATGAACCTGAACCACGTTTATTACTGCTGCCTTTACGGCAACAGCGAGGACGAGGTGTGCATTCGCCATGTAGAGCGGGACACGGCTTATGAAGAAGAACTTATCGCGTTGGAGGGCAATTTCTGGAACAATCATGTTCTAAAAAAAGAACCTCCGCCCTATACGGAGGACGGCACGCTTATTCTGAACAGCGTAAAAAATCACTTCGGACCGTGCGATGCATCGGCACCGCAGGTGGAGCTTAAATTTCAACTGTTAAGTTACATTAAGCGTTTTACCGAACTACAGGCGCAAAAGAAAATCGCCGATGGAAAATCAAAAGACATTGAAAAGGAAATGAAGCGATTGCAGGGGTTTATAGTCGCGGAGATGGGGACAAGCTGCAAGGCGGTATGCTCAAACGGCGGGGAGTCCTTTACCGTGACGTATAATTCAAGCAGAAAGCCAACCGTGGCAAAGGACGATCTGCTTCGCCTGCAAATGCGGCACCCCGACATCTATAGCGAGTATGTGACGTTTACCGAAAGCAGACGGTTTTATGTAAAAAGAGCGCAGGAAAATGCGGCGTGAGTAAAGAAAGGAACGGTGGTTCAATATGAAAGCAAAACCGCACCGGAATAATCCGTTAAAGGAGGTATCGGCATGGGCTATCTCGGCGTTTATGACCGAACTATATTTTACAGCCCGACAAGCAAATATTGCGTTATAAGCGTAAAAACATCGGACAGAAGCGTACCGCAAGAGGCACGCAGCGCGTACAGGCACAGAGATCATTTGATCCGCTTTGTAGCCGTGGGTTACGGACTGCCCCTGACCGATAAAGTCAGCATGATTTTGGACGGCGATTGGCAGAACGGAAAGCACGGGTATCAGCTTCAGGTGAAAAGTTGTGAAGAGATCGTGCCGCAGACCAAAGACGGTATACAGGGCTATCTCTCCTCTCATCTCATAAAAGGCGTCGGAGAGAAAACCGCCGCTTTGATCGTAGAGCGGTTCGGCGCCGATTCGCTGAATGTATTGGAAAACGAACCGGAAAGACTGCTTGAAATCAAGGGCATTACCCGCGAAAAGCTGGACGGCATCGTAAATTCATGCGAACAGAGCCGATCGCTCAGAGACTTGATGATACTGCTCTCTCCGTTTAACGTCACACCGGTAACGGCGGCGAAAATTTACGAGTATTTCGGCGCGAAAAGCGTGGAAATACTGCAAAACGATCCGTATGAACTGTGCCGCATATCCGGCTTCGGGTTCAAGCGTGTCGACGCCATCGTGTTAAAAGGCGACTGTAAGCCGAACGCGCCGATGCGGATACACGGCGCGATCTTCGCGGCGTTGGATACGCAGAAAAACGATAACGGACATCTGTTTTTAAGCGGTGAAAAACTTTTGCATACGGCTTCAAAACTGTTAAACGAAAAACTCCCCGAGCCGCAGATAAACGTTTCAAAAGAGGAGATCGACGCCGTGCTGAAGCAAATGATACTGAAAGGCGAAGTGGTGAGCAGCGACGGACGGATATACCAAACGAAATGCTTTGTTCAGGAGGATGAAACGGCTTGTAAAATCGCCAAAATGCTCTCCGAAAAAACAAAGGACTCCGACGTGCGCACCGCGCTGGCAAGCGTCAGGGACACGTTGGGCATCACGCTCTCCCAAAAGCAAACGGAAGCCGTATATATGGCTTTCAGAAGCAAACTATCCATCATAACAGGCGGACCGGGCACCGGCAAAACAACAGTCCTTCGCGCCGTCATAAAGGTTTTTGAATACCTGTATCCGAAAGGGAAGATCCTGCTTGCCGCACCTACGGGGCGTGCAAGCCGCCGTATGGCTGAAAGCACCAGACGAAAAGACGCAAGCACGCTGCACAGTCTGCTTGGGCTCGTGGGTGACAGCGAATTTATCCCGAAGGGCGGCAAAACTGCGCCGCTTGAAGCAGACCTGATTATCATAGACGAGAGTTCCATGGTGGATATGTGGCTTGCCGATCGGTTCTTTTCGCGGATCGACCCAAAAACCTTGGTTGTCCTGGTCGGAGACGCCGATCAACTGCAAAGCGTCGGCGCGGGCGATGTTTTTCGCGAGCTTATAAACTGCGGCAACATCCCCGTTACAAGGCTCGGCGAGATATTTCGCCAGAAAAAGGACAGCCTTATTGCTTACAACGCGCAGAGCATCAACGCGGGACAAAGCGCGCTTACCTACGGCGAGGATTTCAGATTTATGAAATGCACGACGCAGCAGGAGGCGGCGTCCGTCATTTGCGATGTGTTTTGCGACCGTGTGAGCAAATACGGCATTGACCGGGTACAGATCCTCTCGCCGTTCCGCTCGGAGGGTGAAGCGGCGGTTGACAATCTCAACATCGTATTGAGAGAAATGGTCAATCCCGTCCGGGACGATATGCCCGATCTGAAGGTCGGCGGCAAGTATTTTCGCTGCAACGATAAAGTGATGCAGACGAAAAACAGCACGGCGGCGTCCAACGGCGATATCGGCTTTATACAGGATATCCGTACAAACGACAAAGGCGATATCGAAGTGGTCATATCCTTTGGCGAAGATCGGACGGTCAAATACGGAATGGAGGATATGGCAAACGTCGAGCTTGCGTATGCCACCACCGTCCACAAAGCGATGGGTTCGGAATACGACGTTGTCATTTTGCCGATCATTCGCAGTCACGCCATCATGCTCAAAAGAACGCTTATCTACACCGCCATTACCCGTGCCAAGCGCAAAGTAATTCTGATAGGGCAAAAAGGAATGCTCATTATGGCGATAGGCAGAAACGATACGGGCGTCCGCAACACCGCGCTGGGCGAACGCATCAACAATTATTTAAAGGTTCAGTCGCTTCACAAAAGCGAATTGAAACAAGCAAGCTGAAACGATTGCGGAAACTGCCACAAATCAATTGTATTTATTTATGAAAGGAGTCTTATTGACTTATGAACGCATCCGACTTTACAACACTGTATCATGTAAACCCCGTGGTATCCGAACTGAACAGCGTAAAGGGCTTTGACCCGCTGCAATATGTCAGAAACACAAAGACGGGGCTGACGCTCGATTTACCGTACAAAAAACTGTGGTTCAGATTAAAATACCCAAACGGTATCGTCCGTCCGTTTCTCGTGAAGCTCACCGATCAACTCGCCATCATCGAGGCGCGCGTATTCTTAGACAGGCGCGACGCCGACCCGGTTGCAAGTTACATCGCCGAGTGTGAAAAGAACGAAACGGATAGGGATTATATCAAAAAGGCGCAGAATACCGCCATAGACCGGGCATTGTCCGACGCGGGATTCGGCGTGCAGTTTATTCCCTGCAAGCCGCAGACGGCGGAAACGTCCGAAGACGCCGACGTGCCGACAAAAGCGGTTCCCGCTCCGGCAGAACCGAAGGCGGAGGCGACCGCATCGGAGGAGCAGAACACCGCTGAGCAGGTCGAGCAGCAAAAAGCCGAAGCGTTGCCTGAGCCGACAGCGGAGGCGGAAACGCCCGCCTATTCGGAAGATATGACGGTTGACGAAATCTGCTCCGTTATGACAACGGAACAGGCAAAAGAATACGTCGTAAAGGACGGCGCGTGCAGCGGTTGGACAATCGCGCAGGTTGCCGACAGGCGGCCCGCAAGCCTTAAATTCTATGTTCAGGGCTATCAGGGCAAGGACAACATTCTCCGCGCCGCCGCAAAAATCATGCTGCAAAACGCTGCCTGATGCTGCGCGGCTTATTACGGGAGGAGATGGACTATGGGTCAATCGGGGGATTTTCCGTTTGACATTGAGGACGTTGTGCATTTGCTGAACCTGCATATTCGCAGGCAGTGCTGTGACGGAGTGTATACAAACTGCCCGTTTTGCGGCGACAGCCGCGGAAAAATGAAGGTATGCTATGAAAAAAACGTGTGGCGATGCAACTATTGCGGGCAGTCGGGCGGCATGTTGTCGCTGTATGCAAAATTCAAACGCCTCGCAAGCAATTCCGACGCGTTTCATGAAATTTGCGGCAGCATTCAAAACGGAACGCTTTATGACAAACCAAAGCAAAACAAAGCACCCGCCGAGGCGCACACCGTCACGGATCGGGCGGAAAATCCCGTTATCCATCGCACGCTTTCCGCGCTGCTCGATATGCTCGCCTTGTCCGACAGGCACAGACTGCATCTAACGCAGGTGCGCGGGCTTACCGACGAGCAGATACAACGGTCGGGGTATAAATCCACACCGCCGTTTTGTATGTGCGAGTCGCTGACAAGCCGCTTGATAAAGCAGGGATACACCGTCAAGGGAGTACCCGGCTTTTACCAAAGGGACGGCAGGTGGACAATGAATTTTTCCACAAAGACCGCAGGGATCATCATACCGCTGCGCGGAGTGAACGGCACCGTTCACGGATTTCAGATCCGACCGGACGTTCCGCTGTGCGACGACAAGGGTAAGCCCGGAGCGAAATACATCAACTTCTCTTCGTCGGGCAAGCCGATGGGCGTTTCGTCCGGCAGTTCGGCGCATTTTACGGGCGACCCGTTCTCCCGCGTTGTATACGTGACGGAAGGACCGCTCAAGGCGGACATCGCCCACTATCTGACCGGCAGAACGTTTGCCGCCGTCATGGGCGTTAACAATACGGCGCCGCTGGATATGCTTTTTGCTCTGCTTTCCGAAAACGGAGCGCAGAAAATCATCGAGGCGGTCGATATGGATAAATTCAGAAACGTCCACGTAAACCGCGGCGTTTTCGCGATGTACCGCATGGCAAAAAAACACGAAATGTCATTTGAGCGTCTTACATGGAACCCCAATTACAAAGGCATTGACGACTGGCTGCTTGCGCTGCGGAACAGGAAAAAAGGAGAGGAAGAAAATTTAATGAATTTTAAGCGAAGATACTTATACGGTCTGTGCACGCTGGGCGATATTGAAAAAGATGCGGAAAAGTGGAGGGCGTCGGACGAAACGATAACCCTGCCGGAATTTCTCGGATTTTCCGATCGGGAATACGAGCTGTATCTCCGTAAAGATTATGAGGGACTGGAAAGGCGGCTTTCGGCTTCGCGGCGAAACCTGCCGTTTCGCATTTACCAGTTGAAATTTACCGAGGAAAGTCCCACAAAGGCGTTTGCCTTCAGCGGGATAGCCGCTTTGCACAAGGCGGGCTATGAACAGCCTCCGGCAGAGGATTATTCAATGGTTTACGACGGTGTTTTCCAGTGCGCCGAAGACGACGCCGAAAGCACCGTGCTCAGAATGATTTTCAGGCGTTACAACGATGACCTGCCGGACGATTATCCCGGCAGGAGCATTGCGCCGTCCGATGTGATCGAACTGTATGACGGCGGTAAAAGCAGATACTTTTACTGTGACGTCAACGGATTTTGCAGGGTGGATTTCTCTCCGACATCCACCGTAGAGGATTAAGACTTAAACACAGCAACGCCGCACGGAATTATCCGCGCGGCGTTCTGCACAATTAAAAAGGAGTTAAAAATGGAAGTTTCAAAAAACACTAAAGCCACAGAAAGCGAGGACGCCAAGCGCCAAGCGCACGAACAAGCCGAAGCCAAGCGCAAAGCCGAATGGGAAGCGAAGAAAAAGGCACGCGAGGAGAAAATACAGGTCGAGTGGGAAAAAGCGGTCGCGGTAGACGATGACGCTTTGATAGCCTCGTCCGTAAAAAGATTGGGCGACGCCACCGAGCGACTGACACGCCGCAATATGAAACTGTGCGTGACCGAGTTTGTGCAGACAAAGTGTTATGAAGATGTTGCGTTTGCCAAGCAGGTCATGCACCCGCGCAAAAATATGCGAAACTGTTTTCGGTATATAAGTCAAAAGGCAAAGGAATATCTCGAGGAGGAAATGAAATTAAACGACGAGGAAAATGAAGACCACTACATTGGCGGAGACGTCCCGGACGAGTTATGCTACGAATGGGCGGTCGAGTATTTCTACGATATGAACGTCGATGTGGACAAGGACAAGAACGAGGATGAAAAATTCGTTCCGAGACCGTATGTGCCGCCGCGCACCTCAAAGCCCAAGAAAAAGGCGGATCCCGCAAAAGAGAAGCCCGCCAAAGCACAGCAGGAGCCGCAGCAGGCAAACCAAATCAGTCTGTTTGAAGTCGACGACGCCGCGAAAAAGGATGAACAGGGGGCGACTGTACAATGAACAAACGGGAATTACGCAAACACTTTGATCCAAACATAAAACTTGACCCGAACAACGGAATACTGCACGCGTCGAAATATTTATACGTCGTGCGCACTTCCGTCAAAAACATCGGAGGACGCCGCACGCTGCTGTTGTATTTTTATCTTTCAAAGCAGGTGTCAAACGGTATATCCGTCCCGGAATACACGGTTTTCCAAACGCGAAAGGAGTACCTGACGCTGAAGCGAACACCGGACGGAAAACTGAGGTGGCTGACTTCCATGACAATAAATATATCGGGTCAATATCCATTCAGCCTTATCGGCAGCAGTGCGTTTTACACAAAGCGGGACAGTGTCCGCGTATGCGATTTCTGTAAGGAGAAAAACGCCGACGACGGATTTTTTGCGTTGCAGCAGTTTCAACAGAACATTTGGAATGTGAATTACCGTAAAAAATTACGAGCAAAGGAATGTAAAATACGGGAGCGTATGAAGCCGGTCGACAAGATCCCGGCAGTTATTAGAAAGTGGACGGAAAACCAAGTGATACCGGTACATATGTTCTATGATTACCGAAAGAGAAAAACGCAGCTTGGCTACTGCACGCACTGTAAAAGGTATATGGAGGTAGTCGGGGCAAAGCACAAAAAAGAAGGCGTTTGCCCCGGCTGCGGCCGTCATGTAATTTTTCACGCGCGTGGGCGCACATCCCATGTTTCGGACAGAGTGACGGTTCAAATGTTGAAAAAAATAAACGGCGAACTGCTCCTTCGGATTTTTAAGGTATGGGTAGACTATCCCGACTATCTAAATCCGAAAATTACCTTTTGGGAAAGCTCGCGTATCTTTATTGCAACAGACGGCGAAAAGATCGATTCGTACTACCACGGGGTCTCCGATATGAACATCACCGATTGGAAAAAGGGGTATCGTCCTGTATTTCAGCACTGGTCGTATAATTTTTTGGCGGATAATTGCGGATATCTTTACGCGGATAATCTCGACAAAGTCCTGCTTGACACGCCATGGCAATATTCGCAACTCAAGGATTTCTGCTCATACGATTTTGAGCCGTTGGAGGTCGTGACGTATTTACGGCAATATTTACGGTATCCCGCAATAGAGTATTTGTTGAAACTGCGATTGTATCGTATCACAGAGGACGTGATTTACGGATACGGTATTCGCGTGCTGCATGATGGACACAGTTTTTCCGAAATCACCGGCATATCCAAAGAATATCTGCCGCTTATGCAGAAAATAAATATGGGTACGTCGCAGCTTCAAATGATGCGGGAACTTTGGGAAAACAATATCCCGCCGAATGAGGAACTGATGCTGTGGTGTCAGCAAAACTACATTGCAAACACCGAAGATCTGATAATATGTCTGCGATACTGCACGGCGCACAGGCTTGTACGGTATATGAACGAGCAGTATGATAAGATGAACTACGACCCGAACAGGAACGGATACAGGCAAAGTTACAGTCACAAAACGGTATTATCTTTGTATAAGGATTATATTCTGTTCTGTGTGGATTTGGATTATGATCTTTCCGACGATTTTATTCTTTATCCAAGAAATCTAAGCGAGGCGCACGACCTCGCCGCGAATATGTTTGATACCAACAAGGTTCAGATATGCAACAAAACGATCGTATCCGATTACACGGAGCTTGTGAGCAAGTTCGGTATGAAAAAATTCGGGCTTGTTATGGTTCCGCCAAAGTCTGCCGAGCAGATCGTTGCCGAAGGGCAAAGCCTGCATCACTGCGTCGGTGCGTATATACAGCGCGTTATACGAAAGAAGTGCATTATTCTTTTCCTCCGCAAAACAAGCGAGCCGGACACGCCGTTTTACACACTGGAACTGATAAACGGGAAAATCTCGCAGATACACGGCGATCACAACTGCGGACCCACTCCGCTTGTGAAAAAGTATCTGAAAGTCTGGAAAGAAAAAATGCTTCTGCCCCAAAAGGCAAAAGCAGCGTGAGAAAATGCATGAAATAATAATTGAATATTCATCACTCGTATAACTGCATTTCTGCGCTCTGAAATATAAATAATGTATATATATTATTTTGTATTTCCCCCAAAAGCTCACATGCCCGGCATGTGAGCTTTTCTTGTCAAAATAATCGCTTTACGAACGAAATAGGACATGGTAAATCATCCGTGGTTTAAATATTATTTGTTTCAAATTCTCTGGGAACGCGGATTTCAATTTTGATTATATCCAAAATTCCTATATGCTTATCAAAACAAACTTCATCTTAAAGATCACTTGTATTAAAGCTAACTTAATAACTGCGATCAAATATCCTGCCCTTCACCCCTTATCATTGTTCTGTTCAACAATTCTGCTATTGCAGTCCTATTAAAGCTAAAGTCGCTTGTAAGAAGAATTTCTCTTAAAAAATGTATTTTGGAGCAATTACAAAGCATTTTTAGAGAACCTTGATCTTCTATTGGAGTTTCATATTTTATAATGAGTTTATGAAGTCGGCATATATATTTTATAAAAGTTTCCTTGTCTTTTATGCTTGCTCCTACAGTGGAGACTATATGTGAAGCATAGTATTCTGCCTTTTCACGTACACCAGTGTTACATTGACTTCGAGAAGCACATTGCGGGCAAAAAGAGCACTCAAAAAAAGGAACGAGCAGATTACTCCGTGATTTCCAAAATTGCACACGTTTAGATACCTCGTCATCAGGGATCTGATACCGTATTCCTTTTTCGAATCTAATATCAGGTGTCGTTATTACTTTTGGAGATTCGAGATCAGAAAAATATACTATAGCCTCGCCCTTTTTGAGTCGCGCTAAATGCTGTGACTGTTGTTCAGTCATATTAATACTGTTAGCTAAAATATTCCGTTCATTCTGTTCAACCAATCGAAAAGAAACTTTCAAATCAGTATTGGCGACAATATCGGTTGTCACCTTTGATGGCACTTGATCAGCAACAATAAATCCTGTTCCAAATGAGCGAATCTCGGCGATCATTTTTTGAAGAGATTTAACAGTTGCGCTTTGTGCTTTTGACTGTTCATAAGTGCCACTTGCCTGCGTGTCAAGCAGAACGTGCGCTTCGTCTATCATAATAACATTATTGATTTGACCCGAACTTGATCCCTTGCTTTTTGTATAAAGACATATGCTAATTAAAAGCAAGGCCATAATAAGTGCTTTCTGCTCATCATCAGCAATCGCATTCAATTCAACCACTGTCGGCCTCTGTAATAGTAACTCAATAGGTATTGTATTTACCGTATCATATATGTATTTGTTTTGATCAAACAGATTTAATAGACGGAATGTGCCTCCTGTTTCAATATTTGCCTTTGTTTCAGCTTTATAATCAGAATTTGCAACTGTTTTCCTAAACACAAGAATAAATTCAAATAGGCCAAATGGTTGGATATCAGTATCTTCGCATGTGCTGCTATTCTTCCAACCGTATTGCGCATAGCATTGACGAATTGCTCTAAGAAAAATCACATCCAATGGTGATTCCATAGAAAAGGCAGCTCTAAATGCACTCATCAACGAAGGAATATATTGCTCCAATCTAATTCCTTTTGGTGGGATAAATGGATTGATAAAGAACGGCACAATGCTATTGTTTCCAGGTGTAAAAACCTGTAGATCCGGCATAGCGTCAATAAGGGCACGATATTCTGTTTTGGTTGGTTCTATCGCTAAAAAGGGGATTCCTTTGTCATAGAATTGCAAAAGTAGATTAAGCGCAAATGTGGTTTTACCACTACCAGGAGTCCCTACAATTAAAACATGACGTGTAAAGTCCGCTGCATCCACACCAATAATTGAATGTTTAGAATTAAGTAATTCCCCAAGTTTGATATTTTCAGCAGAAAACACCTTATTGTCAATAACTTCATTATCATTCACCACTCGGTTGCTTCGAATACTGTGTATTTTTCCATCATCAATAGGCAACTTAAAAAAAGTCGTTGCTTCTGTTGCAGTATAAAGAAACGGTAATCTCACTAAATTTGATGGCTGCAACACCGTACCGTTCCAAATAGTTTGATTTCGATAATTTAGTAAAAGTTGGTTATATACATTCCACGGAAAATGGAAAAAATCATAGGCCAACTGTGAATTATTCTCAAGTTCAACACTTGCCAAACTAATTGGAGTAATCACCGATTGCTGCATGTCTGATTTAATCGCAGCAACAATCCCGCTTAAATCATCTCGCTTTGAGGCAACAATGATATTTCCAATAAACAAAGGCTGTGATGCTCGTTCCGTATAATATGTATATGTTTTCTTTGGTGCTTCAGCCGCAACTTCTCGCACCATTTGATTGTGAACTAAAAGACCGTGTGTGGTTGTTGCCAATTCACCCGATAAATTGCTTAATGCATAATACTCTTCCTGAGCAAGTTGTGTGGGAATAAGTTGAAAAGAAACTGTCGTTTTTTCACATGACATCAGTTGATTGATCAAAGTGCTGTGATTGTTTATTTCGGCAGACTTGTCATTTAATGATTCAAAAACGTCAGTATAATAGTAATAACCAGAATAGGAAAGATTGCTTGTCGTGATCTTTTCATCCTTGAATATCGCAACAATTTTCCCGGTTAACTGGCTACGAAATTCGTTGACAATTTCTATAAATTCTTGTCCAGTTATTTCTTCAACAGAATAATGTGCATTTATTAAATAAGACGAGATGATAGCGTTTAATTGCGCAATCGGTACAGTTAACACCTGTTCATCACTCCGAAGAGTGATGAACAGGCGGAGTAAACTATCTTTGAACTTATGAAACACAAGATCTATAGCAATTCGTTCTGAAGCAGCAATTGAGGAAACATATGAAAGCAGGTTACAAAATGTTGAACAGATAGAACGTTTTGCTTCTTCAACACTTGCGTTTATAAGCTGGTATTGAGGGCTCGCTTTAATCTCTATAATCGAGAGGCTCATTTTGGTCACCTGCTTTCTTAAATAATCATATAATGTTAAAATTTATAATGTAGATAATGCAATATCATTTTCGCACATTCTTTCGGATTATCTCACTCTATCACATTTTTGTAAATGTTAAAGTTAGAAATGGCCCCAACCAAATAATAATTTTGGAGCATATATCCATTCCACTCTTCAAGCCCATCGACTTCTATTCTCAAAAACTTCGTCCCTTCAATATTGCATTCAAAATCAACACTGCGATTCGAATTGCTTACCGAATAAGTTGCAATTAAGTTGTTATCGCAATATATTTTTATTGTTGGAGTAAAATTTTCTGGCTGAATATCCCAAGCAAATGCATCAAAATCTAAATTACCATTAAAAACGAGGGTGCCAGAAATGCGCTTGTATTCCCCAGAAAGTTCATAATCAATATATCCATCCTTCTGCCAAAGCACATTATTGTAGTCTGTATATAATTCACCCATCATCTTCGCTTCAATGTTCCATTCTGTAAACCCATCTGTGCTGGTATAAACACAATTCAAATCTTTTAAAGAAATAGGTTTACAATCTTGATAATCAGAAATTAGTTGAAGAAGATCATCATCCTGACCCAACAAAGACTTCCCGTCTTGTAGAATTGAAATAGCCTCTTCATATCCATTGTTCAAATAAGCACTATGTGCATTAGCAAACAGACTCTCTTTATAGGAAGACATGTAAACGGAAAGTTTAGCAGACAACTCTTCATCCTGCTCTATTTTATCCAATGCTGTATTAACTGCTTTTATAGCACTCACATAATCACCATCAGCAACATAAGCGTCCGCTTCGGCGATAGTATTTTCCCTAATTAACGACTTATAAGAGTTAAATGTAGTATTATAAGCATTTTTTATTTCAGTATCATCAGGCAGTATTGCTTGTGCGTTCTTAAGAACTTCTAAAGCAACTTCGTATTCATTGTTTTGAACATACGTGTTAACTTTTTCCAAAATAGTTTTTCTATAAGATTCTGCTGATTTGGTCAACACGGACTGCGCTTTTTTATACTGTTTACTATCAGTAGGCAACTGTGCAAAACATTGAATTGCCTCTTCATAGTGCCCGTTGTCAAAGTATTCCATACCGGTAGAAAAAATTTCTTCACTCTCGTCTTTAGTCATTCCATTGGACAACGGCTTGTTTGCATTTATTGAAATGATCACAATTACAGCAATTATCATCGCCACTACAGCAGTCAGAATGCCAATCAACCGCTTTTTATGTAGTTCCGGAGCAGCATTGGCTTTTTCTCTATATTCAACTTCTTGCCGCTTAATTTCAGCTTCTTCTGCTAACTCCTCTGCGGTCACCACCCTAGTACCACCGCAATTTGGACATGCAGTGAGGCTATCATCATATTTTGTCCGACAATATTTACATTCCTTCATTCCCATATCCTCTTTTACTTAGTGTAAGTTTTTGCTTTTGTACATTTCTAATGCGCTAATGATTCCTAGATAGATAGCGAAAAATATTATCTCAACGCAAACAGATAATTTAACGCTAAACGACGGAATAGCCATTACCGCTATAGCGAATACAGTCTGTACCACAAGATGAACTACAGTCATGAGCAGACCTGGAGCGTTTAAGAAGAGCGATTGTCCCATATCATTTTTACTTGATGTCAATAGTTCGATCCCTATCAAACATAACCACGAAAGAGTAACAAATATGTATCCACACCAAAAATTTGCACCGTATCTATCTGATAAAACAAAAGCAAGCACATTGAACACAATAATAAAAAGCGATGAAACAGCAAGCGTCGGCATTGCTCTTTTAATTCGTTTCATTACAAAAACCCCCTATTAAAGTTTTGCTCCGCATGAATTGCAGAATTTGCTGCCCTCTGAAAGTATTGAACCGCAAACAGGGCAAGAAAGAGTCTCTGCCTTTTTCTGCCCGACTGGTGCGCCACACTGATTGCAAAAACGAGAGGAAGCACTAAGAACAGCACCGCATTTTGCACATTTGATTTCTTGATTTCCTTGCTCTGGATCACGTTTGTCAACAGTTCCCATACTAAACTGATCTCGATGTTGGATATTACCAGAAGAAACAGGCTGCATGGCATTTCGAGTAATGGCACCCATTGCCGGGGCCATAGCTATACCCGATGCAATACCTGTAGCAATCTGCCCATACTGTCCGCCGGTTCCGGGGTTTTGAGCTTGTGCCTTGGCAACATCATACCCCATTTTTTCTTGTTCAGTTACGCCTGTAATAGTATTTGCAGCTCTCGTTTTCATTGCATCTCGAACACTATCATATACGTCGTCTTTTAATATGCTAATATTTTCAACCGCAAATTCTTCAAGCGACAAACCATATTTGATTAAGCTATCCTTGAGGTTTGGGGCTACTTTTTCTGATATTTCAATTAAACGCGAACTGATCTCAGCGTGGCTTAATCTCTCGGAAATGATAAGATTAGAAATATTATCTTTGATTCTACTGATCATGATTCCATAAAAATAGTCTTGCAATGATCGCTGTGTAAAACTCTTCATTGTCCCGACTAATTTTAACACAAGTTTTTTTGAGTCCTCGACTCTTACAGCAAACTGCCCATGAGCCTGCATCTCAAAGGGAATTTGAAGCGATGGATCCTGAATAGTCCACGGGGTCGCTGTTCCCCAAGGAATATCCATAGAATAAGCCTTGTTAATATAATAGATCTCATAATGGTTAGGAGAGATACCACCGGTAACTAATCCCACCAAACGGCGAACGCCAGGTATATTTTCAGTCTCTATTGTATATTTTCCAGCCAAATAAGGATCGCTCGCCCGTCCGTCTTTAAATACTATCGCCTCTTGTGATTCATGAACGATAAGTTGCGCAGATGTGTTGAAGTCTTCTTTCGGATGTTTCCAAACAAGTATGTTATTTCCACCTTCATATTTTATCACATCAATAATTGCCATTTTATTGCCTCCTTCTGTATTATTTGAAATGTTTAGATCCTTATTTCATGCTTGAGTATATGTCAAAGAATACAAGCATTTTTGCATGTACAGCAATATAAAAAAATTGTTATTTTGTCACAATAGGCTCATCCGAATAGATAATGTTTACTTCCATTCTATCCTCGTCGGTAATTACACGAACAGGGCGGCAGGGCACGCCATAAGCTAACATTCCCGGTAGAATGTCACGTGTGACCACGCTACCCGCACCAATGATTGCCTCATCGCCAATTGTCACACCAGGGCAAATCACAGCACCCGTACATATCCATACACAATTACCAATGTATACTGGCTTTGAATAAATATAGTTACCTTTATGATTGTGCGGAAAATAATTCGGTGTCCAGCAAATCCTACGTTCTTTACCAACAGCAGGATGAAGGTTTGTGATTATTGACACGTTTGGTCCTATCATTACATCATCCCCTATATGAACTTCACCTTCGTCCATTATAACCAAGTTGTAGTTAGACAGAAAATTAGTTCCGATAAAAGTATTAAATCCATAGTCAATATAAAACGGTGATTGAACATAATAGGGCTTTCCGCCTATGCCGCCAAGCATTTTTTCAGGAGTCTATTCCGTCTTGGCTGATTAAGAAGTGATGTGCGGTTTAACTTTCTAGCAAGACAATATGTGCGTGCCATTTTCAGAAGCAAAGATCGATCAGTCTGATTGAACAATTTTCCGGTTTTCATTTTTTCCAGTTCGGTCATAGACAAACTCCTATTGATCTAATGTCAGAATAATGATATTATTTTCCGTTCATATCAACCATATAAATGAAAACCGGATTATATGGTTCAGTATTTGGTTTATATATTTGCACAAAATACTTATAGTGTGTATACATAAAATTTTCATTATCATTTTGGGCTATGCATGTTCCCGAAAATGTATAGTATGTGTTTTCAATCCAAAAAGATCGACCTTTATATACGTCGAATGACACATATTTACAAGACACGACTACCCTTGTTGATTTTGCCATATCTATCCAGTTAAGTATTGTTCCAGGATAATCTTCTTTATTGGGGAAGCATTCTTCCGAATAAAATCGAACTGTATTAAGACCGTTATCTCTGCTCGTGTCAATAACATATTCATAATTACTTTGCAATCCAATTCTATATGCTTCTGCGAAAAGTCTAACGGCTCGTTCTTGACGATAAAATCCATCAATTTCATTTTCAGAAAGGCCATAGCCTTTCGCATAAAGATATCCGAGATTGTTACAGGCTACAGCTTGATAGCGGCTTTTGTTTGCACTCGCCACTTTATACCAATATATTGAATCTTTATATTCGCCAATTTCAAAGTAATGTTCAGCCAAAAGCATTTGCGATTTGGCATGTCCTGCATTTGCTTTACTTAAAAGGTTATCATTACCAAAGATCAATTGTGGATATAGAGCGGCGATAAGTGCAACAATTGAAAGCAACACGCTAACGATGCTTATTATTTTATGCTCAGCATCTAACTTTTCTTTATGTAACATATGAGATCTCTTTCTCGTGTTGAATTACGTTGGCTCGTAGCTTAATCTTTCCGCTCAACCTCTGTATATTTATCAAACTGTCCGCTTCCGTAATTCTCGACAGCCAAATATACGTCTCCGCTTTTGATGCCAGGACCAACATTTAAAACAAAGTGCCATTGATTGTCATTCAAAAAATCTGCTTTAATTAAATCGTTCTTTTTTAAATCCTTAACCATGACTTTTGACATTTACATTTCCTCCATGTTTTCACCTTTATTTACTATATATAGAATTATTTTTATTCGAAGCCGAAAAAAGTTATTTTTAATCGTGTAAAAGTGTATCTTCAAAAGTGAATTTCACAATAGGATGTACTTCTGAAATTTACAATTTTATTAATGATTCATTCAATTCTGATTTCTTCTGTACTGGCGGCATCTTCCTCAAGTGCCCTATAATCTATTTTATTTGCGGCAGTGAGAGGCAAAGAGTTGCGAAAAAAATATGTGATAGGGTGTGCATATTTTGGCAAAAGATTATTACAGTAAACATTTAATTGGCTGATTATTTTGGTCTGTGCAATATCACAATCTTTAGATAAAACAATGAATGCAACTGGTAATTGTCCAACTTGATGTTTGGAATCCTCTACTCCGATTACCGCGCATTGTTCAACATAAGTATGTTTTATCAATGCCTCTTCAACTACGGCGGGAAATACCTTAAAGCCATCATATCGGGTAATCATTCGTTTTATTCTTCCGACTATATAGAGAAAACCGTCTTCATCAAAATAGCCTAAATCTCCAGTGTGAAACCATACTGAGCCATCAGAGTGCTTCCGTATAACCAAGTTTGTTGCAATCGGATCATTATAGTATCCTTGCATAACACTTGGTCCCTGTATACATATTTCACCTACAGAGCCAATTTTTTGTTCTTCATATGCTTTTGTATCAAAGGTTGATACTATTGTATTTCCAAATGGAACACCAACGCTACCAAGTTTATAACAATTTTTCGAAATATTTAAAGAGACGCCTGTTCCAACCTCTGTCATGCCATACCCCTGGCAAATTTTCCATTTACACTTATGTTCAGATAAAAATGTATTAATCCTCTGTTCTAATTGAAGACTCAGAGCATCTGCACCGCAAGTAGGAGCAATTAAAAAAGATAGGTCTGCTTTTTGCGCTCGGGGGTTATTAAGTAATTTTTCAAACACAACAGGTGTTGCTGCCACGTGATTGATCTTTTTTCGAAGAATATTATGAACCATAACTTCTGGATCATATAATTCTATACAGCATCTCATTCCGTATGATAATGGAAGATGCAGCCCGACAATAAAGGCATATGCTATAAATGGCGCTGAAACGGTAAGCCAAGATTGACCTCTTTTAAGAGAACTAGCAGCATTTTTATATTGTTCTGCAACGGAATTGATATTTTGATTAGAGAGCACAACGCCTTTGGGAATGCCAGTTGTTCCACCAGTATAGGTAATTGCTGCGGGTGCATTAGCATCTGATTCAATTGTAGTAAGCAGCAAAGAATCAGATGCTTTTATGAAATTCCTCCAAGTAATAAATCGAAAACTTCTGACGGGTATTTTTTTGCTAAATATCGCCTTTGCCGAATAGATCTGTTTGATAGGAAAATTCATTGATTGGTTTACAGGTATAACCACTATTTCCTTAAAAGTCAAAGAGGATATAACAGATTCAACTTGTTCTATACAAGCATCAAGTAGAATCAGTATATTAGATTTTGCATCCGTAATTTGCTTTTTTAATGACTCCGCCGATGCGCGTGGATCAATTATACTCGCAATCGCTCCAATTTTATTTATTGCATAGAGGGCATATATCATCTCGGGAGTAGTAATGGTAATAAACGAAACAACATCGCCTTTTTTTAGTCCAGCAGCAAGAAATGCTGTGGTTGCTTTATTAATTTCATCAAATAAGGTGCGGTAAGTTATTTTAGTATTAAAATATACAAGCGCAATAGCATCGAGATGATTTTTATTGTTCTTGTAAATATATTCGTACATTGAGCATGTTGGGAGCGGAGCGTTGATTGCTTCTTTACGATAATATTTTAACCAAGGCTTATCAATTGACGGGTAGCCAGTCATTTTCTTCTCGATTTGCATTTTTGACCTCTTAACTTTAATTGATATATGCCGCTTCTTTTTCTAAGGCTAGGTAATCTACTTTGCCTCCTGCGTTTCTCGGGATATCATCCACAAAATACCAGTGCGCAGGCATATCCGTTTCGCTGAGATTGCTCTCACATTCTTTTTGAATCGACTTCAAAACGCTGTCTTTATCCTCTTTGCAGTCGGGATTTATTACCATATACGCCGCAGGGACCATCTGCTCCTTTGAGTCAGGTACACCCAAAACGACGCACTCGCTTATGTACGGCAGGGAAGAAATAAACTCCGCAATTTTTGACGGGTGAACATTGAAGCCCGTACGCATGAATATGTTTTTGATTCTGTCAATAATATACACCTGTCCGTCCTCGTCGATTTCCCCAAGATCGGCAAGGTGAAGCCATACGCGACCGTCGGAATGGGCTTTAAGAACATTCTCTGTTTCGGCAGGATTATTCAAGTAACATTTCATGACCGTAGGACCACTTATACATATTTCCCCTTCGGTATTATACGGCAGTTCTTTATCCGTATTTGGCTCAAAAATAGCAAAAGTATCTAGCGGGAGCGGTATCCCTACGCCGCCAAATTTGTATGCTCCTGCCTTTGAATATGCTCCGCAGCCACCGTTTTCGGTGCATCCAAATCCTTGACGCACAATTATCCTGTTATCCTTTTGCCCATTTTCAGAAAAATCATCATCGACATTATTAATCTGCTTTTCTAAAACCTTTGGCAAGGAGGCTCCTCCCGAAACTAAATTTTTCATCGGAGGAAGTTCTTTATTGATAAATTCCTTGCTGTTAACAAGATATTGAAAATGTACCGGACCTCCCGTAAAGTGGTCGGGTTTAGTCAAACAAAGAACCTCAGAAAACTTATCTGTTAGCAGTTCAGGAATGAGAATATTCTTTAATCCATAACAAGTTGAATAGTGCATCGTAGATATCCCATACCCAATCGACTGAATAAGAGCGTCAAGCATAACATCTTCTTCATCAAAAATACCGCTCAAGTAATGCTGAAGCGCAATAGCGTTGAGATTATCATCTGTAAGGCATACCCCCTTTGGCGTGCCAGTTGTCCCACTCGTGCCAACTATAACTGCTATATGTTCAGAATCATAGTATGGTACAATATCTTTTTTGACCTTATCAGCTAATTTTTCGATATGACTCCAGTATAGCAAATTCCCGTTCGTAAGTTCACGCTTTACAGCGGGGTTGATAATTTTCTGTGCCAGTTTAAGAGCAAAAGGAGCCGATTCCATGCCATTCACAAGCAAGATACTGTTGAATGATTTTGCCGCCAAAGCACTCTCAAATTTTTTAAGGAATTTTTCAAAAACAACTATATTTTTTGAGCTACATTCGTCAATCACCTTTTCCAACTGAACAACTGAAATAAACGGAGAAACGGGATATACAGTAACGCCGAGAAGATTCATTCCGTAAATCAAAATTCTGCTCTCGGGGATATTGGGCAAAATAGTTATCAAAATGTCGTCTGGCTTAAGACCCAAGTATGAATATGCCTTTGCAACCATTTCGATACGCTTGAAAAACTTCCCATAAGTGATTTCGATTCCCTTTTTATAACCGTTTGCACTACTCCGCAGATCAAGAGCGACCTTATTCAAACGGGTTGCGTTATTCTTTCTGATCATTTGATATATTGAGAGCTTAGGAATATCTACCTTGTCGCTGCAATCATAGTATTTCATCCAAGGCTTATCAATCGACGGGTAACCTGTAAGTCTGTTGTTTTCCATAATCAACCCTCACTTTCTTGGAAATCCATTTTTAATATATTCCTGTGCTTTTTCGGGGACATCTCGCAGTGTAACCATGAAATTATACACTCCGGCTGCATCCAATGAAGGTGCGATTTCACTGATTTTCTTGGCAGAGTAGCCGCCAATTTCAATGGCGTTTGGCGCATTGTAACTTCTATTATCTATCCAATAAATAAACTCGCTCTCGATATCCTTATACTTTGTAAGTGTTCTGAACAGGACTTTGGCAACTACTTCAGTAACGCCCTTTTCACACATTAAATATTGTATAATTTTATCCATCGTCATGACCTCTATTAATATGAGATAATCTATCTTTGAACTGAGCCGCAAAAGCTCTGGCTTCTGCTTCAACTAACTGGGATTCATACTCTTCTTGCCCCAATTCAGGCGGTATATAATTTTCAAAATTGTACTGATACTGATAATCGAGAGCACTTTGAGGATTTTCAGCACATTCATGTTGATGGGCATGCCATAGTTCGTGAGCAATTGTATCGGCAGCCTCATCGGAATTGTATAACATATATTCATTGATATACAAAGTATTGGCAGTTGAGTCGTATCCGCCAAAGTCACCTTTACGTTCGTTGTTGTAGTACTCAATTTTTGGTGGATTTTCAAATCCGATCACATCGACTACATAATCAGCCAAAGATGCCATCGAGTCTTTTTGTTCATCGAGAGTAAGATCCTCCCATGTCGATTCATTGAAGTTTTCTAATGATTGATTTAATCTCTCCGGGTCTGCATCTACTTGGATATTCTCAAAACCTTGTTCAAGGGAATCTTGTTGAATAGCCTCATAAATTTCATCATAATTGATCTCTAACTCCTGATTCTCCTCTTCTAATTCTTCTAAAGCCTGATTTTCTATTTCAGAAAACTGAGAGGATTCATAGTGTATCTCATCTTGAGTTTCTTGACCCATTAAGGATGCTGAAATTTTCTCCCAATCATTCGGCGTTTCATACATCTGTGGATATTCGTCTCCGCGATCTAAACTCTCATATTCGGCGTTGATCTTTTCGCGTTCTTGTTCGACAAATTCTTCAATCTGCGCTTCATTGACGCCGTATCCGCGAAGGTTATCTCGATAATTATCAAGAACTTCCTCGGTGTCGCGTTCTCTGCTCTCAAGTATCTCAGATGTTATCTCACGAGTGCGTACCATCGGAGAATCTTCTTCATACTCATCTGCATCTTTAATTTCGGAATTTTGCATCTCTGCGAGTGCTTCTTTTATTTCAGTAAGTCTTTCCCGCTCCGCTTGAATGGCATCCAAAGCATCCTCTGGAGTTTCGGTCATTTCCTCTTCCGCCGGCGAGACAAGTTCTTCCAGTTCTTCATTACCATTTTCATACTCGAGATCTGTTAAATCTTCAAGAGATAATGATTCAAGTCCGTCTTCTAAATCCAACCCGCCACTGATGTTTTCAGACAAGGTTTCCGTTTCGTCTGAAATTAAACCGGCTTCTTCTTGTATATCATCAGCCACATCGCTTAAATAATCATTTGTATCAAGTAAGTCAATTTGTTCACCCGAAACTTCTTCTGTTTCATCGTCGGCTTCAAATGCTGTTCCTACTTCATCGATTAGTTCACCATCATCCATTTCAAGAATTTCAATTTCATCGTCAGATGTATCAATATCAACTTCCGAAATAGATTCGAAGTTCTCCGTATCGGGAACTTCATCCAAATCACTCAAAAGATCTTCTGAAGAATCAGATGCTTCATCTATATCTGCTTGCAGACCAACTTCATCAAATGACTCATTGAAAAAGTCCGAGCCTGTAGAATCGAGATCCATATTTGAATCGCCGTCCCCCAAAAACGAAGCATCAACATCATCAAACGAATCCAGAGATTCTATATCGGAATCCATATACAAATCCAAGTCGCTGTCAAGACTTGAGTCAGATTCGATATCAAAATTGCCATCAGAGAGTATATCCATATCGCTCATACGATGAAACCTCCTGAATTATTGTTACTTTTTAGGAAATCTGGTTAGAACTTGCACCATAGTTCTCTCAGGCATAGATACTGGAAACTCAAGGCTAATTTTTCGTAAAAGTTTAATTCGAGTACATATATGAAGGTTTGGAATATCTAAAAGAGGATAATGTATTGATATCCTCGCTTTGACGTCACCCTATAAAGGTATTATTGGTCGCCTTTATATTTGATCAACTCTACTCTATAATTTACTTCTAAATTTACTCCCCAAAATTTAAATATTTTTGTTGTTGAATTTTTAATGAATTGGTTGACTATTATTTTGCCATCAAATTTTTATATTGTATTTGAAACCAATATATCGTCAAGTGCTTTCTCAACCCGTTCATTGATTCCTAAAACCTTTTTTAGGGAAGGAGAAAATGCACCAGATGCCTCTACAAGATACGAAGTTTTTTCATTAAAGCCAAATAACAAAATCAAGGCCAAAAAGACATTCCACGGCATCTTTTTCTTGCCGGTTTCAATAGAATTGTAGGTTTGCCTTGATATTCCAATTAGATTGGCAAGTGCATACTGTGATATTCCAAGTTTTGCTCACAGCGCAGACAAATCAGAAGTTAATCGTGCAATTAACTGATCTTTATCAATGTCAAGCAACTTATTTACTTGGTAATCGCTCATATTCACACCCGCTATTTTATATTTTCGTAAAGTATGTCACTCAACGACAAAGCGCCCGAAATCACAGTTATAACGTGACTTTCGGACGCTTATTTGACTATTATTTTGACGGCGCTAAAGTGGTAATGTAAGTTTATTCATGTTGCTGTGTTTCAACTCAAATGATGAGTGGACATATTTATTAAGAGTAATATTTACATTTGAATGACCGAGTATTTCGCTCAAACTCTTCAATTCGAAACCAAGTTCAACACATCGTGTTGCAAATGTATGTCTGAGAGAATGAAAATTTGCTTGGTCGATTCCGCATTCCATGACGTAATGCCTAAAACGGTTTTGCATTGTACGAGGTTCAACAAATTTTACGCGATCTCCGGTAAGAATAAAATCTTTATCTGATGCGCGAAATTGTCGTGCAATCACAACGATACATTCCGGCAATGGAATATCACGGATAGAGCACTGACTCTTTGGCTCTGTAATAATGATCTTGGTCTTAGTATTTGTTTCCATGTTTGTATCCCGGATGCGCTGCATCGTCTCTCTGACTCTAAGAATACGGTCGTCTAAACACAAATTGCCCCACCGTAATGCACATAGTTCTCCAATTCTAATACCGGTATAAAGAGATAAAAGAACACCGAATTTATATAAATCAATTTTATCAAGCAGCACACGCACCAACAAATTTTGCTCATCCTGTCGGAGTACACGCATCTCTTTATCTTTTCTTTTAATCGACAACTTGCTTAAATTACAAATAACCGGAAGATTATTGTATCTGGCATATTCAAAAGAACTTTTGATTATAGAGAGCATATCTGTTACGGTTTTTGCAGATAGAGGACCGTTCTTATCCAATCTTCCATTGTGCAATTTGCTTTCTATATACCCTTCAATTAACTGCGTGCTGATCTTGCAAAGTTGATACTTACCCAACGATGGTCGGATATGACTATCAACTATATGCGTATATCTCGCGTAGGTTGATTCTTTTATGTTAATTCTTGACGACTGTAACCATGCGGTTAAAATTTCGTCGTAGGTAACATGACTATTTGAAAGTAATATCTGTCGAGATGAAATAATTGCAGATTTTTCTGCAAGTTTTATCTTAACCTCTCTATAAGTTTTAGCGTATACATATCCGTATTTACCGACTCCATTTTCATCATAGTAGCGAATGTATCTGCCCTCCCATCGACCGTCTTTGCGTTTATAAATGTTTTCTCCTGTCTTTGGCATAAATTTTCCTCCAACTTTTTAATTGATGACGGCGATGTTGACGGCAAATGGCCGAAAAACAGGTTGTCCATGTGTAGCAAAACTTTATTGTGATATCTCAAAACCGCAAAAATTTATCTTTTTCGATATTATTTGCTGACACATTGACAAGTACGGCGACATCGTGTATAATTATACGTGTATAATTATATGGGTTTTATAAAGAATTTGCTTCGTTGAGTGACATACTTTACGAAAAAACACATTAAATTAACAGATGTCTTTTGGCGTCTGTTTTTTGTTTTTCTACACGGTATATTACTGCTTACCAAATTACAGCCTCCGTACACAGTTGCCTAAGCAATTAAAAACTTATATGCCTATAACATTATACTATTGCTGACTAATAAAGTCAATCGCTTACTGTTGCGTACTGAAAGAAAAGGCATTTCATACTATAATTAAAATGAAATAACAAAGAAAGTGTGGATGCTATGGGTAAAGAGATAGGTTATAAAAACAGAGATAGATTCGTTCAACTGGGAATAGCTATCTCCACGCTTCGCAAAGTGCGCGGATTAACGCAGGAAAAACTTGCGGCCAACGCCGGAGTGAGCCGTTCTCTTATCAGCAACATCGAAGCGCCCAACATGGCTTACGGCTTTTCGCTCGACGTGCTGTTCAATATTGCCGACGCATTAAATGTCGATCCGGCTGATTTGCTCAGAGCGTCTACGCTGCCCGACATGATAATAAAAAGCAGATAAATAGACGATGGCAGGTGCGCCATCGTCTATTTATCCATTTATCCAATATTTTGTTGTCTGTGATCCGAGATATATGCCTGAATTTCATTAACAAAGGCGGGGATTATGTTGGACTACTTTATGCAGGCAAAATCGATCAACTCATTCGCGATGCCAATCCCGTAAAATAACAAGAATCACTCTTGAACCTAATCCATTCAAGAGTTTTGGTTTTTTATACCTATTGCGTCCGCGTGCGCCTCCGGATTCTGTTTTTGTTTCGACAAAAATCAGAATTTGGAGGCTTTTATGTTTAAAAAGAACGATGGAAAAAACTATGCGGATATTCTGCAAAACAGATTTACCGCTTATCTGAAGACGTCTGTACGGAACACCCGTCTTACATACCTTAAAAGCAAAAACAGGCAGCGTCGGTTTGAACTTATCGGCACTGTTTCGGACGATCTGTTTTGCGATACGCACGATTATTTTATGCAGGTGATAGAACTTTGCGATTTATGGAGCGCGCTGAATGCAATAAGCAGCAGAGAGCGGTACGTCGTTTTGGGGCATATTTTAGACGAAAAGCGTTTTGAAGAACTGGCTTTTGAACTGAATATACCATACAAAACGGTGGCATCCATATTTTACAGAGCATTGAAAAAACTGCGTGACAAAATGAACGGAGGTGTACTGTAATGGATTTTGAGATGCTCATACGCGGTGCCAAAAGCGGCGATTTTGGTTCGTTTGATACACTTTTTGAAATGTACCGTCCGCTTATCTTAAAAGAGTCCGTGGTAGACGATGCGTTTGACGAGGATCTGTATCAGGAGTTGTGCATCACGCTACTGCGCTGCATAAAAGGCTTTGAACTTTAGAAAAAAGAGGGGTAGGCGGCGCCTACCCCTCACGCTTCTTGTTGCAATCGGCACAGTAGAAAGACTGCTATGAAATTTGCTGCTCTCCCCATCTTATATGGAATTGTCCTTTTTCGTCCCGCTCCCGATACATCAGCATAGAAAGCAAGTCGTAATCCACTCCGAATTTGGAATATATCTCATCAAGGTTTTTATCCTGACCTTTCATAAACAGGTTTATTTTTTCCTTCGCCAGTACCATCTGCATCAGGTTTGATTCAATACTGCCGCCGTAGGTAATAAAATAAATATCTTTCCATTCGGTGGACGTGTACCTTACAAACCGCATATAGAACTGGCTCATTTTTGCATTATTGTAATGAAGCTCCGGAATGATCACCTTGTTTACAAATTCAAAGTTCACGCTGGACGGTAAGCTCTGCTGCGTGCAAAGGAGAATGCCGTTTTTGCTTTCTTTGAGAGTTTTTTGGAGCGCACGACGCTGTGCGAATGTATAGGAAGAACCGGTTACGGCATACAGTTTGCGATTCGGATACGCCTGCTCGAATGCGCCTTTATAAGCATCAAGCACCGCTTTATGTCGGACGCCTATCGTAACAATCTCGTCCGAAAATTCTCCTAACATCTCAATGATCCTGCCGATTTTTACCGGCAAGCCGCCGCTATATTCTTTGACCGTGTCGGGAGCGGCGCTGATCTTCAGCAACAGCGTGATCTGCTGCATCAGTTTCATCATGGAATCTTTTCTCGAATTTCCGGTAGAAGCAAAATAGTTGTCCCGCATTTTATAAAATTCCTCCATCGCCATCTGATACACCGCGCGTTCGGCGGGCGCAAACGATACGGGAAGCTGATGAATACGGCGGATATCCCTGCCGACGATCTCTTCAAAACTGCGCGTTATAACGGTCTTTCCGAGTATTTCGTCCAGCAGTTCCGCATTGTAAATATCCTGCGTTCGCTGCTTTGCGCCAAACACCGTGATTTTTTCGGGCAGATGTGAAGCCGAGAACAAAGAGTAGCCCTTTTTGTACGCCGGGATCGGTTTGCCGAAATATGCGTTCTGCACTCCGTCCAGGTAATCCGACCTCTTATCGTAGTGGTAAACGAACCGACACCAGGATATCATATTGACCGAATTGTTATAGAGTAACTCCAACTGCGGCGCAAATTCCGAGATATTATTTCTTGTGCTCGTGCCGGTCGTCAAGAGTTTGGCTTTGCATTTTCTGAAGCAATCCAGCGCGGCCTTTGCCCGAATGCTGTTCGGATTTGACATCTCGTCGCTCTCATCGAAAATCAGTTGTATTTTTCGGTTGTGAATGCGGATCCACCGTTTAATAAACTTTTTGTACTTTGACAATGCGTTCAGCGTAATCAAGACAAAATCTCCGCTGCGTATCTTTTCAAGATCGCGCTGCTTTTTTACAAACACATAGGGCTGTTTGTAATTTTTCAAGACCATATCCCAGTTATTGCGAATGGAAATGGCGGTCGAAACGACCCAGGTATACCGGATATTTTCACGCTCCATCCGGTATTTGCCTACGGCAATTCCGGCAAGCGTTTTTCCGCTCCCTTGCTCCCATTGCAAAAGCCCGTATCGCTTTTGAAGCATCAGATTGATGTCGTGCCGCTGCATATCGTTTAAGCGGATAACTTCCTCGTTTTCCGCATCCCACAGACTGAAATTCGCGAGCCATTCAGCAATCGTGGGATCTTCCCGCATATCGCTAAACCGTCTGTTTTGACGTATGTACGCATCCCGCTTTTTACGGATCAGCCGCTCGTAGCCGTTATAAAATTCTCCGTCCGAGGAGGCGAGTTCATAAATCGGCATCGGCTCTTTCATACCTCCCGTCAAAATTTTCCGCGTTTTTGCACTGTAACCTTTGTAGACAAGATCATAGTCCCGCTTCACAAGAGAGATTTTATCGCAGGGCGGTTTGTCGTTTTGCGACGACAAGACCCTGTTCATATATGCCAGCACTTTTGCTTCGGTAATTCGTCTTTTCCGCCACTCTTCAAAGGGCATGCCCTCCGGCTGTTTCTGCGTGCAAAAGCGAAACAGGTACTCACAGCAGCTTGCATAACTGTTTTTAAGCCTCGGATGACAACTGATTTGATACAGCCGCTTTCTGACCTGATACCGAAAATCCTCGGACAACTCTTTTTCCTTAGCCATTTCAAGGATGCCCGCGACACGGTCGCGCCGCATCAGATCCAGGGCGTCGGAAAGCAGGGTTTCGGTTATCCGTTTTGCCGCTTCCGCGCCGTCAAAATCATCGTCAAGCGAAAGATCCATCGCCGTATGGTAACTGCCGGGCGACGGATTCTTTTTTCGCTGCCAAAATTGAAGTTTGGTGCCAAAAGAGCAAACGCCGAGAGCCGAAAATAAATTTTTCGGAAGGGATACCTGACCGAGAAAATGAAATCGCTTTTCCATTTCTCTTATTTGTCCTCCGTCCGAAAAGCTGTCGGAAAGAAACGAAAGCGGAAGAATAACCGCCAATATGCCGTTTGGCTTGAGCAGCCCTGCGGATTTATAACAGTAATAGTTCTGCGACACTTCCGTATTGCCGTCGTGAGTCGTCCACTTCAGATTGTACGGCGGATTTCCCACGATATAGTCAAATCGAACGCTCGGACTATATTCGCGAATATCCGCTTTTTCCAAATTCGCATCCGGATAAAGAAATTTTGCCACCCGATACGCATCGTCGTCAATTTCACAGCCGTACAAATTGCTCTCAACCGGAAAGAAATTGAAAAATCCGCCTGCGCCGCAAGTCAGATCGGCTATTTGCGCCTGTTCGGTCGGCATCAGACAATCCGCAACAAGTTTACAAAGGCGAGGCGGCGTAAAAAACTGTCCGTTTTCTATCTCTTTTTTGGCATTGCCATAAGCCGCGTAATTTTCAAAATCTTTTCTGTTCAAATCGTGAAGCCCGCCGTGACCGGTATAGCGGTTGTAAACGTCCGCCGCACTTACTTCACTTTCGCCATATCGGCAGGCGTCTATCAGATGCAGGAGTTTTTTATTGACCTCCTCCCGCTGATTTTGCGGTACGGGCGTATCGTAAACTTTATATTTCACCGTGCGCCTCCCGGTTCGTTCCCGCAAGGCTCATTGTTCTTACATACATTCATTTTTCTTCCTTTCAAAAGCCGAGCACAGCCGGTCAATGCCGACTGTGCCCGAAATCGTTTGCTGTCAGGCGCACATTTTCAGCGACGCCTTATTGGGGGAGCGTTCAAACGCCACCCGATAAATCGAGTTCATCGTTTCAAACACAGCGTGATCCGGCGCAACCTCTATAACCTCCACAACGCGGGAGGTTACAACATATCCGCTATCCTGCATGATGATTGCGCGCCGCCCCTCATTCAACGGGAAAAGCAGATTTCCCGTAACAGAAATAAACTTTTTAGACTTCATGACAAACACTCCTTTCTTCTTTATGCAGCAGTTTTCTGATCGCTTCCGAAACACAAGTTTGGTAAGACGTCCAGTATTCGGAATTGTGACCGAGTTCATAGTCGATAAGCTCGGCGGCGCAGCGGCAGGAACGCAGTTTTTTGTGTTGGTCCTCCGTAATGCTTCCGCCGTCAGCCATTTCATCCAACCGGTCGTTAAAGTCCTCGTTTTTGCATTCCCGATACCACTCCATTCCCACGCTGTCAAATACTCGACGCGGGATTTTGAGTTGCCGCTTCTCGATACGGATTTCATAATGAAAATTTATATAATCGTCGGCAGCCCATACCCTGTAAAGGCCCGCGCCGCAATCGCATTCCATATCGTTTGTATCGTTTGGAACCGCATCGCCGTATTTGAACAGTTCGGCAAGCGTCTTAAAAAAGTTATATTTTGCCTCCTGTTTATCAAGGTATATTCTGAAAGCGCAGTCATTTTCTCCTTTGTCCGCCCATTGCTCTTTCAGCAAATATACGGGGACGGATGCCGGATGCTCGGAGTAATTCTTGGTGGGATATATCATCTCCGGTGCCATGATCACACAGTCAAGCGGCAAATCGCAGAGCTTTTTGGGTTGCCCGTACAGAGCGGAAAATGTATGCTCCAAACGCTGTATCTCATAAGGTGATACAGGGCTGTCAAAGCGACAATAGATATCGGGGGTTTCATTTTCCGTTTCGGCATCGCCGTCCGCGCGGATCTCAATAATATGACCGATAAGGTTTTCGTATTCGCTCTTTGAAGTGCCGATGACCTCTTCGCCGACAACATATTTATAACCGTTATAGTCAAACGCTTCGCCGGGCTTGGATAAAATCATAACATTTCACCTTTCTTTCCGCAGCAAAGTTTAAGGACCGTGTCTCGCATATCGGATATCATACGGTTTATCTCCCGGAATGTTATATGCTCCGCCTTGGCAATGTCGCGCATAGTATCTCCGTCCAGTTTCATACGAATAATCCGCATGTGCCTTTGAGGGAGTTCGGACGCCAGTGTATGGAGAAGCAGTTCCATTTCCATTTGACGAAGAATTTGGTCGTCGTTTGCCGCAATATTGCAGCCGCCTTTAGAACAGCCGTATTCCCGCACGGAAGCGTCGCATAAACTTACCGTCTGCGCGTTACGGTTGTTTCGGGACTGATACCTTTGAAAACTGATAAGTTCGTCGATCATCTTTTTCCATGCGATGGTGGAAAAAGGCTTTTTCCAAAGATCGGGCGTTTCGCAATACTCCTGAACGGCGCGCAGATATCCGAAAATAATCACGTCGTAGTAAGTCGCCTCCTGCAAGCCTTTCTCGTTCATAAAACTGTATACAAGATTATGGTTTTGCTCGGCAAATTTTCTTTGCCTGTCCGTAAGCGGCTTCATTTTATACACACCTCCCAAGGGATACCGTCCGAAAACGGTATCCCTTAACTGACTGATGATTACGCGAGCGGAAGTTCGTTCCGCTCTCCGTCGACCGTTCCGACTCCCACGTTTGCCGTGACCGAAAAATGCTCTCCGTTTTCGGAAATCATATAATTCGGATCGGGGTCGGCAATAACGTCCGTTTCCAGCCTGCTCTCCGAGCTCAGCGCGCGTTCTTGCAGCATCCTGCGGATCTGACCGCGAAAACTTTCGGCATACTGTTTGACCTGCCGCAGTTGTTCGCCTTCCAAATCATAAAGGACCTTAAAGGTGGCAACGCTGTACGTGTTCGCTCCGTTTTCAACGCGCTTGAGACCGATCTGGATAACACTGCTCCAGGTGGGACGCTTGCGCGGCACAAAGGCTGTATTCATAAAATCGGAATACGGGCGAATGCTGGTGGGCGGCAGTGAAAGCATAACGGGCAAATACTCGCCGCTGCGGAGAATATAGAGATGCCGCATATTTTTGCAGGCTTTTCCCGCGGTCGCGTTTCCGTTTTTGTCCGTCGCGGTGCCGTATTGGTTCAGTTCGCATACGGCGCACGCTCCGCCCGGATCGCCGATACCCGTTTTTCCGTCCACCGAGGAGCATAGCGGATTTACGCTTTCGTCATACTCGCTGCCTGCGGGCCAGTAGGCGCACGTTCTGTGGTTATAGATTATGACGCCGTCTATCGTTTTTTCATATTCGGGATCTTCCGGATTGGCGCTTGGCATTTCAAACCGAAGCGATCCGCTCCCCGGAATTTTAATTCGCGGAAAGCTCAGCTGTAATCCTTCAAAATCTTCCGCAAAGTCCTCGTTTGAAAACTCGCATTCGGTCTCTCCGAGAGAAGGGACGATAAATTCTTTCTTTTCGATTAAAGCATTTTCATTCATGTTCATTATTGTTCCTCCATAATATTTTTTGTTTTTACGCCGCGACTTGATTGATTCTGCTCCACTGCATCGCGGGCATGGTGAGAATACCGTAGCCGATCGTTTCCAGGTCGGTGGCGCGATCGTAACTTTCAACATCCTGGCTGAACCGTGTCACCGCATTTGAAAGTCCGTACAGGCTCATATCCTTGCCCTCTATAAGATGCTGCAAAATGCCGGGCTGCTCGGCGTCGGTAATTCCGAAATCACGGCTTGCCAAACGCACGACCTCCGGCACATTGGCGGTGTTGATCGGCAGACCCGCGGCTTTTTTCATAATGTCTACCACCCGGCTGAACTTTGCCTCTTCGACCACCGCACGAACGGTGTCTTTGACCTTCATCAAAAACGCCTTGTCGTCTGCGCGAAGTGTTTCGTCCGAATAGAGCAGGAAATTTTCATCGGCGGAACTGACCCTGCCGATATGCGTTCTTTTTGTTGCCGCATCGTTTACGACCATGCCGTTTTTGCATATAAGTCTGTAAATCAACGGCTGCACGCTTACGGAGCCGAGCCCCACTTCGCTGTTGCTGATGATAAGACCCGCCTGAACAATATCGCCCGGCGTGACCTCGTCTTGCAGTCTCGGATTTACCACCTTGATATACATACGGTTTTCGGTAAGCTCGCAGCTTTCAAACCGCGCATCCGACATTTGCTGTATGATCGGCAAAACGGCGCTCGCGATTTGGTAATGGTCTATGCGAAGATATCTGTTGCTCAAAAATGCGCGCGCCTTTCCGTCCATGACGCGCAGCATTCTGTCCTTTGCGTCCCGTGAAAACCATGCGTTGACATTTTCGGCTAAAAGCTCCGGATCCTCCTGCTGCATTTTCTCGTAATACTTGGTGGGGATAGACAAGTGCGTTGCAATCTGCCTGTGCGCGTTTGGACCTATATCCATAGGCTCTATCCGATCCGCGGAGTTTGAATCCAACACGCGCAACAAAACATCATCCCCGCAGGCTTCCATACGAAGTCTTCCGGTGTTGACAATGTAATCTTCCTTTGCATCGCGCTGACGCAGGATCTCTTTTGCCAATTCATTGATCGTCATTCCGGTTTTCATTTGCATCACTCCCTTTCCGTTATAACCACGACAGTTCCATTCCGGCGTCGGTGATATTGGCGGCAATGCCCTCGCGTTCAAAGACCTTGGACAGTCTTGCCCAATACATCCTTTCCGGGACATTTTTCAGAGCGGCCTGCACACGGTCACCGTCCGCCTGTTTGACGGAAACCTCTCCGTTTTCTTTAATGGTGAGGCTGTGATGACCGCGGGAGGCAAGGCAGGAAATGAGATTTTTCAGTACGTCCTTCGCCTGATTTTCATACCAAACCTGCGGATCGACCGGCTCCTGCTTTTTGGGCAGCGTTTGCGTGTCTTCCGAGCCGCGCTGCAGCTCGGTTATCGGCACGATCTTTAACAAATCGAACCCGATATCCGCGTCCTGCGTTAAGGAAACGTCGGCATAATTGTATTCGGGAACGCCGAACAGCCGTATCCGTCCTTTGCCGCCCCGTCTTGCTATTCTTTCGGGAAACTCTTCGCACCACTCCCAGGTGGCGTCCGGATAAGCGGATTGCAGGTAGGCGGAAATACGGTAATTGACGTGCCGAACGAGAACCTGACTTACAGAGTCCGACACGTCGGGAAAGTTTATTTGTCCGGTTTGCCTTGCCCGATTCTTTTTAATGACTTTTCTTGCTTCGTGATAACTTTTTTGCAATTTCAAATACGGAATACCGTACTTTACTGCGATCCACAGTATCCATGCGGCGAAAACGCCCGAAAGCAGCCACAATTGAAGCGAGCCGCGCGCAAACGCCACGACAGCCAAAACGGCTGCGATCAGTACCGACACGTAGGACCATATGCTTGCTTTTTTGTTCATTTTGTTCGACCTTTCTTTCATAAATAAAAAAAGAGGAACCGCACGTGTTTTCCTGTTGAAACACAATACGGTTCCTCTTTGCGCCGAATTTACTCCGGCAAGTTTTCTCTTTCTCCGTCTATGCCGGGCACCATATCGGTATCCTGCATTTCCGGAGTCTTTTGCGGGTCGGTGTTTGAAGTGCAACCGCCCCTGCCCGAAATATAACCCCAGTTATCCAGCCATATTTTCATGCGTTTGTCTACGGTGATGCCGTCCTTTTTCATATAGGTTTCCAGTTCCAAAGACCCGCTCACCCAAATCAACGCGCCTTTGCCGACGTTTGCGCGAACGATACGTTCGGCGTCTTCGTCAAACACAAGGACTTGAAAATACTGTGTCCGCATGTTCTCGTTATACCCGATATGATCGGCTATATCGAACCGTACATACGACCTTCCTTTGCTGCTAGTTTTCAGTTCCGGGCTGCTTGTTACCCGTCCGATAACATAAACCTGCGCCATTTTTCTCCTTTCTGCCTCTCGGCTTAAAATATCTATATAAAAAAGTGCCGATACCGGCCGCCCATAAAGGCAACCGTACATCGACACTTTGAATACAAACTCAACAACCTGTGCAATGCGGCTTTTTACCGCTCATTCCCAAAGGAAGCGCACATAAATCAATTACATTGTTATTATACTACCATATATTGTTGTTGTCAAGCATTTACATTCTATATATAGATATCATTTTGTTTGTTGACTGTTCAAAAATTCCACAAGTTCATGAACATTCGTGACCGGATTGCTGTCACGGCTGAGAACGGCGACGTTCTCTTTGCAAAGTTGATCCAAACGCTCTTTTGCGCGTCGGATCGCCTCGGATTGACGTGGCAGCAGATCCGAAAAAACATCAAGGCTTTTTTCGTACTTTTCAAGCCGTCCCTTGCTTTGAAGCAGTTTTAACACTTCGCCGGCACCGCTTAAATGACCGTTGTGTTGTGTAAAATGAAGCAGGTACCAATATTCAAAGCAGGGGTTTGAATATGCGATTTTATAGCTGTGTTTTTCCGCATAATTCTGTGCGTTTTGCAGTTCCGCATTCGTGTTTTCATCGCAGTCAAAGACGCACCACAGCCGATCGCCGTCTTTTGGGAAGTAGTCTGCCTGTGAGAGCAGGCTTTTCGCGTGTTTTACCAAATGCTCCGCCGCCTTGTGCTTGGAGGAGATAGGGACGATATCGACCAAACAGTTTCGGGAACGGAAATGCCGGAAATATTTTGTTTCTGTTTCCTTTCCCTCGCAGATGATATAAAGAATCGGCCTGCGCTTACGCCGTTTCGCTTTGTCCGGGTCGTACTCTTTTCTCATTGCTGCCACAAAGCGTCACCTCCGATAAATGGAATTGCGCCGAAGCGTCCCTGAAGATATCCCTTGCGGATGTTCTCGCCCTTTCGCGGGGAGAAAGACGCCAATGAGTAAAGCTCGGTGGCGCAGCTTTTTTCATTCTTTTCGGCAAACCATATTTGATCCCTGCGGAAAAAGGTAAGATCGAGCAGCATGGCGTCATGTGTTGTAAACAACAGCTGTGCGCCGTTCGTATTGACAGTGTTATCCTGTACCATTTCGATCAGCCGCTTTGTCAGAAGCGGGTGCAGGCTGTCTTCGATCTCATCCACCACCAACAGCGCGCCGTCCTCAAGCGCCTGAAGCCATCCGCCGATGCGGGCAAAGAACCGCTGCGTACCGGAGGACTCCTGATCCATCACAAGTGAAAAGTGCTCCACACTGCCGTCCTCGCGGATCATACGGTGCGTCGTGGTAATAACGGGCGCCTTTCCGGAAGTGCTTTTAACGGACACGTCCGATATACCGAGATCCGCCAACAGCAACTCCTTGAGTATGCGTGCCTTTTTTTCGTCACCGTCCGCGATCTGCGCAACGGTTTTGGACGAGGCGGGCGGCTCCGCCATCAGGAAAGTCAGCTTTTCCAAAAACCACTTATACGCGTTTTCCGTTTGCGGCAAATTCCAGTCGTTTGAAGAAACAAGATACAGTTTGTTTTCCGCGGTGCGGTTGCTCAGCGTTATCTGCTCGTTGACGTTCTCGCGAAACTCGTACTTGCCGTTTTCTCTTGAAAAGATCAGCGCCTCACGACCGTTTGGCCAGTGATAGAGATATTCGGTATAAATTCTCTCGGCGTCAAAGGAATATCCATAGGTATAGCGGACGCCGCGGTAGAGAAATACGATCTCGAACGATGTGGGGGACGCGGTATCTCCGAAAGGCTCCCACGGCAGTTTTTGCCCCTTGGATATCTTGGAGGATTCGCCGACGATCATATTCCGCATGGTCATAAGCGCGTGAAGAACATTGCTTTTCCCGGCGGCGTTGGCGCCGTAAAGAGCCAAAGCCGGAAGAAGAACCCGCTTTTCGTCTGGATGCAGCAGATAGGCTTCCAAAGACTTATCCTTAGACGCTGCGAAACTGATCACGGCGTTATTTTTGATGGAACGATGGTTTTCAATAGAAAATTGTATCAGCATAAACGGACTCCTCCAGTAATGAACATAGTATTTCCGTCTTTTGCTTATATTATATCCGTTAAAATCCATAATGTCAATATTTATGTTTGATTTTTGCAGAAATAATGCGAAATTAAAATATAAATTTAATTTATGCGCAATCTACCTCCTCATAGCCCAAAAAGCAGTCGTAGGATATGGCGGAGTCAAGATACTCGCTGCCAAACGAAAGCCGCCGCGTTTCTTTGAAATAGAAACGATATCTTGCGCCGATTTTTATTTTTGAATGCTTATCGATCAGCAGGGCGTATTCACTGCCGTCATCGTCCGTTATTTTGATTTTTCGGTATCTTGTCAGCGGTTTGGGCGTTATGGCGACGCATACTCCTTCGACCGTTTCATATCGTTTTCCCGCTATAATTCTGTAATATTCCCACGCCCTGCCGATACAAAACGCACAGAGCACAAGACTTAAAAACAGCATGATCCTATCCCGAAACAGCAAAAAGAAGGCAAGCCCTATAAGCAGACACATAACGCCGATGATGCCGGTGACAAGCATACGCCTTTGTATAGGCGGCGGCCCCTCTTTACGTTTAATCATCGGTTACATCCTTTCAAAAATAATCTGCTTACGCATATACAGGTTGGCGACCGAAACAAGAACAGGACGGCATTTTGGAAGAAGGCGAACGGTGTGCGCAATATTGCCGCTTGTCGTGTACTCGTCGTGATACAATGCCTCTACCATTTCGTCCTCCGAAGCGATATCCGTTATATTCCGATCCGCGCATTTTATGATTTCCGCCGTAGATAGTACCGTATGTCTTGCCAGGCGCATTACATAGGATTCATCTTTGCTGCGCCTGTCTTTTTTCAAAATTTTTCTCGTGACGGATATCGGAACGCCGCCGAACATGCTCAGTTTGACGAAGGAAACTATGCGCAGCATAATATTTTGGGATATGGGGATGATATAAAGTTCGGAAAGCAGCCAGTACAGCGCGTCTGCGGCGGTTTCGCCTTTTCCAGACGCGATAAGACCGCGCTGAAGCAATTTGCAAATACATTCGTCAACTTCTCTTTCCGAGGAAAATCCCGTTTCAAGTGATTTTTGGCGGTACAGTTCCTTCAGTTCATCGGGCGAGAGTATCCGCCAGTTCAGAACGGTCCACAAAATCATCTCCTGCACGTCCAATACATATTGCTTTCGGTTAAGGGTGACGATAGGATGTCTGTATCCTTTTTTGTCCTTTTCAAGCTGTAATCTGCCTACGGCAGTGTAAAGTATGTTCATATCTTACCTCGTTTCTTTAATAAATCCTGTTTTCCCAGCTGCTCCACCCATGATATAAATACTGCGTTTTGCTTCAATTTCTTCACCGCTCTTGAGATCCACGCTCCGACCGCGTTCGGCTTTACACCGTAAATATCGGCGATTTGGGTGCCCGACAAGCCTTTTATCTTCCATTCAAGCGCCTCGATGCCGAGCCTTGCGACCCCGGAATACTGCCGCTTTAACGAATGTAAAAGACAAATAACGTCGTAATCGTCCAAACGGTCGGCGGCAGTAAAGGCAACGGGGAAATCGGCATATTTCAGTTGGTCATAGTCCGGTATGTAACTGATCCTTTTTTGCTTTTGATAAGCAAGACGGCAATAGGTACAAATCCCGTTTTTAACGACGTGATCGGCATAGGTCGAAAACTTTACGTTGTAGCAGGTCTTGAAAGTCGCCGCCGCCTTGCACAACCAAACGCAGCCTTCCTGGAACAGATCCTCGTAATCAAGTCCGCATTTGCCGGTACTGTTGATGTATTTGAAAACGGCCTTTTTCACCAGTTGGAGATTTTCCTCAACCAAGGCCTTCTGTTCGGCATTTAAGTAAAACGTCTGTTTCATTGCTTTTCCTCGATCACGCCATATTAAAGTGCGCCTGATTGCAGGCGATAATCAGTCGGTCGCACATATAGTCGCCGAATTTTCCGATATGCGCCTCCTCCGGGCTCAAATCAAGTTTTCCCTGCATCCATTTGTACGCCTGCCACTTTTTCATCCTCCCGCTTTTCCACAGCCTATCAAACGCTCGGTGTGCCTGTATCCGCTTATTGCGAAGATCCCCGTTTGCGAGCGTTCCCATCGGCAAAAGAGTTTTGGGATGCGCCCATACGTAGGCGTCGCACTTGGGATAGCGGTCGCAGACATAAACGTAGCCGCTTCGATTTGCTTTTTCGCCGTATACATAGCTGAGTGGGTGCAGGGTAGCCTTGGCTTTGCAGTACGGACAATACACGCCTTTTTTCTTTCTCAAAAAATCACCTCCGTAAATTTACACTTCTTCATTTTGGTTGTTCAGAATTTCCGTAATACAGCACGACTCCAAAGCCGCCGTGTGCCAGATGAGCCACCGATGAAACAACTTTTCAAACGTTTCTCGTGTCATAACGCAGGCGCATTCGTTCGGGTCGATTTTTTCACCGGTTATTTTTTCAAAGTCGGACACCGGAAACAACACGGGCGAGCCGTCGCTGTTTGTCGACAACAGAAATCCTCCGCATTTCCGGTCGCAGCGGCTGCATTGCAGATAAATTGCGTTGCGCCAATTCCCGCAGACCGAAACCAAAACGGAATATAAGCATTTTTCTTTAGAGTACATCGTTCTCCTTTCTTGTCCCTCTATATCATTATCTGTCAGGTCGACGCGAAATCCCTTGGCAGCTGGGTTTTCGGCACTATCTCCCGATATGAATCGGGCGGATATCCGATGAGATATCCGCCCTGAAAATCAAGTGTAAAATTGCTCTGCCGCGACAACGATCAGTCTGCCGTCCTCCTCGGAGCCGAAACAGGTGGAAAGCGTTAAAATCCGCTGACCGTATTCCGGTATCGTATCCGTTGCCGTCACAGACTTTTTACGGATATACGCGATCGCTTGCGCATATTCGTCCTTATCTGCGGCATTCAAAAAATCATACCAACGGTCGGTGTCTTTAACGAAAGCCACGGCAAATATCCCGTATTGCGTAAGACCCGCTTTGGTTTGCAGTTCGACGGTTGGATGCCTTTTCAGATAGTCCTCGTCCGTATATTGCGTAAGAGCACCGAACATAGTGCGGGTCCCGAGATTATGCCCGTAAATAATGAGATGCCCTCTGTTTTGCATACAGCGATAGTCCAAAAACGGGACGCCGGATCTGCTGTATTGTCCGTAAAAGTTTTTACGCAAATATTTTTGCGGGTCGCTCGGCGTGTGCATCATCGGATAATCAAGGTCTGTTCCAGGTATCGAAAGCCAGCCGAAAAAGTCCTTGTTTTCTCGGTACAACGCGTCAAGATTGCGAGTTTTTTCGGTCGGCTCGGGTTCCGACGACGGCTCGTTCCGCTCACGCGGCGTTATCCGCTCGACAAGATCTTCAAAATCCGCCTGTTCTTTTTGTCGAGCGACAAGTTCTTTTATTGCCATACCACCCGATACGAGCGTTACTGCCGAAAACAGAATGATCGTCAGCCGCAGACCGATCTTAACCGCCGTTTTCATTTGATTTTCTTTTTGCGATAGCAGAAAACGGTCGCGGTAAGCCCGCCGAGCGACGATAGTCCCAGCCACGCCCAAAAGCGGACGGTTGACAAATCACCGGTCTTGGGCGGCGTCGGCGGGGGCGGTGGAAGGAGCGTTACCGTCTGTTTGTTATCGTCTATGTCGGAGTGTGCCGCAATCTCCACATCCTCGCGGTACAGTTTTTCAAATACGACAAGTTCCGTATCTTCCGTGATCGAAACGCCGTCCGCCGTGAAGGTGACGGTTACATCTCCGCTTGACGCTTCGGGTATAAACGTAAGCTCCGCAGTAATGTCGGTTTCGTTTACAGCAAACGGTTCTTTATCTGCTTTGTTCATCAAAACGCCCTTCAGCAAATACTCTTTGCCGGGTGTAAGATTTGAATAATGCACAATATCCTCAACGGTGAAAGAGCCGTCGACGACCGCCTCTTTTTGCCCGTTTACGACTGCCGTTGTGCCGATGTTCGGGACATAAACACTGACCGTTTGATCCGTATCGTTTATGTCCTCGTGGACGGCGATCTCCACGTCGTTATAATGCAGCCGTTCGAAAACGACAATGTCGGTATCGCTTTTAATATATTTTGCGTCAAATTCAAATGTCACCGTGACGTTTCCGCTTGCGGCTTCGGGGACGAATGTGACCTCCGAGTGGATTTCCTCCCCGTTCAAGAGGAGTGGCTCGCCGGTGGCTTTGTCCATCAGGACGCCTTTCAGCACATACTCCTTGCCGGGAATGAGATACTCATAGGCGACCACATCCTCCAGCGTGAAGGCCTCGGTGGCATTAACCTCTTTTTCGCCGTCTACCGTAGCGGTCGTGCCGATTTCGGGAACAAGCACCGTCACCGTCTGTCCCTCGTCCTCGATGTCGGCGTGAACGGCAAGCTCGATGCCGTCCTTATACAGACTCTCAAATACCACGAGGTCGGTGTTCTGTGTGATACCCTTGCCGTCGAATACGAAGGTTACTGTCACCGTGCCGGAGAAATCTTCGGGAACGAAGGTGGTTTCGGACATTACAGGTTGACCGTCCACAAGGAACGGTTCACCCGTGGCTTTGTCCATGAGCGTTCCCTTGAGCGTATATTCCTTGCCGGGGATCAGGTGCTTGTACTCCACCACATCCTCGATGGTGATCTGCTCGTTGGGATGGGTTTGCTTTTCTTCCTCTGTCGTTGCCGTAGTGCCGATTTCGGGGATTTTATCGTTCACCACCGAGATTCCAATCACCTCGCCGTCGGTCGTCACATGAACATGGTGCGGTTCCTTGTTCGGCAGGTAGCCCTCCGCAGGAGAAAGCTCCACGATCACATAACTGCCATAGGGCAGGTTCTCAAAAGTAAAAACGCCATCCTCGCCGGTAATAGCAGTTAGGATAGCGTTGTCCTCGGTGTATTCTGTGGTGTCGGAGGCAAACAGTCCGAAAACTGCGCCTGCAATATTTTCCCCGGTTTCACGGTCGGTCTTATGGCCGAGAATATCTCCGCGGAGGATGTCATTCTCTATCGGATTGCCGTTATTTACGGTGATATTAACCGTTGCTACTTTCTGTCCGGCATACTCAAAATTCACGGGGCACTGCGTATCGGAGAGGATATAATGGCTATCCGTGGCGATTTCCTTGACATACAGCTTTGCGCCCACGGGAAGATCGGTCGTAAAGACGGCATGACCGTTTTCGTCACAGAACACGGTTTCAATCAGAGCGCCTTTCGGAATCGTCGTCCCGTCTGCCGCAACGATGTCCTCGGCGGCGAACAGACCGAACTGCACAGAGAGGATTTCGCCGTTATTTCCAATACCGAAGGTTTCATCTTGCTCCATAACTTTGGAGAGATCGATCTGCACCTTTTGGCGTTCGTTATAAAACTCGGTCGTCGTTTCGGTGATCTCGATCTCCTGCCCGGCGTAGGTCAGTTCCACGGTACGCACCTCGGTGTTCAGTACCATGCCATAAGGCGCTTTGACTTCACGAATTTCGTATTTTCCGAGATACAACGCCTTGCTGACGGCAACTCCATACTCGCCTGTAGTGACGGTATCCACGACCGTACCTTTGGAGTAGCGGAGCGTTCCGTCCGGGGTGTAGATGTCCTCGGCGGCGAGAATTTCATACACCGCGCCGGGGAGTCCCTTTGCCTCGTAGATGGGCTGGTAAATCTCTCCCGACTGCACAACAGACGAGAACACCTCGCCGGTCTTGGTAATTGTAATTTTTCCTTTTTGCGGCATATCAGGACGGTTGACCGATACCACGGTTATGGCATTTTCCACGGTTGCATTATCGGCGGTAATGTCAAAATACACGGGGTCGCTGTTCAGCACATAGCCATACGGAGCCTGCACCTCCACAATGGAATAACCTTTTCCATAGGGCAGCTTTTCGGGAGTGAGCAGGAAGCCCTCGGCATTGGTGTAAAAGGTATCAATGGTCGTGATCTGCGGATAGGTGTAGCTCATGGAAACAAGATTTCCTTCTGGGTCGTAGATTTGGAATCCTGCTCCCGCATAGGGAATGGTCTTGCCGGTTTCCGCGTCGGTCTTGACGATCTTGATATAGCTTTCAAAGTTGCGATTGTTGATGAGATAGCGGTAGGTCTGACCGTCCTTTTCAATATACACATCAAAATCCGGAAGCAGTTCACGACCTTCCCAGCCGCTCACCTGATGAACGGTGTAAACGCCGTAGGGCAATTCCTTCGTTTCTGCAAATCCGTTTTCGTCACAAACGAGGCGGTCACGCTCGGTTTCTTTCGCCGCTGCATAACTGCCTGCGGATTTCAAGAACACCTCAAAGGTCGCTCCCGTTTCCGGCGTTTCGATCTGGGTTTCCCCGTCGTCTGTGTGCTTGATGATGGCGATCTTGCCCTTTCGTATCGTTTCGGGAGACTCTGCCGTTAGGCTGTTGTATTCGACTATATAATTTTCCGCCTGTGCGCCGATATGTACGGCGTCCGTATTAACAAGATACCCTTCGCTTGCGCCGATCTCCCTGCAACTCCAGTTATCCCCGCAAATATAGTATTTGGTGGTAAAACCGCCCGTCGCGTCGGTAGTATAACGGTCGATCAGTTCATCACCGTCATAAATGCCGTATACCGCGCCCGCAAGCGATCCGTCGCCCTGCGGCACGTCGTTTGTTTCGCCGTCATATTTTCGCAAGGTCAGATTCCACTTTTTCAGGCGGTTGTCAAAGGATTTTTCAGTCACTTTGCCCCATTCGACGGCGGCGATCTGATCGGGCGGAACAACATAGCGAACGGGCGTTTGCGCTTCGGACAAAGTATAATTTGCGCCGATAAGGATATTCCTGAAATACGCCTTGCCGTCGCTTTCAACGGTCGCATATTCGTCTACCGGGATTCCGCTGAGCGAAATGCCCGTCAGATGAAAACGCAGTCCCTCCGTCAGACTGTCCTCCGCGGTCTTTGTGACCGTCAGATCTCCTCGTTTCAGAATGTTGTCAAACTCCGTCCGTGTTGCTTTTTCCCATTCCACTGTAACGGTTTGGCTGTCCGGTATAATGTATTTTTCCTCGGTATCGACTTCTTCAAGCGTGTAGCCGCTGCCTATAAGCACATCGTTAAAATACGCCTTTCCGTCCACGCCCGATATGGCATATTCATCCACCGCAAGCCCCGAAAGCGATGTTCCGTAAAGGTGAAACCGTTTGCCATCGATCAGTCCGTCTTCCGCGTTTTTGGTGACGATAACGCTGCCGCGTTTCAGAGTATTGCTGAAAGTGACGGTTGCAACTTTGCCGGAAACCACCGTCACCGTCCGGCTCTCCTGCGGATTATACTTGTCATACGCCTGCTCGGTTACGGTGTAGGTGCCGGGCTTCAAGTTGTCGATCTGAATCTGACCGCCGTTCTTGGTTTGTACGGTTTTGTTGATACCATTCCCGCTGATATTGAAACTAATCCCGTCCACTTTGCCGTCCTCGGAAGTCTTAACGATTTTGCAGGAGCCCGGGATTTCCTCATTGACTGCGTTGACCGTTACAACCCCGTCATTTTTGTTGTCCACCGTCACATTCCATTCCGTCTGGCCGTAAGCGCGGTGGTTTTTCGGGAATACCGTTTCTTTCACGAGATAGTCGCCGTAGGGAATGCCATCCGTTTTTGCATATCCCGCGCTGTTTGTCGGTCCGATCTTATACTGCATCCCGCTCTTGCTGTTGGTTGCGGTAAATACGGCGCCGCTCAGATTTTTACCGTTTGTATCTTTTTTGTTTACCTCAATGGCGCCGTCCGCCTGTAAATCATCAGGTGGGGTAATGATAAGATTTACGATCTCCACCCGACCGCCTTTTGTCATGCCGTCGACCGATGAAATCTCCGGTCCGCGGTCGTTGCCCACGTGCGTGATAAAGTGCTGACCGCCGTACTTTCCGGCATAAATGGCGACGTGGGAGGTGGTGGAACTGTCCGAACCCTGGTTTTTGAAAAACAGCAGAGACCCGATAGGAATCGACTCTGACGGTGAAAAGTTTGAACCGTTTGAGCTTTGGGTAAAGTTTATCTTTCTTGCTTTTCCCGCCGCTATCCACTTTTCCGCCGCCTCGCGCCAACTTGGAGCGTATACATAGTTGTCCGGGTGTGCAAAGCCGGAAACGTCGATCTTTTTAACGTGCGGCAAATAATTGAGATAGACGTAACTGATATAACTTGCGCAGCATAGTCCGCTCGACCGAAACTTGGCAATGTCCGGCATACCGGACGAATCAGTTTCAAGACCGGTGCAGGACGTATCGTATGAAATACCGGACAATACGCCGCTGTCCACCATGTAGGCATACTTGATAAATATGCTGCCGTCGTCTTTCATTTTCTGAACGCCGTATCCCGTATATGCCAGGGCGTCAAGAAACATATTGTTCAGCATTTCTTTCGGAATATCTCCCGCGGGTACAGCCGAAACGGGCGCGACCGTCAAAGACAGCAGTAAAACGACTGCCGTCAGCAGGGCAAGTATTCTCTTTTTCATGTTTGTGCATCTTCCTTTCATTTTGATAAAATAAAAAGCTCCATCGCAGTGCAATGAAGCCTTTAAGAAAAATAGATTTGGTTTTATTCCGCGACCACAACGGCGCAGTACCACATCCCGTCGCTGTATGTGATGCCGATCCCGATATGACGGTAGTCTGCGCTTCCGACATAATTCCAGTGGGATGCGGAGTTACGTATCAAGTCGGAAAACTGCTTTGCGATCTCATCCGCCGTACCGGTATAACCCGCTTTGCCGATTGCCTCCCGAACATTTGCCTGATAGTAAGGTTCGCCGTCCATACCGTAAAGCGACTGTTCGATATATTCTCCGTATTGAAGCGCCGTGGCGGCCGCGCGTTGGTCGGCGGTGTCGTGGGCATAGTTTGTAACGATCTGCCTGCTGCGGTATTTTGCGTACCGGTTCAAATCCGACGTCGGCTCTGCGGGCACCGCACGGTATTCGTTGATAAGCTCCGCCAATTTATCCGCGACGGCGTCCGCATCATCCGCCGTTGCATTCGGTATTTCCGCCGTGTCCGGTTCAATAGGAGCGGCGGGCTCGGTCGCAGGTGTTTGTTGCTCTTTTTGTTCGTTTGGTGCGGTGGGCTGCCGCTGTCCCTTTGCGGATGGGGCGGGCGGAGCGGAATTTTGTTCGGTCTGCTTTGCATTCTCGGATATAGGCGCGGCGTCTTTTTCGGCAAGCTCCGGCTGATCATAGTTCTTTTCGGGCTTGCGCTCTTCCGCCGAAGCCTGTCCGTTTTCCGCTTGAACAGGCGTGTTGTCCGATTGTTGCTCAGCGGGCTTTTCGGTCAAAGCCTCTTGGGGCGGTTCTTTCCCGGCGCACCCGGTAAGCGTCAGCATAATGAGTGTTAAGACGATCAGTGATTTTTTCATGGTTATCCTCCTTGTGCTTTTGTCTTACCGAGTTTATACGACCGGACGGCGCAGTTTTTCAACAGATCATAAATTCTGCTTTATAATGCGGGTGATGATACCGACCGCCACATCCTGCTCCTCATCTATGTGCGTTACGGCAAAACAGACGTCGTCCTTTTTGCCGGGCTTTCGACGGTCAAGGCACGTATGGGCAATTGCGTTGACGCCGTTACTGAGTCGGATGAAAACAACGCCTTTATGTATATCGGTGACCTTGCCCGCATACTTGCCCTGTACTCTGCACAGCGGCAGCTTGCTTTTGCGGTTTTCGGAAACGCTTTTCACATCCGCGGTAACGGAGATCGTTTCGATATCGTCCCGCTTTACGTCATGTATGCGGATCAAAATGCGGTCTCCGACCGAAAAGCGGTCCGCCGCGTCTCCGATCCAGTCCCAGGAAAGATCGCGCGCGGATATCGTACACTCCACGCCGAACACTTCCACACGGATCGCTTTTTCCATGACCATAATGACACGCGCCTGCACGATACGCCCGTCGTAAATTTTATAGTCGCCGTTTTCGTCGGCGGTCATATAGAATATCTGCCTCTTTTTCAGCATGGCGTCCCGCCTGCTGGCCACAACGGTGCGCTCTTTTGAATCGACGCCGCGCACGATAAAGTCAATCTCGGAGCCAAGCATTTTGGTAAGCCTTTTATGCTGACCGATCATCATCTCGCTGTACGCCTGACCCGAAAGATCGTTTGGAAGTTTGATCACCATTTCCTTGAGAGGGATAACGACTCTGTATCCTTTATAATCCGCAACGACCAGTGTTTTTCCGGTATCGGTCTGCTCTATTCCGCCGAGAATTCCGGTAAGAATACGGCGTGTACGGTAAGCGGTGTGGATCTCGTGCCACGCCATATCCGCCTCGCTGTCTTCCGTTTCCACCATGTCGCGCGCCGTTACGGTCAGAATAGTCTCGGAACGCGATTTTTGCGGTAAAGGCTGTTCGATATCGCGATCCTGTTCCGGCTCCTCCGGCAGCAAAAGTCCGTCCGATTGCTGTTGATTTTCCGGGACGGCTTCTTCTTTTTTCTTTCGTACCCGCTTCGGCTTGGACGCATCGCCCCCTTCGGCAGATTTCTCTTCCTCGGTTTCTTTGACATCCTGTTCTTTTTCCTCCGGGTCGGCCTCCGTCTCCGCCGCATCCGAAATGATCGGTTGTTCCGAATTTTCCGTTTCGGGAGTAACGCTCTTTTTTGTCGGCATAATAAAAATCCTCCTTTTATTCACTTGTTAAAATACTGCTCTTATCCGTTTTGACTACGGTGGGCGTCGCGTGCGCGCTTTTACCGCCCGCCTTCCCGGCAGATGCTTTTGCATTGTTTGTCATCTCCTTTTCTTTCAGTTTTGACCATTCCGGAACGTGCGCCGAGGCTTTGGATAAAATGAGTTTCTTGCTCTCCAGATGATTTGTGTAATCGCATTTATCCACCTGTAAAATTTTCCTGCCTCTTATGATGATAAGCGCCGTTGTTATGGGAAGCCGCAGGACCTCATCCATTGTCAGAAGTTTTCGTTTTCCGACGCCGCTCGTTTCGCGGTATTCCGGCGTATAGTTGGAAATGCGCCATGTTCCGAGTTGCTTTGCCTTACTGGACACATGCACGCTCACCTCGCCGGAACGGTCGCTGATATACTGCGCGGTGAGCTCGTCGGCGCACCCCAAAAACAGTTGGATATCGCAGTTGCCGAGTATTTCCTGCCACTGGTTATACGGATAGCGGTTTTGCAGCCCCGCAAGGTTTTGAAACACGACCGACATACTGATGCGCCTGGAGCGTATGACCGATATTTTTCTGCTCAAATCAGGCACCACGCCGCAGGCGGTAAGTTCTTCCGCCAGTATGTGAACGGGAACGGGCAGCCTGCCGCCCTCACAGTTTTTATCCGCGTACCGCACGAGCTTTATAAATACAAACGAAAGAAACAGCGAGGATAAAAAATCAAAGGTGCTGTCCTGGTCGCTTGTAATGCAGTAATAGGCGCAGGGCTGTTTTCCGGGCAGTTCCAAATCGATCTCGTCGTAGGCGGTTATGTTTCTGATCTTCTCGTTTTGAAACACCTGTATACGCGAACCAAGTCCGACGATAACGCCGCTGCGAACGGTTTCGGACGACTGGCGGAAAATAGCGTATGGCGCACGCGCGGGATGACCGGGCGGGAGCAATTCAAAAAGATCGTTCAACTCTTTTTCGCTTTTAAGCGTCAAAAGTTTATACACCTCGCCGATGTTTCTGCGCTTCGGGGTGTAGCCGTGCTCCACATATAAAACGAGTGCTTTGAGCAAATTCATCTCCGCCGCGTCCCAAAAATGATCCCCGCGCTCGCTCCCTGTATTTTTGATAACGACGTCGCAAAACAGCTGCGCCATCAGTTCGTCGCCCTCGATTTCCTCCAGGCAGTTCCACGAATCGGAGCTTTCCGGAGATACAAGGTTAAAAACTCTGACGGTGTAGCCCCGCTTTCTCAAATATTCGCCTGTGGTTTCATACAGTTCGGACTTCGGATCGCACATAATAAGCGACTCTCCCTGCGCCGCAGACTGTAAGATGCGGTTGATGCAGTACGCCCTTGTTTTCATCGATCCGCTCGCTCCGTATACCGCAACATTTCGGTTGAACAGGCTTTTCTTTGGCATACACACATATTTTCCGTCCAACAGTCCGAAAATTGTACCGGTATGTCTTTTGATATCGCTTGTCAGATCAAAAATTTCGCTTGCCTCTTTTGGACTCATAAACCCGGATGTGCCGTAAGTGCCTTTGCTCGAATAGATAAAGTTTCGTTCTTTATCGTATTCTCCCGTATCGCCGTAGCCCATACGCATGACCATCACGATAAGCAAAATTAGCACGCCCGCACAAATCAAAATCCCCACGATTCCGTAGGGAAAAGAAAAGATCGCCTCAAAGCACCTTGCGGGAGCAAAAGAGGGCATAACGGGCGACGAGCCGTCGCCGGGCGTTCCGCCCGCCTTTTGCCAACGGCTGAAGTTGCGCATGAATTGGGCGATATACCCGCCGCCGTACAGCAGGGAGGCAAGCAGCAACGGCGTAAAGATCAGAATATTGATGATTTTTTTACGACGGTTCAAAAAAACTCCTCTCCCATTTTTCAAAATCTATCGTCTGAAAGCGGACGTTCTCTCCGCAGACACGGCGCAGCGTCTCCTTTTGGAAGTCAAAACATATGATCGTCCCGCTTTTGTTTTGAAGGCTCAGCGCGGTATCAAACCGCTTTATACGCGGAAGATCGCAGGTATACGCAAGCAAAACGGGCGCACCCTGTTTATCGACGGCGTCGTTTTCCACGGTAAGACTTCCGCCCGACTCGTACAGATCATCGAGCAGAATACCGTCCAGCCGTGTTTTAAGATCACCGCTGCACAGCAGTCTTAAAATCCGTTCGCCCTTTCGGTCGTTTGTGAGGTAGTGAAAGTGATCGTAACTGCCGTCAATAAGCATATACTGATTTTCGGACTTACAGGCTAATATCTCTGCCGCCAAACTCATATCGCTGCCAAACAGCAGTCCGTGAATATCGTCGGACGAATACATTTCGGGCAGTCGTTCCAGGCAGAGCATTGTCTGCATAAGTGCTTTGGTTCTCATTTCCGCTTTATAACTCCATTTCATCAGCGAGCCGCCGAGGTTGTATGTTACATATACGCCGGTATCGGTCAGCAGAACGCCGACCGACCTTGCGCCGTGAATTTTCACCGCCGCCGTGCCCATCGCTTTGATCTCGCGGGAATTGTAAAATGACGGGGTCACGATCCGCTCGCACGCCAAACCCGAGCGCGAAAAAATGTCCGCCTTATCGTCCGCATAAAACGAAACGCCCGCGTTTTGCATCGTAACGATCGTTTCGGCAATACGGTGAAGTCTTACGCGTCTTGCGATCTCACTCTTGATATGATTGGTTTCAACGGCTCCCGAAAGCACGGAGCTAAACCGTTTCGGGTTTTGTTCAAGCAGCATCTTTTTGGCGCGTGCGGTCAAACGATAGCCGCGTGCACCGTCCGCATAATGCGTGCGCAGCAAGCCTTTGGCTTTTAGGCTTTTGATGATGTTTTCCTTATATGCCTTTCCGCCCGACAAACGGATAAGTTGGTTTACGGGCAGTTCGCCGACAACGGCGACAAGGGATAAGATCCGATGGGCGGCGGTCTCTTTGACCGACAAATGATTTGACCGGATATCGATCACTCCTCTCTCAAAAAATACCCGACGGCAATTAACCCCGGTAAAATCAAACGATTCTTAAACGCCTCAAGCCCCGTTGTTCTCGGCTTTGCGGACCGTTTGCGACCGTCCCTTAAAAATCACAAAAAACGGTCAAAAATCGGATATGGATTTCAAACGGGTTTCCCGCTCTTTTATCCAGTCATAAAAGCGGTTTTTGTCCATGACCGATATGCGCGTACAGTCATATTGACCGAGTTCGGTCGTGTTGTACGCATCGCACAGCAGTCCGCCGTCATCCTCCATCAGAAACGAAGCTATAACATCGAGCAACGCTTTCAGTTCCAGGTTGTCGTAGTCGCGCGCCCGTATTCCGAAAAGATCACGGCTGTAAATGTGCGAAAAGCAAACAACGCACTGCCTGTACTTTGGAAGCGCGTGTCCGTCCGCGTATTGGCTGAGTGCAAAATATAGCGGATCGGTGATAAACTCCGTGCTCCGCCTTTGCTTACGCTTTGGCAAAAGGCAGGGCAGCGTTATTTCCAGTATTCCGTTTTCGCTGTGTATTTGTATGCCCTGTACCGATGCGGCGGATACCAGGTATTCGTCCTTTTTTACTTTCGTGGTCGAATAGATGAGATGGCGCAGTTTACAGGCGATTTGTTCGCTCAAAAGCGCGGCGTCTTCAGAAAGGCTTGCATAGTTATCCGGATGATTTTCAAAGTCGGCGTCGCTCATTGCGCCAACCGTAAAATCAAGCCGTGACACCTCGTTTCTTACCTGCCGTATTTTGCTCAAAAGTTGTTGTTTGTTCAAAAAATCACCCCTATTCCTTTTTGTAATACTTAATTTCGCCCGTGCCCGACACCGTGCAGTATGCGGCGGCGTTTTTTATATTCAGCCTTTGTATTTGCGCCGCGTCTTCGACGATAACGATGCGCCTGCCGCATTCCTTTTCGAAAAGGGCAAGCGCCTGTTCGATCAGCCCCTCGTTTCCGCTCGGTACAAATATGACCTCGTATGTTTCGCCGTTTGAAAAGAACATCAGTTTTATCGGAAAGTCCGCAGGAGAATGATATTCGGCCTCGTCCGCAAATTCCGCAAGCACCCAAAGAGCCGTCAGCGTACCGATATCCGAAGACGAGCCGATACTGTCAAGATACATATCCCTTGCCTTGTCGTAGACGATACGGCGCTGTCTTACAAGATGATCCAGCATACCGTCAATAACGTCCGGCTTTTTGTAAGGATACAGGCGATAGATCTGATATCGAAGGATGCAGTGATACGACGTGATATCCCGCAGTATTTCCTCCATTTCGCGGTTATAAAACTGTTCCCGTGTTTTCATGTATTTGTCCTCCTATTACATAAAAAAGCGTTCGGCAAATAACAAATCCGAACGCTTTGACGGTTTCTATAATTTAAGCGTCGTCAATTCGAGCCGTTTAGTCCCTCCAATTTTTTGCCGACCATCTCGGAAAGTTCTCTGCGGTCGGTCGTGATCAGACTTTTTTCCAGGTCGCTGCACTTAAATTCAACCGTGATATTATTGTTGTTTGTACTTATCAGTCCGTTTCCTCGCTCAAAGTGCGTGATCTCCATCACTTCCGCTTCGGATAAGTGGAGAATGAACTGTACGCGCTCCGCTTCTTCGTCCTCAAGATTCAAAACGATTTTGGTTTTGCAGTTGTTGATGATTCCTTTGCCGTACTTTCCGTCGTCCAGCGAGAAAAAATCGTTCAGATCCTGTGTCGCAAACACGGCGGAACCGCCGTAGCCGCGAATGATTTTGGCGATTTCCAACACATACTCGGCTGCCATTCGGTTTCCGGTTCCGCCGATAAGCGACCAACATTCGTCTATGAAAATCGTCTTTTCCATCGTGCGGTTTTCCTTGGCTTTGTCCCATACATAGTCGAGCGCAACAAACATCCCGACCGGCAGCAGATCGCCCGAAAGTTCCGAAATATCCAGTACGGTGTATTTATTGTCCAGACGCACATTTGTCTGCTGATTGAATGTGCTTGCCGATCCGTTTACGAGCCTGTTGAGGATATTTGCCAGGCGTTTTGTGTCCTGCGACTTTTGCAGCACGTCGTGCAGATCGCCGAGAACGGGCATTTCTCTATATCGATCCGGGTGCTTCGGATTTTTGAGAGAGGCGTTGTCGTGCGTGATGCCTTTGAGATTGTAGGTCACGATAAGCGCCTCATCCAACAACTGCCGTTCCTCGTGAGACATATCCGGTATCAGCAGCGAAAAGAAAATGTGCAGCCGCTGTATTTTAGCCGCAAGCTCGCTTTTCTCCGGGCTTCCTCCGTCCAACAATTCATCAACGGTCTTGTCTGTTTTGCGTATTTCCATCACATTGATGCAACTTTTGGAGGCGGGTGAAATTTGTATAAACTCACCGCCGATATTGCGGCAGGCGCGGTGAAACTCATGCCCTTTGAGCGGCGCGATGATAAACACCTGTATTCCTTTTCGGCGCATTCGCAGCGCCATAAGCTGCATGGTGAACGTCTTGCCTGCGCCGGAGGTGCCGAGAATAGCCATATTTGCGTTTTTATAGACCATCGAATTGAAAATATCGACGATGACAAGCGAGTTGTTGAAATTGTTGACGCCGAGCAATATGCCGTTATCGTCGCTGAGTTCATAAGCGGTAAAGAGATAACAGCTTGCCGCCCCCGAAGTAAGAACATTTCGCTTTGAGCGTACAAACAAATGCTTTTCAAGGTTCACAAGCGGAAGCGCCGATAAAAAAGCCTGCTCCTCGCGAAAGGAACAGGCGGACATATTCATATCGTGCGAAATAAGCAGTTTTCGCAGTTCGCGCTCCCGCCATTCCAGATCCTCCACCGTCTCGGCCGTTATGGTGATTAAGATATTCATGTAATAAAAATCTTCGTTATTTGCCAAGCCTTCTTTTAGAAAATAGCCGCTTCGTATAGCACCGTCCAAATCGTCAAAGTCGGTGTTGGTGTCGCTTGCTTCTCTGATTTTGGAGCGGTTGATCCGCAGCTGCTGACCGAGTTTTTGTATGATGCGTTCTTTCGGCTGGCGGGATAAAAACAAATCAATATCGATCCCATCGCCCGCGTTGACAAGTAAACTCAGCCATCCCGCGCTCACTTTTGTTTTGTATCCGAATGAAGGTATCAGCAGATACGAATGATAAAGACCGTCCACACATACATATTTTGCGTGCGTAAAGTCAATGCGCTCCGGCGCGATAAACTCCGAGCAGGGAATGGCGTCCACATCCTTCCCGGCAGCCCGATATTTTGAAACGACTTTCTGAACACGCGCGGAAAGCGGCTCTGCGGTGCAGGTGCTGCGGCAAAGTATAGTATACAGAACGTCTGCCGTAAACTCGTCTTCATTTTCCGGTATCAGCACTTCGTTTCCGCACTGCTTCAAATAGTTTGCGGCTGTTCTTGCGGCGATCTGAAGCGAGGACACGGCGTCCGCCTGCTCATCCGCGCCGCGCCGCCCGGCATGCTCGTATTCAAAGGAGATAAAGAACCTGCGCGTTGTCGCCTCGCGTGAACCGAGGCGGTTTATCAGTTGCAGATAGTCTTGCTGCAACGCGCGGCAGTATGGGTTTGTTTCGCGTTCCATCTCGTTATGTACGATTTCGACGTGTTTGTTGATGTCTGCCTGCTTTGTCAACACCTTAAACTGAACTTTGACCGGGCTTATTTTCAGATAAGAAATAAAGGAATAAATTATGCTGCGCTGCTCTCTTGCGCTTCTGAGCAAAAAGTTGACGGGCATCACTTCGATTATTTTCAGATACCTGCGGTCTTTGGTATAAATAATGCCGTTTTCTATTTTTTCAACGGGGATGTACTGCGCGCAGGGGTTGAGATACGCCGACTCTCGCTCACGGTGTTTTCGCTTTGCAAACCGCTTTTCTTTTTCGCCGTTGGCTATGATCCGCTTGTTTTTCATAAAAATCAAAACCGCGTATAGAAACGACGAAAGGCTTTCGCCCGCAATTCCGATCAGCGCGAATAGCCCAATCGGCAGTGCCGTAAGGCACAAAAGAATAATACGCATTGTTACGGATATATTCAGCGTCAGGATGGGCAGACCGAACAGTGCGGTCAAAACGCCCGCTTCCATTACGTTGCGCAGTTTGAACATTCCGCCGAACAGCGTGCCGCCCTCTATAAAATTGGGCGGGATATAATAACCGTCCGATTTTTCCTCATTCCGCATCGCTCGGTTCCTCCTCTCTTTTCATTTGCAAATACCGCCTTTCCGCATCGGAGTTTTGTCCGCTTATTTGAAATATGCACATAAGGACCACGCCGAACATACCTCCAACAAAAAATGATATATATAAAACATTTCTCCTCGCTCCCAATATAAAATTCCTCACCCGGTATTATGTACCGAATGAGGAATTTCATTTGATTTCAGTTTAGATTGTTGTTGTCCGCGCGATGCTGTGCGGCATTATAAACTTCATCGTCCGCCCGCGCGCCTATCACGACGATCAGCATTTCGCTATCCGTTCGTATCAGTTTGTAAACAACACGGATCCCGGCGTCCTTGAGTTTGATTTTCAAAAAGCCGATCAAATCGTTTGCACCCTTATGTCCGAGCGGCTTTCCGTAACCGCCCTCCGACGCGGGAAGTGGGTTTTGCCGCACCTTTTCAATGGCTTTAACAGTCATTATACGCTGATTGCCGGAAAGTTTTTTCAAATCCTTTTCTGCCTCCGGCAAAAACTTGAGCGTCCACATCATTCAAACTCCACCTCGTCGGAGCTTTCAAGAGCAGACGGCGTGATCCCAAGATCGTCATAGACTTTTTCGGCAGGGATGGCGTCGGCGGCGTTGAATTTTGCCATCCGACCTGTCGCCTCGGCAAGCAGACGCGCGTCGTTTACCTCATCGATCAGTTTGAGATACTCGTCCGGCGACATCAGCACGCATTCTGCGGTGTTGTTTTTCATCACCACTTTTGCGCCGCTTTTTTTCACGTCTTCGAAAATCTTGCCCGCCTGTCCGCGGTTGAAAAGCGTTATGGAAATCGTATTCCGGATCGCACTTGCAATATTAAACATACTATCACCTCGCATAGAACAGCATAGCATATATCAGTTTATTTGTCAACATATATGTAGATAAATTTATCGTTTTATTGATACTGCTATTTATAGTATATGCAATCTGTTCTATCCTATGATCCAAAACGGTCCGCCTGCTCCCGCGTTCGGGCTTGCTTCGCTCAGAATGACCGAAAGATCCCATTCCTGTTCGCTGCGTGCGTAACTGACCGGATCCGCCACAAGAATTTTTCCGTTTCTCACGCCGCGTAAAACGATAAAATGACCGGTCTTGGTAAAATGACCCTTTACCATCAGAGCGACAACCAATTTCCCTTTGGAAAGGGCGTCGGCAATCATTTGACCGTTATTTTTGCCGCAGCCCTCCACAGGCAGTTTCCAAGCCTTTGCCGCTTCCGGTATCAAATCGTGATACGATCCGCTCCCCGAGCACCAATATCCGTTTTTATACGACCATTCCGCCATCGTTACGGGATCGACCGTACTATCCGTTAACGACGATACCACTATTGCCATCGCGGTCGGTCCGCATCCGCAGCTGCCGATTTTGTCCGTTCCGTATGGCTGATCGGAATAGCGTTCGTCCACCTGATTGTAGTATACAACGGGGATTTGTCCGTCGGTAAACCGAATATCTCCGAGCGAAGGGGATGCGCTGTAGCCGTCCGGCAGACACTGAAACATACTGTCGCCCAAAAACAGACTGAGGTTCTGCGCGTAGTTTTCGGCGAGTTGCTTCTGCTCGTCATTCAGGTGAAAGATCCGGTCGGCAAAATACATTTCGCCGTTGTACTTCACAGTGTAAGACGCCCACAGCTTCGTTTCCGAGATCTCGGTTTTGACCTCTTTTTCGGTAGTGGGATCGATCGTTACAACTTCTTTTTTGACTGTCCGTTGCTGCAACACTCTTTCGTATGAATACAGTTCGTCTTTCCCGCTTTTCAGTATGCTATTCATATCCTCAAGCGAAACCGCCGAAAAATCCTCGTTTTTCGACGCGCAGTATTGGCTTATAAAGCGGTTTGCGTTAAAGGACGGCGAGTTCTCATACGGATTGATAATTTCTTTCCGCTCCGCTCCCGAAGCCGCATAGTCACGGTCGATTTGCTCCAAAAGCTCGGACATGCCGTCCGACAATACTCTGCTTATCGCATCCGAAGCGGAGGTCATATTTGCGGTAAGCGCCGTATCGCTGTTCAAAATCGGCGTGTCGGGATCGCTTGGAGAATATTCGTTTCCCAACCCACCGAATACGAGAGAGGGCAGCATACAGATGAACAGGACGGGCAAAAGCAAAAAGGCGACCAGGGCTATTGCAAGTTTTGCTATCAGCTTTCGATTTTGCAATACAAATCCCGCAGCGGCGCCAAACGGTCCGCCCGCCGCGGCGCCTTTTGCGGCAGCGGCGATTGCTTTACCCGTCTTGACGGCGCTTTTTACAGCACCGGCAGCCTGAGCGCCTTTTTGAAGTTGTTCCGTCACAGAATTTCTGTTTTCTTCCGCCATTACAGTTTATCCTTTCGCGGCGGGGATTTGGGTAGCTTCTTTACGATTTTTTCATGATATGCCACTTCGCCGTCCGGCGCGGAATATGGAGTGCGTTCTACCGTATCGACCGCATATTGTTTATACCAGGAAGATCCGTCCGCGGTCGTTACCGTCGTATAGTTCCCGTCGGGCGCGGCATATTTTTCCGCGTGATACATTGCCGTTTCAATACCGTTCGGATTGGTGGGCGTCACCTCCGTTGCGGTTATCCGCCCGCCGCCTATCTCGACATTGCTGAACGAGGGAACATCCTCCGTATCGCTTCCGAGTGCCGTATAGCCGAGATAGGACATCAGCGCATCAGACGCTCCCTCGCCGCTGATCGTGCCTTTTTTGGATATATCTCCCGTTGCCACATCGCCGATAACACGATTGGCAAATCCGCCGCCCTTGCTGACGGACGCGGAAAACGCGGCTCCGCCTATTCCTCCTCCGCCGCCGTTTGTCGCCGATTTTACGGCGTCGTTTGTGAATTTTCTGCTTACGACTCCGGCAAGCCCTCCGCTCATAAAGCCCGCTCCGTCAGACGAGGAAACCGACCCTCCCGCAGAATGTCCCGAATAACCGCCGTTTCCGCCCATCATACCTTTAGCCATACCGACACCGCGCATGGCGATCATTGCTTCCGCCAACATCGAGCCGCCCGTATGACCGACATTGATGCCGAGCGACGATAAAAAACTGTCTATTTTTTGAGATACTTTTAAAAATGCAACGGCGCACAGAAACCAAATGAATATATTCCCGGTCACCGATTCACGACCCGCTGCATCGACCTGCCGCTGCACTTCGCTTTCCGTCAAAGCAAAAGCCGAAACGGAGAGAAGACACAAGGCTGTCGCAACGACCGCCGCTAGAATTAACGCTTTTGTTCTTTTTTTCATATTTTCCCCTTTACAATGACAATGGATTTGAAAGAAATGTTCCGACCATTGAGGTGAATAATCGCAGGCACCAAGCATTCATAATCAGCAGAAAGATCTGCCCGGCGAACATCCTGCACCAACTCTTGAATATATTGCCCGTCGTTTGGGATGCTCCCGTAGCGAAGGCTACCGGAGCGGTGTATACCAGAACGCCAAGCAGAACATATCTCTCTGCCGCTTCAAATAACAGCTTTATATAATTCCACGCTAAAATAAGGATCAGTATTAGCGCAATAATGGCAACTGCGCCGTTTGCGCACACTCCCAAAATCGTAAGCAGGACGCTGTTGAAATCCGAAAAATTCAAAGGCGGCAGTTCGAAGTTCAAGATCCATTTATACGGTGTGCCGCCGATCTTCAAAATAATATTTACAATATCATCCGAAAAGTAGGCAAGCAGAATAAAGAGAATCGAGCGCAATGACAGTTTCACCGGATCTTCCGCTTCCACGCCGGCAGACAACCCGTAGTTTTTGAACAGCTGCCATATCCAATTGAGCAATATCAAGCCGATTGCCAGAGCAACAAATATGTTATACATGGTTTCGGCGGCGGGGAAATAACGCAGGAAAGTATCCATGTTGCACCCCAGCGCGCCCAAAACCGATGTGCTGATCAGATCCAGCGCGTTCATGACCTGCTCAGCGATCCATTGAACAATCCCGTCTAAAATGCCCATACGGCACGATCACATCCTTTCGTCAACCCCATTTTCCTCCCGAAAAGAACGGAGTGATATACGCCATAATAAAACCGAGCCCGTTCAGAATAGCCCAGGTGATAATAATTCTTTTCAACCACGCGCGCGACTCGTCAACGGTACGGCCCGACTTTGAAAAATTCATTAAAAGCAACGCTATCGATGCTGTGACGATTGCCGCGATGGTGGATATTGCAAGCACCTGGTTATAAACGTCCTTCATTATCTCGGTCGCTTTATCCCACACCGTAGGCGCGGCAAAGGTTCTGAAAGCCATCACGGAAAACAGGCACGTCATCACAAATAGTGTGAAAAGGATGCGCCCCCAATCCATATGGCGGTCGCTTTTTCGTTTTACGGCAGTGTTTTTGTTTTTCAAGTAATTGTTCCTCCTTAACCTCTTTTGAGCAATATAAAAAACACCATCCGAAAATGGTGCTTTGAACTTGTGACATAGTTTTGAGCATACCCATTCTATCACGCCCTCATTTACGCCGCAATAGCAATACCGTGCCAATTTTATGTCAGTTCCCGTCTTTTTCGTCATTCGGGAAAAACCGCTCTAAAAGATTTAAGCTGTCGCGGGAGGAATAGCCCCACAAGATTGAGGAGAAAGCCTCTATAGCTTCGCGGCGTTTTCTGTAGTAGGTACGGTAACTGATATCTTGGATATGCGGGCGTAGCTGCTCTATGATCTCATCGGCATTGCGGTACTGCCGTGGCGACAGAAAACTGTAATAAAGTATCCAGTAATACGTCTCTCCGTTTTTATGCTTTTCGCGGAGCAGATTAACGGAGGACTCGACAAGCCGAAGCATCTTATAACTTCGCTCGATGCTTTGCGCGTGTTCGGCAATGTCGCTCTCTTCAAAATCAATGCCCGCCAGGTATATCGAATCGAGAAAATCCTCTATGGACGTGCCATACTCGATTTGAAATTTTCTGCGCACACGCTGAACGGACAGCTCGACGCTCCACACAACGTCTCTGTATTTTTTCAGAAGCGTAAGCGTATCGTGGTAGACGGGATTATTGATCAGTTCCTGTTTTGACATTACGATCCCTCCTCTGTAAGTTTGATACAAAACCGCATGATTTCGTTTTTACCGTCACAGGATAGAAGCAGTATATATCGGCGGATAGGGGGTATGATATTTACTCTTGATAAGATATCTTCACCGCAATCGGATAAAGGAAATAACTTATATTTGATTTTCGGACACGAAACACACAAAACGCCTTGTGCGGTAAGGATTTTTTCGACTTTTTCCCGTATCATTTCAATGTGCGATTCTGATACGCTGAGATCGTCTTTTGAAACGCTTTGATCGTTTTCGTCCGGCGTGCTTATATGGATATCCAGCATCATCGCCACTTCCTCCTTATCTATCATTACATCGGAAATCTGAAACATGGTGGAAAGGTAATTCTGAAGGTAGATGGCACTGCCGTAAGTACCGGGAAAACTGATCTGCGTTATATATCCGATATCGTCCAACCGTCTTACATAGCGACCGGCTGTTGCTTTTGATACGCCCCATCTTTTTGCCAGTTCCGCATAACAGGTAAGCGGGCAGCCCGTTCCGTTTCTGAAATACACAACGGGACCGGCTTCGGAAGCGGAAACCCGACTGTCGTTATACACGGCATTGATCCACATATCCAACAGAACGTCCATTTCCGAGCATCGCCCCGAACCGACCAGTTCATTTGCTTTTGATATGGGCAGAAAGAAAAAGCCCGTGTCCTTTTGACATGGCGCATTATACTCCAGGACACGGTTTGCTTTTTTCCAGTCGCATATTGTATATTTTATGATGTTGCCGTGACCGAGCAGGGAAAATGTGATCAGCTTGCGCTTCACAAGATCGTTTAGTATCGAAAAAGCCTGATGGTGGAACCTTACGCGAAACCATTCGCATACCTCGCTTATCCTGCACACCCATTCACCGGGATAAACCGTATAACTTATTCCGTCGATGCGTTTATGGGATGTGCGGAAGTTTGCAAAGCAGGATAAAACAGTATAATAATAAAGACCGGAACTTCCGCCCAAACGAATGTTCCGATCTTCTATCAATTGCCGAATAAATTGTCGGTAAATTCGGCATCGCGGGTAATCCACGATTTGTTTTAACTGTAATTTGTATTTTGACATATTTTTTCTCCTTGTAAAAAATAAAAAAGGCGCAGAAATAGAAATGTATTGCCTTGTTTATTGCAAGACACATAGCAAATCCTTTTCTGCGCCAAAAAGAGTGGCTGCAAAACAAATGCCGTTAACCCAAAGTATAAAGTGTTACGAAGTTTTAAACCCAAAGACTGTAAATTTAACAAGTTACTAAACCCGACGAGCCATTTGCTTTTTTAAAATATAATTGCACGACAATAGATCTTTATTTTGACACCAACGCTGACACCAACCGCAGTGATACGCTGTGATACGCGATGGTACCAAAAGGGAATCATCTACTGCCAAAACCCTTGAAAAAAGGGACTATCCGTGATAAAATAACACTATCGTGTATTGAATGTGAAACCGCAGATAATATCTCATAACCCGAAGGTCGTTGGTTCAAGTCCTTCCTCCGCAACCAAAGAGCACAGACACCCTTGCGGTGTCTGTGCTCTTTTATATGCGGAAAGTCTGACCATCTCGGTGTTCCGGGTTATGAGACCGACGAGCGTCGTCGTCGCAAGCTTCGTTTTGTTCGCTTTCTCGCAGGCTCAAAAGCTCACATTCTCCGCTGCTCCTCCTCTCTGTGAAAAACTCACTGCGTTCAAGCATTTCGCGGTTTGCGCGCCGTCGCGCACCCCGGCAAAGTCCGCTTTGCTTCGACGCTGATAAAAAGGGCAGAAATTGCGTTTGTTTTGCAATTTCTGCCCTTTTTATTGTTATATAAATCTTCCGAAAACGGAAATTCCGAATTGATTGAAGCTTACCGTACCGCCGCATTCTGCCGGAGATATACGGATTTTAATTGTCTTCTTGTCGCCGAAAGCCGTTTTGGGGATAATATATTCGTCCTCAAGCCAGCGTTTATACTTGTTACTGTCGGCAAAATACCACGGCTTTGCACATTTTTCTCCGTCTATATACACCTCGGCATACTGCCTTGCCACCGTTTGGTCGCTGACGCGGCGCAGCACGATTTCCGCAGCCCCACGGGTTTCGACGGTAAATTCCGTCTCCTTGCCGCGCGACCCGCAAAGCGTTACCTCTATATCGTCATCATCCCCCTCGAAATATGAAGTGAGACTCTCTTCCCCATCGCCAAATTCGCCCAAAAGTTTCACGCGGCTTTTCCGTTCTCCATAAAACAGAATCGCGCCCGAATGGCACATATTATGCTCGTTGCAGCCAAACGACTCAATACCAAAATGCAGTTTATCAAAAAAGGTGTAGCGTTCTCCGGGCATTGAACGGAACATACTCCAGTCGACACGTTCATTGGTCAGCTTTCCGTCATAACTGCTTATCGGATTGCTTTGCGGCGGACAGCAGAATCCCCATCCATAGCAGATATAGCTTTCGCTTCCGTCGCTCTCTATCTGCGGGGTGCGTATGCCATCAAAATGGATGCGAACGTCCCCCTCGCAGCTCGCTTTATTGGTTTCGTATGGATATCCTGTTATCGTCGCTCCCACAACGTGACCGGAAATGCCGGAGATATTGGCTATCAGGCTGTCCGACCCGCTCGTCGGTTTTATTGGATAATACGGCGTACTCATAAAATATCCGAAGCTGCCGGTAGTATAAAGGTCGTTAAATTTATTTGTATAGGCAGCCGTGAAGGTTTCAACAGACACCGCTTCCTCGCCGCGATTTATGAGCGTAATCTCAGCCGAATCTTTAAACGGCATCGGATAGTAAGAATAAAATCCGCTGCGGCCATCCGATCCGTTGTACAGGCAGCTTCGTCCGCCGTAGCCGAGTTCATCACCGAAAAAACAGCCCACAGGCAGTTCGATATCGGCTTGCGAATGCCCGTCCCAACGCGCCTGTATCCACAAATTTTTAAATGCCACGTTTGACTCGTCGGAAAGACGAAGTCTCAAAGACGTGATGAGAGCGGCGCCGTTACAGGCGAACACGCGTTTTTCTTCGTTTGGGTTCAGCTTTAATTCATGGATACTGTGTGAATTTTCACTGCGTATCAGCGTAGTGCCCCGCTGCTCCCAAATCGCCGCAAGCTCGCGGTATCTCCCGTCAGACGGTAAAAAACTGTTTTTTGAAGGTTCACCGGAATATGTATGGCAGACGATATGTCCCCATCCGCCGCCGGGAGCACGATGCCCGCGAAGCGGCATATCCGAGGTCACCTTGCAGTAGGAGGTATACGGCATCGGGACAAAGCTGCGCACCACTCTTATTTCCCTTCCGAGCAACGGTCCTATGAATTTACCGGCCAGCGGTTCTATAAAAGGGTATTTTTCGCCGAACTGCGAGGGCTTTATCGTAAAGCGCGGCTCTGTATCGTCATCAAAATAAAAATTGAAGGTAGGCTCCGGACTTTTTATGAATCTGTGCTGAACAAAGTTATAAATACAACCTGATCCGTATTGTTCAAAAAGAACGTACTCGCCGCGCTCATCGGTGTATAATTCCCAATCCCAATCGGCGTTAAACCCTTTTTTATCAATACTGCCTTCATAATGCGCATGCCTGCCAAAACAGTAAAGCGGAAGGGTTTCGGGTTTAAGCAGCTCGTCTAATTCATCTATTATATAACTCATAATAAACTCCCCTTTCTTGCTCATTTTACCGACTTTCCAAAACAAATTAAATGTAATATCCGGCTATTTTCATGTACTATCTTGCAAGCGGGTATTGAAAATGATATAATGACAAAAAACGTGGGAGCGGCGGATATGAATTATTCATACATTTTCGGCGAAGTCAAGGCCTCCAAAACGCAACACCGGGCGCAGAACAGATATTTTGATTTTTGGGTATTAGTGTATGTTTGTAAGGGCTGTTATTATTGTAAAACCGAAACCGTAAGCTTGGAAATACATGAATCGGAGTTACTAATCGTTCCGCCCTATATCCTTCACGAAATACAGATGAAAGATTTTGGTATCCTATCTTGGTGTCATATCAATTTTGACCCCGATTCAAAGAAATTTGATTCTGAATTTGACGACGCCTTTAAGATGACGGGCAGCCCCGCAGCTGATTTGCAAGGCAAAATCGAGAAAATGGTTTCCTTAAAGCAGACGGATGCTGTTCATTACAGGCTAATGACGGATTACATTCTATCGTCAATATACATAAAACTATTTGACGAAGATAAAACTTTAACATATCAGTCGGAATCTTTATGGAAAGAAGCGGTGAAAAACTTTATTCAATCAAACGTCACCGAAAAGCTCAGCATTAACGATTTGTCAAGAGCTTTCTATATGTCTGCCAGTTCGTTTTCGCACAAATTTAAAAAAGAATTCAACAAATCGCCAATCAGCTATATTGTTGAACGCAAAATTAAGCAGGCGACACTTCTTCTGCGCCAAGGAAGCAACGTTAAACAAACCTCGAACAGCTTGGGATTTACCGATCCGTATTACTTCTCGAAGCAATTCAAAAAAATCATCGGAGTCTCTCCATCGGAATATAAAATAAATAAGCGTTAATTTTTCAAACGCGCCGGTTGCGGTGCAGCACACGCCGCGGCGAATCTCGCCGCGGCTTTTTTATGCAAAGCCGACTTTGGATTCTTTTAGGATAACGCAGATTTATAGTTGACTTGTTATAAAATTATTGTATAATTGTTATTTGGAATAGGAGTAACGCTATGAAAATTTTTATATCCTCAATAAATCAGATGGCTGTTTTATTCTCTCTCATAGCAGCGGGCTATTTGCTTGTAAAATGCAAAATAACGGACGCGGGCGCCGCGTCGGTGCTTTCAAAGCTCGAAAATACGATTTTAATCCCGGCGCTCGTGCTTCGCACCTTTATTAAAAACTTCACCGTCAAAAGCCTCGGCACACTGTGGAAGCTGTTTTTGGGCAGCGCCGCCATAGTGCTTGTTATGATCCCGATTTCCATTCTCATCTCCCGATTTTGCTCAAAAGACAGATATATGCGTAAAATATTCACCTACGGTCTTGTCTTTTCCAACTTCGGGTTTATGGGCAACGCGGTCGTAAGCGCAATTTTTCCGGACGTGTTTTTCGAGTACCTCGTATTCACCCTCCCGCTTTGGACCGCGATTTACCTCTGGGGCGCGCCCGCGCTTTTAATGTCGGACGAAAACGGAAAAACGAGTATAAAGGA